>JBOHWK010000118.1:0-11798 GCA_050736715.1 Binataceae bacterium (SeqCode) | reverse complement strand
CCCGCGCCGTAGATGCCCACCTGATGGGCGAGACGTTTTTGCCGTCCAGCCCGGAATTGTGACGATGCCACCGTGGCTGATCGTCGCTCTCGTAATTGTAGCCGGGGTCGTGCTTTACACAGCCTCTCGCTCAAAGTTCGTAAAACGCCGCGTCAGAAAGGAACAGGAAGAGGAACATAAGCGGTTCCTCGCGTGGAGGAAGCAGCGAAGGCATGAGCTTCGGCATGAAGCCAACGAGGAACCTCCGGCGCCCTTCCACGTTGAACCGATGAGACAGGATTTCTCCGGCATCTACGGAGGAGTGTCAACCAGGGTCGCCGATAATTTTTGGGCGGCGATCCACTCGATTTTCGGATCGCCGAAAGACCGAAAAGAGGATTGACCAATGAGCCGCCCAGCGCCCTTTTGTCCGTAGTGCGCGGCGTGCTAACTTTCACGCACTTGGCTTGGGAAACACCCGATGCTGTTTGCGATTATCGGCCATGACGGACCCAACGGCGCCGCGCTCCGCCCGCGCGTCCGTCCGGCACATCTCGAAAACCTCCGGCCATTAAAAGAGGCCGGAAGGGTTAAGCTCGCCGGACCGTTCACCGACGGCAGCGGCAGTCTGATTGTGATCGACATGGAGAACGAGGCTGAGGCGATCGCGTTCGCACACCACGATCCTTACACGACCGGCGGCGTGTTCGAGCGCGTCGAGGTCAAACCGTTCCGGCAGGTCTTTCCGGAGTAGGTTGCGATGCCGGGAGCGTTGTCATCGCTAAAGATCGTCGAGCTGGGCGAGATGGTTTCGGCGGCGTATTGCGCCAAGCTGTTCGCCGACCTTGGCGCGGAAACAATCAAAATCGAACGGCCCGGCACGGGCGATCGCGCGCGCACGCGCGGCCCGTTTCCCGGCCACACTCCCCATCCGGAGAAGAGCGGACTGTTCCTCTATCTCAACACAAACAAGAAGGGCGTCACGCTCGATATCGCAAAGCCGGAGGGCTTCGAGATTTTCGAGCGGCTGATCGCGGACGCCGACATCCTGATTCACAATCTGGTGCCGTCCGAGATGGATCGGATCGGGCTTTCGTACGATCGCGTGAGGCGCAAAAACGCGCGCCTCGTGATGACCTCGATTGCGCCGTTCGGGCTCTCCGGGCCGAATCGCGATTATCGCGCGGAGGAATTGAACCTATGGTGCGCGGGCGGCGCCTGCGTGCTGAACGGCGCCGGCGCGCAGCATCCGGAGCTTCCGCCCCTCAAGGTCGGCGGCCATCAGGCGGGCTATCAAAGCGGAGTTCATGCGGCGACCGCCACGATCGCGGCGGCGCTGGCCGCGCTGCGCGACGGAACCGGACAGCACGTTGAAGTATCGGTTCAGGAATCGATCGCGTCGCAGCTTGAGATGACGTTCGAGTTCTGGCCCTACATGAAGATGATTGCGACGCGGCTGGGGCAGAAACCGATTCAGCCGCTCGAAGCGATGCAATGCAAAGACGGCTACATCTACCTGTGCTGCATCGAGGAGCATCAGTGGCACAGCTTCGTGGAGATGATGGGCAGCCCGGAGTGGGCCAGCGAGGAAATTTTCCAGGACCGGCTCGCGCGCGGGCTGAACTGGGACGCGCTTAAAGTGTTGCTTGAAGATTGGGTCAAGGACCAGACGGTGCTCAATCTCTACCAAAGGGCGCAGGCCCGGCGCGTGCCGTTCGCTCCCGTCTCGACGATGGGCGACCTGCTCAACTCCGAGCATCTGAAGGCGCGCGGATTTTTCGCCGAGATCGCGCAGCCCGCCGCCGGAACGCACCAGTATCCGGGCGCTCCGGTCAAGTATGCGCGCACGCCGTGGGAAATCCGGATGCCCGCGCCCGCTCTGGGTCAGCACAACGGCGAGATATTCGGGGGGCAATTGGGCATCTCGCAGTCGCGAACGGCCGAACTGTCGCGCAAGGGAGTCATCTGACGATGGCGAAGCTGCCGCTCGAAGGCCTCCGCGTGTGCGATTTCAGTTGGGTCTGGGCGGGGCCGTACTGCACGCTCCAACTGGCCCATCTGGGAGCCGAGGTAATCCGAATCGAAACCCAGACGCGGCCATGCGTTACGCGGATGCTTCCGCCGTGGCCCGGGGGCGTTTTCAACGGCCTCAACAAATCGGGCTATTACAATCAGTACAACCAGGGCAAAAAATCGATCGCGCTGAACTTCAAGCATCCCGAGGCGCGCGAGGCCGCATGGCGGCTCGTCAAGCAGAGCGACATCGTGGTCAATAATTTCGCCGCCGGTGTGATTGATCGGCTCGGTTTCGGCTACGAAGCCGTCCGCAAGGCCCGCCCGGATGTCATCATGATCACGATGTCCGGTTACGGCGATACCGGGCCGTATAAGGATTACATCGCCTACGGCCCCGTGCAGGTCCCCCTGTCGGGCTTGTCGGCGATGACCGGATTTCCGGGGATGCGGCCGATGCACGCGGGCCTCAGCTACGCCGATCCCAACGCGGGAATCCACGGGGCGTTCGCGATTATGGCCGCGCTGTTCCATCGCGCTAAAACCGGCGAGGGGCAGTACATCGACATGAGCCAGTGGGAATGCGCGATGGACCTGCTCGCGGAGGGCATCCTGGAATACACCATGAACGGGCGCGAGCCGGAGCGAATCGGCAATCGCGATCCGCAAATGGCGCCGCACGGAATCTTCAAGTGCCTCGACCTGCCCGAAAAAATTCTCGAGCAGACAATCGATCAATTCGTCTCGATCGTGTGCGTGGATGACGCCGAATGGAGCCGGCTCGCGCGTGCAATCGGCAAACCGGAACTCGCGGCAGGCGCGCGCTTCGCCACGTTCGCCGCGCGCAAGAAAAACGAGGACGCGCTCGACGCGATCATCGCTGGATGGACCAAAGACAAGCGCGTCGCCGAAGTCGTTGCGCAATTGCAGGCGTCCGGCGTCTCCGCGACCGCATGCGCCGACAACAAGTACCTCGACGAGGAGCCGCACCTGAACCAGCGCAATTACTTCGTCGAACTCAACCATCCCGAGGTTGGCGTCAGGAAGCATTGTGGGATTCCGTGGCGGATGAGCGCGACGCCCTGCGAAGTGAAATCGCCCGCGCCGCTACTCGGCCAGCACACGGACGAGGTGCTGACCAACCTCCTCGGCTACACCGCCGAGGAGGTTGCCACGATGCGCTCCAAGGGCGCGCTGGAATGACGAGCGCTAGCCAGTTTAGCGCGATAGTAATAGACGCTATACGGAAGCCAAGATAATTTTCGGGTCAGGAAGGAAACCGATGGCAACGTCATTCACTGTCAAGGGACCATATGAGCTTAAAACCAGCAAGGAAAGAGCGGGCCGGGAAATTTCAGACAATGACATCAATGAATTCTGGCAAGAAAATCCCACGCTAAAAAAGAGTGCGGTTGCTACGTTTTTGCCTTTAAGGCAGCCAAGGGATATAAGCCGATGTATGTCGGCAAGACAACCAAGTCGTTTGAGCAAGAAGCATTCGGTGATCACAAGCTGAAGAAATACCACAAAGCTCTGGTTCGTCAAAAAAAAGGCAAACCGATATTTTTCTTTGTCTGCTTGCCAAAAAAAAGAGGCCCGAAAAACGAGAGCGCAATAGATGAGGTTGAATCGAACCTCATACAATGCGCTTTCAAGAAAAATCCTCAGTTGTTAAACGACCAGAAAACCAAATTTGCGATGTGGAGCATCCAAGGGATTATTCGGTCTAAAGGCAAGGTTTCTCAGGCGGCTAAGGATTTGAAAAAGTGCCTTGACCTCTGAGGGCGCTAGTTGATCAGGCGGCGTTGCGCTACTTTTCTCCGCGCGGGCCCGCGCGATTTTGCTCATCCGATGTCCGCCGGCTTATAGACCGTAAGCCAGGGCACGCCATCGAAATCCAAATCTCCCGTGGCAAGCGCGGTATTAGGAGGCAAGCCAGCAACCTTGACATATCGTCATATTGCCCTATGATCAGATCATATGGCCGAATTGACCAAGGTTGGGCCGCGGTTTCAGGTGACGATCCCGCTCAAGGTGCGCTCGAAGCTGGGGCTCGCAAGGGGCGAGCTTATGGAGGCCGAGATCGTGGACCGCGGCGCGATAATACTCCGCCGCAAACAGGTGGTCGATTACGATCCGGAACTCGAACGCGATTTGGCGGACGCCGAGGCGGACGTCAAGGCGGGGCGGGTGTACGGTCCTTACGACGCAAAGCAGGCAATTCCCGCGTTGCGCGGCTTGGTTGCTCGCGAACGCAAGCGAATAAGCGAAGATCGTGCGCGGACGCGCGCCAAGCTCTCAGCGACGCGGACGCATGCGCGCGGTCTACACCCCTAAGATAATCCGCCAACTCGCGGAGGCGCCGTTGCCGATTCAGCGCGCGTTGGAGAAGCAGGTCCGGTTTCTGTTACTGAATTTGCGCCATCCCTCGCTAAGGGCCAAGAAATACGATGAAGCACGCGGCATTTGGCAGGCGCGCGTCGATGGCGGCTGGCGCTTTTATTTCATGATCGAGGCCGATGTTTACGTACTTCGCGCCATTCGCCCTCATCCGAAGTGACGTTTTTCGGAGCCTTGCCCACTACTTCAATTCACACCAAGCTGGGGACCATCGCTTCGATTAGCGCCGGGCCTGGCTCGGCGATTGCGCGGGCGAATTGCGCGCAGAACTCTTCCGCGCTCGTGGCGCGCGTCGCGGGGACGCCCATTCCCTTGGAAATTTCCACGAAGTCGAGATCGGGCCGATGGAGGTCGAGCATCTCTTTGGCCTTTGGACCCGAGGCGGCCGCGCCGACGCGATTCAGTTCCATGTTGAGCACCGCATACGATTTGTTGTTGAAGATGACGTTGACGACGTTCAGCCCTTCGCGCGCCTGCGTCCACAACGACTGAATCGTGTAGAGCGCGCTGCCGTCCGATTCCATGCAGACGACTTTACGATCGCGCGCCGCGGCCGCCGCTCCGGTCGCGACCGGCAAGCCCTGCCCGATCGCCCCGCCCGTCAGGCACAGCCAATCGTGCGGCGGCGCGCCCGCCGTGAGCATCGGGCCATAAAGCGATGTGGTGGTGTTGCCCTCGTCCGATACGATAGCGCCCTCCGGCAACATCGCGCCGATCGCCTGACAGACCGATTCCGCCGTGAGCGATCCGGCGGGGCGTCCGGGAGGCGAGGCGGGCTGAAGCGCGGCGGCGTCTTTGGGTGCGTCGAGCGCATCGGCGAGCGCTTCGAGCGCCGCGGGCGCATCGTCGGTGTCACTCGCCAGCATGTGAACTTCGCAGCCCTCCGGGACGAGGTCGCTTGCCTTACCGGGATAGGCGAAGAATGACACGGGCGACTTGGTGTCGGCAATAATTAGATGCTTCGTGCCCGCGAGCTGCATCGTGGCGAACTCGGCCAGATAGGCGAGCCGCTCGATTGGCGGGATACCGGCGCCGCGTTCAAGCCGGGCGGGAAAGGTCTCGCACATCATTTTGGCGCCGCCCGCTTTCGCGATTCGGCTCGCCGCAATCAGGCCCCGCCTGCGGACGGCAGTTCCGCCAAGGAATAGGGTGCATTGCTCCTTTCCTCGCAGGATCGCGGCGATCTTTTCGATCCGATCTTTTGCGGCCGGATTGCGCTTGGCGAACGGACGCGGTGGCGCAACGATTCCGCCCTCGAGCCATGAGGCGTCGGCGGGAAGAATCAGCGTCGCCACCTGTCCGGGCGGTCCCATCGCGGCGGTGACCGCTTCCGCCCCGTCCGCGCCGACGTCCTCGGGGCGCATCGATCGCTTCACCCATGACGATACGTTGCGCGCGACGGTCTCGATGTCGCTTTCGAGTTGCGCGTTGAAGCGCTTGTGGTAGGTGGCGTGGTCGCCGACGATATTGACGACGGGAACTTTGCCCTTGCGCGCGTTGTGCAGATTGGCCAGGCCGTTGCCGAGTCCCGGACCCAGATGCAATAGGACCGAGGCGGGCCGGTCCGCCATTCGGGCGTAGCCGTCGGCCGCGCCGGTGGCGACGCCCTCGAACAGGCACAGCACGCCGCGCATTTCGGGGACGCTGTCGAGCGCGGCCACGAAATGCATTTCGGAGGTGCCGGGATTCATGAAACAGGTATCGACGCCGCATCCAACCAGCGTGCGAATCAATGCTTGGGCACCGTTCATAATTTCTCCAGTTCCAGGTGGCGGCTCAGTCGAAGACCGCGCCGGGGTTAAGGATGCCGGCCGGATCGAACGCATTCTTGATGCGCCGCATGAGTCCGATCGCGATCGGGTCTTCGAATTCCATAAAGTATTTCTTCTTGACGATTCCGATTCCATGTTCGCCGGAAATCTTCCCGCCCAGTGCGATTCCCGCCGCGAAAAGATCGCGCAGGAGGGCCGCGCGCTGGTCCGCGTCGCGCTCGAAGACCGCGAGGTGGACGTTGCCGTCACCGGCGTGGCCGCATCCGGGGATCATGGTCTGGCGCTTCGCGGCGATCTCGCGCACCTTTTGCATGTAATCGGGGAGCGCGGCGCGCGGCACGACAATATCGATCACGTCGCTCGCCTGCGCGGATTTTGCGGTCCAAAAGCTCCGCTCGCGCGCCTCGATCATTTGATGCGCCGCGGCGGGTTGGAGGACGTACACGTCGATCGCGCCGTGGCCCGTGAGGATGGCGCCGGCGGCTTCCATGTCTTCATCGATGCGCGATTGGCTGCTCCCCTCCAGGACGACCAGCAGGTACGCCTGGGTTTCAGCGCGCACCTGGTCCGGGATGCCAAGTTCCAAATTGTTCTGCGCGGCGATCGCGACCATCGTCATCTGGTCGATGTATTCGATTAAGAGCGGCCCGACGCCCTTCATGACGATCGCGGGTACGGCGCGGATGGCATCCTCAAGGCTCCGAAACGGCGCCAGCATCGTCGCACCATGCGCGAGCCGCGGAACCAGTTTGAGGATTGCCTGCGTGACCAGCGCCAGGGTGCCTTCCGAACCGATGATTAGCTGGGTCAAATCGTAACCGGCCGAGGCTTTCACGAACTTGCCGCCGGTATGGATGACTTCGCCGGTGGGCAGGACCGCTTCGAGTCCCAGGACATTGTGGCGCGTGACGCCGTACTTCACGGC
The DNA here is from genome assembly GCA_050736715.1 of Binataceae bacterium (SeqCode). Classification (GTDB taxonomy): domain Bacteria; phylum Desulfobacterota; class Binatia; order Binatales; family Binataceae; genus Binatus. Next base: position 4,709 of record JBOHWK010000118.1, on the reverse strand, counting down.
GCGCATCCCGCCCGCATTAGTCGCAACATTGCCGCCCAAAGACGCGCTGTTCTCACCGGGGAAGACGGGATAGACGAGGCCGTCGGCCTCCAATCTCCCGTTCAATTCGTTGAGCGTGACGCCGGCCTCGACGACCGCGACATGGTTCGCGGTGTCAACTTCGACGATCCGCTTCATGCGCTCGAAGCTCACGACGATGCCGCCGTGACGCGGCACGCAGGCGCCCGACAATCCCGTGCCGGAGCCGCGCGCGGTTACAGGAACCCGATTCTCGGTTGCGAGCCGCAGGATACGCGAGACCTGATCGCTATTCGCCGGCCGCACGGCGGCGAGCGGCACGCATGGCGCGCCGCTCAACGCTTCGTCGTGAGTGTAATCGCCGATCGCATCGCTGCTAACGATGCCATCCGCGCCAACGACGCCGGCCAGGCTCGACAGAAAATCGCTCATTTTATTGGGATTTCCGCAATAGCATTTCCAGAGAGGCGATTGTTGCCCGCTATCGCACCATCGTCAAGCGGGCGGCCGCGAAGCCATGCGCGAGACTTGATCGGCGAAAGCTGCTAACACAGCCTCATGGAAACGCCCGTGCTGTGGCAATTTGCGATTTCCCACTATGCCGAAAAGGCGCGCTGGGCGCTCGATTTCAAGGGCGTGCCGTATGTCCGGCGCTCGCTCCTGCCGGGAACGCATATCCGCAGAATCAAGAAGATGACGGGCCAGACCGCGACGCCGGTGCTCGAACTGGACGGCGATGTAATCCACGATTCCACCCGCGTCATCGCGGCGATCGAATCGAAATGGTCCGCGCCCGCGCTCTACCCGCCGGATCCGAAGGAGCGGGAGCGTGCGCTTCAACTGGAGGATTTTTTCGACGAGGAGCTGGGGCCGTACATCCGGCAATGGGGCTACTTCCTGTTGCTGCCGTACTCCTCAGACGTGGCGGCAAGGTTCACCAGTCAGGCGGGAATCGGCAAGCGGCTGTTCATGCGGGCGATATTTCCGCTCATCCGCCCGCGCATGAGAAAAATGATGAAGATTTATCCGACCGAAGCGGAGATCGCGCGAAAGAAGGTGATTGCCGCGATGGATCGAATCGAGCGCGAACTTCAGCCCTCGGGCTACCTGGTTGGGGACCGATTCACGGTTGCCGATCTGACCGCGGCCGCATTGCTGTATCCGGTGTGGATGCCGAAGGAATTTCCCTATCCGATTCCCGAACCGCCCGCGCCGGTTAACGCCGCACGCGCGCCGCTGGCGGAGCATCCGGCGGCCAAATGGGCCGCAGGCATTTATCGGCGCCATCGTGGGAAGTCGTCGGCGATTAAGGAAGAGACGGTCATTTAGTTCCACACCGGCGGTGCTGGCGCTTGACCCGAACACTCGTTAGGTAGAGAAGTGTGGCAGGAGAGCATCGCATGGCGATGCGGGTGAATCGGAATGCGTCCTGAGTACGATGCGATCGTAATCGGTTCTGGGTTCGGCGGCTCCGTCGCCGCCTGTCGGCTCGCGCAGGCCGGCCTCAAGGCCTGCGTAATCGAACGCGGCAAGAGCTACGAGACGGAACCGTTCCCGCGCGATTGGACCCATCCGGGGCGCGGGATGGTCTGGCAAATCGACGGCGGCCTGTTCGACATTCGCGCGTTTCGCCACATGACCGCCGTTCAGGCCGCCGGGCTGGGCGGAGGGTCGCTGGTCTATTCGAGCATCCAGATGCGCGCCCCCGAATGGGCGTTCGAGAGCGAATGGCCGCGCGGATATTCGCGCGCCGCGCTCGACCCCTACTACGACCTCGCGGCCTATATGCTCGACATCAAGCCGATCACGCAATCGAGCCATCTTGGGATTCCGCCCAAGGCGCGCCTCATGGAAAAGGCGGCGCGGAGCCTCGGGCGCGCGGACCAATTCTGCTATCCGAATCTGGCGCTCGATTTTGGCCCGCCCGGCGAAGTGCATCAAAACAAATTCGGCGTCGAACAGAAGGGCTGCACCTATTGCGGGGAATGCACCCTGGGATGCAACGAGCACGCGAAGAACACCCTCGATTTTAATTATCTGGCGCTCGCGCGCCGGCATGGCGCGGAGATCGCGACGCAATGCGAAGTCGCCCAAATCGAGCCATCCAACGGCGGCTACCGGGTGCGGTTCAAGGACCACACCGCCGGAGGAAGCATCGGGGAGAGCCGCGCGCGTTACGTATTTGTCTGCGCGGGAACGGTGAACACGACCGAGCTGATGCTCCGCTGCCGCGACGTGCATCGCACGCTCCCGAAGCTCAGCGCGCGGCTGGGCGAAGGCTATTCCGCCAACGGCGATTTTCAGGCGCTCGCGTTCCGCACCGCGGAGGAATTCAAACCGTCGGAAGGGCCGATTATCGCGACCGCGATTATCCATCATCGGCGCGAGAACGGCTTCGACAATTGGTTCATGCTTCAGGAGGGCGGCTGCGCCAAGGAGGTCGCAAAGGCGCTGCAAGTCGTCAACCCCCATCGCGGCCTGATTCTCGGCGGCGCCGGATTGGTTCGCGCGTGGTATCGCCGGCGCGCGGGCAAGGAGGAGCTCCCCGATCCGGAAATGGACCGCTTCGTGCCGCTCCTGATGATGGGGCGCGATCTCGCGGGCGGCTCGATGCGGCTAAATCGGCGCGGCAAGCTCCGGGTCGAATGGGACACGGTTGCAAACCGCCCTCTCTATGACGCCGAGATGCGGCTCGCCACCGATTTCGCGATGGCGCTCGGCGCGGACGACGCGCGCGACCCGCTGTGGCAAAACTTTCGGATTCGCGGCTCCGTCCACAATCTCGGCGGATGCCTGATGGCGGACACGGCGGAGGCGGGCGTTACCGATCCGAACGGCGAAGTGTACGGATATCCGGGCCTCTTCGTGCTCGACGGATCGACCCTGCCGAAATCGACGGGAGTGAATCCGGCGCATACGATTACCGCCGTCGCCGAGCGCAAGATCGAGGCCGTCATCCGCCGCGTGGCCGGAAACGAAAACTGGCGTGCGCCCGAAGCCGCCTCCGCCCAGCCGATTATCGAACCGATTTCGCAAGTGATTATTCCCGAAGGAGGGACCGCGCCCACCATGACACAACCGTTTGGAATCTCATTCACCGAAACGATGCGTGGCTATGCCGCGAAGGGATGGAATCCGCCCGAGGATTACCTGGCGGCGGAACTCGCGGGGAAGTCGGCCAACTCGCGCGTCGAATTCACGATTACGATCGCGATGCCCAATCTTACCGCCGCGCTCGTCAGCGAGGAGCACGCCGCGGCGGTGGCGGGAACGATTCGCGTGGACGGATTCACTCCCGAAGGCGGCTCGCCGGTAATCGATGGCCGCTTCAATCTATTCGTCAAGGGCGAGCATCCCGACGGACGGCGAATGCTCTACGTCCTGCCGTTCCTCGGCAGCGACGGGAAGCCGTATCTGCTCGACGGCTTCAAGGACGTGCGCGATCACGGGCGCTTCGACATCTGGGGCGCGGCGACGACGCTTTTCACAGTGATTCGCGAGGGCCATTCGCAGGACGGCGCGGTGCTTGCGACCGGCGTCGTGAAATTTCATCTCGCGGATTTGCCCGCGCTGGTGAAGTCGCTCAAGGTAAGTGGCACCGATCGCGCGATTCACAAGGCCGGCGCACTCGCCCGCTTCAGCGGCTTCTCCGCCGCCCAGATGGCGGAGGTGTTCATCCCGCCACTGGAGTGAGCGGGGGGAGCGGCTACTTGCAGGAGATCGTGCCGAGGATGGCAGGCAAGCCACTGAAGGTGCTCGCCCCGGTCACCGATAACGCAGTTACGCGCTGTGTCGAAAAGTCACACGACACGCCTTTGGCTACCGTGACTTTCAGGTGGAACCTCAGAGTCTTGCCGGGATCGAGGCTGATCGATTTGTTGAGCGTGAAAGTGGTAACCGAGGCTGGATTCATCACCGTTGCCGACGCGGCTACGCGGCCGCGGGTTGCGCGAAGTTCGGCCCCAGTGAACACGGCCGCGTCGCTGAACGCAATCAAGACGCTGTTGAAATCTTCCTTGCCGCTTCCGGTGTTAGTTACCTGGAAGCTGCCGGACGACAAGATCGTGTCAGGCGCGCCTGTTGGATCGGGTGCTTTCAATACACGCACGGTGGCATCCGCAGGACTCGTGGCGCCCACCGCGTAGATATTCCCGACAAGGGAGCCGAAATAAACGGTTCCATCCGCACCGATGGCCGGTGCAGCACCGACGAAACCGCCAGCGGCGAACACCCATTTTTGTGTCCCGGTAGGACGGACTGCATATAAAGTCACGCCATCTGGCCCTATGTAAATAGTGCCATCTGCGCCGACCACCGGCGCAGAGTGTATAGAACCACCGGATGTGAATGCCCATTTACGAACACCATTAGGTTTCACTGCGTAGAGCTTGTGATTCTTAGAACCTATGTAGATCGTACCATCGGCACCGATTGCGGGCGGAGAGTACGGGGATTTACCGATTTGGAGCTTCCATTTTTGTGTCCCGTCGGGATTTACCGCGTAGAGATGGTTATCCCCGCAGCCGATGTAAATCGTCCCATCGGTTCCGATAGCAGATGCGGGGCCTAACAGGGTGCGGAAAAATGGCTGAATAGCAAGAACTTGGCTTCCTTTTGGAGCGTTAGGATGGATTGTTCGAGGGTTGGTTTGCGGTTCAGTTGCGCGATCGGGTCAGCGTTGGCGGCGGCGG
>JBOHWK010000117.1:0-40903 GCA_050736715.1 Binataceae bacterium (SeqCode) | reverse complement strand
GCTCTGCTGCTCGTCCGTCCCGCGCATCCCCGCTTCCTCCTCAACCCACAACGGTCACCTATCTATCTACCTCGGTGCGGAGCGAAAAGCGATCATTTTTCCGCACCCTGCTAGACAGGTGAGCCGGGCGATGCCCGAGAGGACGACATAAACAGCGCGCTCCGATTGACCTTCCTCATAAATAATCGAGCGTTTCGAAAACCGAACAACCCTTATGCTGGAGCGCAAGGCTTCCAATTTGCGCAACGGAAGGCCGGCCAGCCCTTCCAATTTCTGCAAATCCTGAGCGGTGATCGCACGGGGTTGAGGAGGTCTGGCCGCAACCGGGTTCATTGCTGCATTGCGTTTCGCGCGCGGTGGCATCAGTAGAAGGCCAAGATACTTCGGAATCCTTTCAGTCCATGCCGTGCCTCATCGAATCGCGATGGGCGCCGGCGTCGCGGACAGGTGCTGAATTTAAGAAGAATTCAGGTCAGAAAACAACCGAAATTTGTTCCATCCGTTACAGAATCGGCGTTGATCGCGAGCTTTTTTACCGAGCATGATCCAGGAATCGATGCGGCGGACAGGGAAGCGGACGGGTTTGGATGGCGATCGATGGGGAATCAATCACCGCGCGGCATCGGGCGGCGCCAATCGCGGCGCTAATACGGAGGAGAAGAATGGCAACCGAAATACGGAGGAAAAAGATGGCAACCGAGAAGAACCCCCAACAAGAGCATGCGTCACCAAGAAATGGTTTGGAACCGGCGGAGGACGAGATTCGTACGCGGGCACACGAAATCTATCTGGCTCGCAATGGCGAACCGGGCAATGAGGTTGACGACTGGCTGACTGCCGAGGCAGAGTTGAAGGCAGGACTCGACTAATGACCGGCGCTATCCGCGAGCGGCCTTCAACCGCAAGCCGATGCGCAGGGATTGCGGAGTAGTCAGCCATGATCGACATTCTCGAAGGCTTTCCCGACAAAATCGTCGCGTTGACGGCGAAGGGGCGGGTGACAAAGAAGGACTACGAGCTGGTCGTGATCCCCACGATTGAGGAAGCGCTCAAGCGCCACCAAAAGATTCGGCTTTATTACGATCTCGGCGCGCAATTCTCGGGCATCGATCCCGGCGCCGCGTGGGAAGACCTGAAAATCGGCGTCGAACACCCAACGCGATGGGAACGAGTGGCGGTCGTAACCGACGTCGATTGGATCAGGCATGCCATAAACGCCTTTCGATTTATGATGCCCGGCCGGGTGCGGGTCTTCCCCGCCGCGCAGGCGGCCGAAGCCCGCGCCTGGATCGCCGCCGATCAGGCGTAACATTCGATTGAAGCACCGCCCGCCGCGCGGAGGATTCGATGAAGATTAGCCCGCTCGCAGGGAAGCCCGCCGAACCCTCGATGCTGGCGAACATCCCCCGGCTCGTGACCGCCTATTACGCCGAACGTCCCGATCCGTCGATGGCAGCGCAGCGGGTCGTTTTCGGCACCTCCGGCCATCGCGGGTCCGCGTTCGACGTGGCGTTCAACGAGGCGCACATTCTCGCGATTACCCAGGCGATTTGCTTTTACCGGGAGCAACACGAGATCGACGGGCCGCTATTTCTCGGGATCGACACGCACGCGCTGTCGGAGCCGGCCTTTGCGAGCGCGATGGAAGTGCTCGCAGCCAACGGCGCCGAGGTCATGATCGATCGCGATCGCGGGTACACGCCAACGCCCGTTGTGTCCCATGCGATCCTCAATTACAACCGCGGCCGGAAGATGCATCTCGCCGACGGCATCGTGATTACTCCGTCGCACAACCCGCCCGAGGACGGCGGCTTCAAGTACAATCCTCCCCACGGCGGCCCCGCCGATACCCGCGCCACCGGATGGATCGAGGACGAAGCGAACCGGCTCCTGACCGATGGGCTGCGCGAGGTAAAACGGATTCCGTTCGAACGCGCGACGAAGGCGTCCACGACGCATCCGCACGACTACATCGAAGCATATACAAAGGAACTGGACGCCGTTGTGGATCTGGCCGCAATTCGCGCTGCGAAGCTCAAGCTCGGCGTCGATCCGCTGGGCGGCGCGGGAGTGCATTATTGGGGCGCGATTAACGAGCGCTTCGGAATTGCCGTCGAGGTCGTCAATGATGCGGTCGATCCTACGTTCCGCTTTATGACGGTGGATTGGGACGGAAAAATCCGGATGGATTGTTCCTCGCCCTACGCGATGAAACGGCTCATATCGCTGCGAGACAAGTTCGATGTGGCATTCGCGAACGATACCGACGCCGACCGGCACGGAATTGTCACGCGCAGCGCCGGATTGATGAACCCCAACCATTATCTGGCCGCCGCAATTTCGTACCTGTTCCGGCACCGCGGCGAATGGCGCAAAGATGCGGCCGTCGGCAAAACAGTGGTCAGCAGCGGGATCGTCGATCGCGTGGCGGCGAAACTCGGCCGCCATCTGATTGAGGTGCCGGTCGGATTCAAATGGTTCGTCGATGGCCTCCTCGGCGGCTCCGTCGGCTTCGGCGGCGAGGAGAGCGCGGGGGCCTCGTTCCTGCGAATTAACGGCGGCGTCTGGACGACCGACAAAGACGGAATCATCCTTGGATTGCTCGCGGCGGAGATAACCGCGCGAACCGGGCGCGACCCCGGAGAGTTGTACGGCGAGATAACGCGCGAATTCGGCGCGCCGGTGTACGCGAGAATCGACGTTCCCGCCACCCCGCAACAAAAGGCGATTCTAAAAAATATATCGCCGCGGCAGGTGGAGGCGCGGACCCTCGCCGGCGAGAGCATCGACGCGATGATTACCGCCGCGCCCGGGAACAACGAGCCGATCGGCGGGCTTAAGATTGTCGCGGCGAGCGGATGGTGTGCGATGCGCCCGTCGGGCACTGAAGCCGTGTACAAGATTTACGCGGAAAGTTTTCGCGACGAGGCCCATCTGCGGCGGATTCAGGAAGAGGCGCAGGCGATAATTGCGGCGGTGTTTGCGCGGCGATAAGCTCGCGATCTTGGCTTCCATTTCCAACAGCGAACTGTTCCTCCTGCTCGACGCGCAGGGCGGCTTGATCGCGTTTCAAGAGACGGGCGCGCCGTGGGCCGGGATGCTCGCGTTTTCCAGCGAGGAATTGGCGCGCGAGTTCGTTCGCAAGAGCGGCATCAAGGCCGCCGAGATCGCCGCAATCGCCACCGACGATCCGGGCGCGGTTGCCGCAATCGTGAGCGCCGCGAAACGGCTCACGATTCGTAACCTGCTGCTCGATCTCGATTACAAAACCGGCGCTTGCACCGAGATCGAATTCGAGGGCGATGGATTGGGTGCCGCCCGCCCGCGCCAATTCACGCCGAAGCCTTAACCGGAAGATCGCGCGCCACGCCCGCCAGGAATCGATCGAGCGCGGCGGGATTGCGAAGCGCGTGGAGCTTTGCGCCGGCGGCGGTTTGGACCGGCGTTAGTGGCAGCCGCAGGCGCCGCCGCAACATCCGCCACCCGTCGTTCCGCTGCTGCCGCCATTGCTGGCGATTGCTCCGGCGGCGGCCGCTGCCGAGTCACCGCTTGAGCCGCGGGCCGCAAACGTGGACATCTCGCGGGCGAGCTTCGCGCCGCCGCATCGGGGGCATTCCGTATCGCCGTCGTGGCCGGGCCGGACGAACGCCTCGAACGAGCGATTGCATTTGAGGCATCGATATTCGTAAATCGGCACGATTGCGTCCGCTATTCGCCTTCGATCGGTTGCGCGTACTCAACCAGCACGCCGCGCGTCGCTTTAGGATGGAGAAAGCAGATCATCCCGGCCAGTCCATGGCGCGGCTTTTGGTCGATGAGTTGGATTCCCTTGCTGCGCGCCGCTTCCAGTTCGCGCGCGACATCGTCGGTCTCGAAGCAGACGTGATGGAGTCCGCCGCCGCGCCGCGCAAGGAATTTGCCCACCCCGTTGTCCGGGTCGAGCGGTTCAAGCAACTCGATCTCGCTCGCACCGATTTTGAGCAGCGCGGCCTTCACGCCCTGTTCCTCGACGGTCGCGCTTTTGGTGAGCGCCAGCCCGAGCGCATCGCGCCAGAACTTAAGCCCCGCTTCGAGGCTCGGCACGACGACGCCGACGTGATGGATTTTCTTGAGCATTGCAGCGTCCCGGCTTAATGGTTGAGGCAGATTTTGGTTTGGAGGGCGTTCCACTGCGCCTTCATTGCCGGCGAGCCGAGGCTCGGATGCTCGATTCGCGTCTGCAATAGCTTGGAGCACGCCGCCTTACGATTGCCCTGCTCCGAGTAAATCACCGCCATCTGAAATTTCGCCTCGTACCACAGCGGGTCCGATTCGGCCGCCGTAGCTTCGACGTTGGTCCACAGGCTCAGCGCCTTGGCGAGGCTGTGCTTGGCCTGTGCGATTCGCGCCAATCCGGCGTTGGCGTCGGGCGAGGCCGGGTCGGCCTTCACGACTTCCTGATAGATTTGCTCGGCCTTGGCCTCCTCGCCCTGCGCCTGCAGGCACTGGCCCATGATCGAGAGCGTTCCGGTCAGGTTTTTCACGGGAATCTTGTTCTCCGCGACCATTTCTGTGAAGTAGCTGTACGCGGTGGAGGTCAGCTTGGCATTGGCGAGATAGGCCTTTTGATTGCCTGCAGCCTGCGCCTTGCGCGCCGTGTTCCAGAACTCGATGCCGAGGCCCTTGATGAAGTCGTTGTTTTCGATATTGCCCTTGTTGCGTTGGACGATCGCCGCGACTTCGGTCTGCGCCTCATCGTACTTGCCCAGACGATCGAGGGCGGTGAGATACCAGCCAATAACATCGTGGAAGGTGCTGCTCATCTCCGGGTATTGCCGCTCGAAGCCCTGCAGGATCGATGCGACCTTCGCGTAATCGATCTTCGGTTCGGCTTCCAAGAGGCCGGCCAGCATATAAATCGCGCGGCCGCGCGTGTCGTGGACGAACTTGCGTCCGGCGGCGGACGAAGTAGCCGTTTCGACCTCCGGCTCCAGGTTAATCGTGTCCTCAAGTCCCGCGATCGCATCGGCTTTTCGCTTCTCGATGTCGATCTTCGGGCCTTGGTGATTTTTGCCTCCGGCGTTCGCCAGTGCGAGGTAATTGCACTCGGCGCCGTTGAATTTCGCGGTGAAGCTGTAATCGTTCTTGCCTTTGATCTGCGCGTACATATCCGCCGCTTCGACGTACTTCTTCTGCTGCTGCAACCGCTCGGCCAGCCGGAAGCGCGTCTCCGGCGAATGCTCCCCTTGCGGATACTTTTGCAGGTAGGCGGTGGCCGCCTTGACCCAGGCGTCGTCGAGGGCCGCGTCCTTCATGCCGCTCTGCTCCCATCGCGTGCGCGGGATTTGGTATTGCCTATACGCGGCCCATTGGGCGTCGCCGCCTCCGCCATGAACCATCGAGGCCAGCAGCGATTCGGCTTGATCGTAGCGCCCTTGCTTCAAGTAAATGCTGGCGGCGTAGCGGTAGCCCTGAGGATACTTTCCGCTCGCCGCCGCCTCCGCGAAATACTTCGCCGCGCGGGCTTCGTCCTTGCGCACGAGCAGCACGTTGGCGAGGAGCCATTTCTCGAACGGGTCGCTGGAACTGCCGAATTCGGCGATCGGATCCTTGGAATACTTGTTGACCGCGTCCACGTCGATCGCGAAGCCGTCCTTGGTGTTCTCATGCTCCTTCAGCACGGCAACGATCTTCCCATGCTGTTGGGCCTTTTTCGCGGAACTCCCGGCCGCGTTTTCGGCGTCGAACATCGCCTGCAATTGAAACAACTGGCCACCGCCGGTATTTGCCGAGCCGCTGACATATTTCTGCGCCTTGTCCGGCTCGCCCATCTTCATATAGGTCGTCGCCAGGCCCTGCTGGGCCGCCTTGTACTGCCGCGTTGACGGGCCGGCTTTATAAATTTCGGTGAAGTCCTCGATCGCCTTGTCGTAGTTCGATTTGTCGAACTTGCCCAGCTCGCTGTAGCAATAGGCGCGGCCGAGCATGTCTTCGCGGGTCAGATCGGCATTCGGGATGACGAGGATGCTCTGGGTAAAGCCGTCGATTGCCTTGTTTAGGAGTTGCCGGGCGCGTTCCGGGCTGTCGCTGTAGATTACGGCGCCGCCGGTGTAGCGCAACCATGACAAGGGATAGAGCGCGCGCAGCGAATACTGCTCCGGCGTGCTGTAATCGCACTGCGCACCGCCGTTGGAAATCTGATTGATGCAATCCTGCCGCTTCTTGTCCCATGCCTGGTACATCCGCGACAGCATCGATTCGAGCCGATCGTACGTCGGCGCGAGCTGGGTCTTGTCGGCTCCCGGCTGTGAGGCAATCTGCGCGAAGGTTGACTCCGCCGAATCGAGCTTGTTGATTACGTCGCTCGCGACGGCCGGGTTGGACTGCGCCTCGCCCAGCTGGCCTTCGATTGAGGTCAGTTGGGCATCGAGTTCGGACGTGGAAGGCCCACGGGCGGCATGTCTGCGTGCGGCCACCGTCCCGGCGGCGAGCACACAGGCGAACAATATGGCGGCGCCCGCAAGCGCGGAGCGCAAATAAAACCTACGGTTCATGGCAACGATCCCCACTCAATGTACTCCCGGCTATGGTCGCCCTACATAATGATAACGCGCGGACAACGTCAAGTGGCTTGAAATCATTGGCAAAGCGCGATTACCTCGGATAGCGACGACACCCGCGCGATCCCCGCGCGTTCCGGCCCGGATTCGCGATCGATCAGCACCGCTGTTATCCCGGCTTCCCGCGCCCCCGTAAAATCGAGCCGTTCCGAATCGCCGGCGTGAATCGCCTCGTGCGGTGCGGCGCCATGCCGCGCGAGCGCGGCGGCAAAGATTTCACGATGCGGCTTGGCGCGGCCGGCCTCGGAGGAAATCGTGATCGAGTCGAAGTGTTTCGCCAAGCCGAGGCCCTCCAGGATGCGATAGACGCGGAAGTCGAAGTTGGAAATCACCCCCAGCTTTATCCCGCGATCTTTTAGACGGATCAGGGTGGCTGCCGCTTCAGGGAACGCTCGCCAATTGGCGGGATCGGCAAAATATGCGAACAGCGCATCGAAATATGCGCCGAAATCGGAGAATTGGCCGATCGGCGCAAAAGTTTCCGCAACTCGCGCCCGCCACCATTCGCGCTCGCGCCGCCGCAGTTCGCCCGGCGAATGGCCCCGCCCGAAAGCCAACTCCGGGGCATTGTGGAACGCGCGGCGGAACGACGCTCCGACGGCATCCTCGGGCGCATCGAGGCCGTGCTCGCGCGCGATTTGCGCGTAAATCCGCCCAATCGGCTCGCGCGAATCGAACAATGTCCCCGCGGCGTCGAAGAATACCGCCCGGATCATCGCAAGCCACCATCGCTATTATTCGATTTCGTCAACCTCACCCCTAGCCCCGCTCCAAAAGGAGTTGGCCTTGGGCCGATGGTCCAGCCGCACACGTAGAAAAAGTGCCCATAACCGTTGAAGAAATTGGGTTCGTTCGGCAATTCTTTTCATTTTAACTGCGAAGGCCTATCCTGTTTCATTCCTACCTATGAAACGATCGGCTGAATTATATCCGCTTCGCGCATTTTCTATAAGGCTGAACCGGTTCAGCCCCGACCCGAGGCACCCTATTAGATAATCCGAAATTCCCCCGCCCATTATTTTCAGAGCAGAGGGGGACAGGGAGGGAGACCGCAGGCCTGATCGACTAAGTGGCGTTTCTCCGGCAAATCCAAAGGCCATCGATTGCAAGGCCAGCCTCACAGCCCATCCCAAATCTGAATCAGCACGCCGAAGGCCGACCGGGGCGAGATGAAGAATTGCCGATCGCCGCGCCAATTGCGCTTTTCGTCCACGATTCTAATCCCGTCGCGCTTCATCCGTTCGCACACGCCGTCGAAGTCCTTGAGATCGATCGAGACGTGATGCATCCCCTCGCCGTAGCGATCGATGAATTTGCCGACGAAATCGTTGGCCGCCGGATTCGGCGGGCTTTGGATGAATTCGAGCTTGAACCCCGCGACCCGGATGTGTCCGAGCATGAAGTTGCCATCGGAATTGCTCAGGTGCGGCTCGTGCTCGATCGCCGTGCCGGGAAAATATCGCGTGAAAAACTCATACGCCGCCTTGATGTCCCGCACCGCGAGCGATACGTGGTCGAAATGCGCCAGGCCGTCGGGCGCGGGCGCCGAATGCTCCTGTCCGAAGTTCGGCACGTGCCACAACTGGACCAGCGCGCCGAAGGCCGAGCGCGGCGAGATAAACGCGGTCGCGCCGCCCGACTCGAATTGCTGTTCATCGACGACGCGCACGCCGCCCGCCTTGAGCGGGCCCACTAGCGCCGGGAGATTGTTCACGGCAATCGACAGGTGATGCATCCCCTCGCCGCGCCGCGCGATGAATTTCGTGACGAAGCCGGGCTGGCCGGGCGGATCCTCGATCAACTCGACGACGAAGCCGCCCAGATGGAAGTCCAGCCAGTTGAAGGAGCCGCTGACTTGCGTCTCCGCGGTCTTGGGGCTGCGCGGCTTAATCGGAAAGTAATTCGCGAAAAATTCATGGGCGCGGTCGATCGATTTCACTGCGATCGACACATGATCGAACCGCATCCTGACCTGATTGCTGTCTGTCATCCGATTCCTTTCTCCCTATCGTTTCGGCCCCGATCTCCCGCCGGGGCGGAAGCGCCACAGTAGCCGCGGAAGGTTGCGCACGATCAGCGGCCATCCGTTGGCGATCTTTCCCGCATACACCTGAAGCGATTGTCCGGCGAGCGAATGCGCCGGCACGTCAAAGAAATTCGAGCCTCGCGTCCAGGCGCCCACTCTCGGCGCGAACCACGATATACCCGCCGCCCTTGAACGGACCGGCATTGAGAATGCGCGTCGGGCCGATTTCGTCCACGCCCGCCGATTCGTGGATATGGCCCGAAATGCAAACGTCCGGCTTCACTTCCTCGATAAATTTGCGCGCCGCCGTGCTGCCGACGGGAGCGCCGGATCGGATGCGATCGCATTTCGTGTCGAACGGGGGCGGGTGGCAAATCATCAAGAGCGGGCGCGTCTCGCGCACCTGTTCGTAACCGGCGCGAAGCGTCGCGTAAATTTCCTCCTCGCTGAATTCCGTCGGCGTGTGGAACGGAGTGTAGTTCGAGCCGCCGCATCCGAAGATGCCGACGCCATCGACGATGCGGCCTCTCCCGTGCAGCGATATTCCTTCTTCGTCGAGATACGGCATCACTTCGCGCCGGTCGAGATTGCCGGTCAGCGCAAGGATGTTGGGGCATGAGCGGCGCACGTCGGCGAGGACTTTTTTCGCGTCGTCGATTCCGCCGAAGTTGGTCAGGTCGCCGGAAATAATCACCAGATCGCAATCGCGCATCGCCGCGTCCATGCGCGCGAGATTGCGCGTCGCCATATGCACATCGCCGAACGAGATAATTTTCATCGCGGCCACGAGGCTTCAAACATCAATTTAGCGAAGATCGCCGCCTGATTCATCATCGAACCGTCACGGCTATAATGGCGCCGATGGAATCGCACGCCGGACACGGATCGCAGGGACATCAAATGGGCGGCGGTGAGCCGAAAGCAATCGATCCTGTGTGCCGGATGGCGGTCGATCCCGCGAAAACGAAGTGGTCGCTGCCGCTTGATGGCAAGACCTATTACTTCTGCTGCGACGGATGCCTCGGCATGTTCAAGGCCGATCCCGCGCGCTATCTGAAAGCGCCCGAACTCAAGAAGCACGCGCATCATGTCATGCCCGCCGCCGCGCCGCCCATTACCGGCGCGGGGGAATACACCTGCCCGATGCATCCGGAGATCGTGCGCGATGCCCCCGGCGCGTGCCCGATTTGTGGGATGGCGCTGGAACCGCGCACGGTTACCGCCGTCGAGGAGCGCAATCCTGAACTCGACGACATGACGCGCCGCTTCTGGATCAGCGCGGTGCTCGCCGCCGTGACCGTGAGCGCCGGCATGGCGGGGATGATTGCGCCGCACGCGATGGCCCGAGTCACGTCGCCCGCCGCCCTCGCGTGGTTCCAACTGATTCTGTCAACCCCGGTCGTCATCTGGGGTGGATGGCCGTTTTTCGAGCGCGGATGGCAATCGCTCGTGAACCACAGCCTCAATATGTTCACGCTAATCTCGCTCGGCGTCGGCGTCGCCTATTCGTACAGCGTGGTCGCCACGGCGATTCCAGGAATTTTTCCCGCGTCGTTTCGCGGGACGCAGGGCGAAGTCGCGGTATATTTCGAGGCGGCGGCCACAATCGTCGCGTTGGTGCTGCTGGGCCAGATGCTCGAACTGCGCGCGCGCGGACAGACGGGCGCGGCGATTCGAGCGCTGTTGGGACTCGCGCCCAAGACCGCCCGCAAAATTTCAGACGGCCGCGAAGAGGACGTGCCGCTCGATCAAGTCCATCCCGGCGATCTGCTCCGCATCCGCCCCGGCGAGAAAGTTCCCGTCGATGGGGTAGTGGCCGAAGGCGCGAGCGCAATCGACGAGTCGATGGTGACGGGCGAGCCAATCCCCGTCGAGAAGCATCCCGGCGATCGCGTGATTGGCGCGACCATCAACGGCAATGGCTCATTGGTTATGCGCGCGGAGAAGGTCGGCGCGGAAACCTTGCTCGCGCGAATCGTGCAAATGGTCGCCGACGCGCAGCGCAGCCGCGCGCCGATCCAGAAACTTGCCGATACCGTGGCGGGATATTTCGTGCCGGCGGTGGTCAGCGCGTCGATTGTCACGTTCATCGTCTGGGCGATCGTTGGGCCCGAGCCGAAAATGGCTCATGCGATCGTCAATGCGGTCGCGGTGTTGATCGTCGCCTGTCCGTGCGCATTGGGCCTCGCAACGCCGATGTCGATCATGGTTGCGACGGGGATGGGCGCGACGATGGGCGTGCTGTTCAAAAACGCCGAGGCGATCGAGACGATGCGTAAGATCGACACGCTCGTCGTGGACAAAACCGGCACCCTCACCGAGGGCAAGCCGAAGCTGATGGCGGTCATCGCCGCCGCCGGCTTCGACGAATCCCAAGTTCTGCGAATCGCAGCGAGCCTCGAACGGGGCAGCGAGCATCCGCTTGCCGCGGCGATCGTGGCGGGAGCGGAAGGCCGCGGCCTGAAAATCGCGCCCAGCGAGGGCTTCGCTTCGATTCCGGGTAAGGGCGTCAGCGGCGCCGTTGAGGGTAGGAAGGCCGCGCTTGGAAACCAAGCCCTGATGCAAGAAGCCGGCGCAAAAATCGATCTGGAAGACGCCGCCGCGAAGCTGCGCAGCGAGGGGCAAACCGCGATGTACGTCGCGATCGGCGGTAAGCTCGCCGGAATTATCGGCGTCGCCGATCCGATCAAGGCCTCCACTGCCGAAGCGATTAAACGGCTCCATGCCGCCGGGGTCCGAATCGTGATGCTTACGGGAGATAATCGCACGACTGCGGAGGCGGTCGCGAAACAACTCGGAATCGACGAGGTCGTCGCGGAGGTTTTACCCGATCGGAAGGCCGATGCCGTGAAACGCCTTCAACAGCAGGGCCGCATGGTTGCCATGGCCGGCGACGGCATCAACGACGCGCCCGCGCTCGCGCAGGCCCACGTCGGAATCGCGATGGGCACCGGCGCGGACGTGGCGATGGAAAGCGCGGGCGTCACGCTGGTCAAGGGCGATCTGCGCGGAATCGTGCGCGCGCGGCTCTTGAGCCGCGCCACGATGAAGAACATCAAGGAGAACCTGTTTTTTGCGTTCGTCTATAATTCGATCGGGATTCCGATCGCCGCCGGCGTGCTCTATCCCTTTTTCGGCATCCTCTTAAGCCCGATTATCGCCGCGGCCGCAATGAGCTTCAGTTCGGTGTCGGTGATCGGCAACGCGCTGCGGCTCCGGCGCGCAACTCTGGGCGACTGACGCGCGGATGAATTGCGATATGATGCGGGGGTGAATCCTCGCGGCCGTTTCGCATTCGTGCTCTTCCAGCCGCAATCGGCGGGCAATATCGGCGCGGCCGCCCGCGCGATCAAGAACATGGGCTTCTCCGATCTGCGGATTGTTTCGCGCGTGGCGTCCGGCGGACACTCCGGCGAAAATCGGCGGCTGGCGGCGGTGATGGCCGTCCATGCGGACGACGTGCTCGACGCGGCGCGGACGTTTCCCAGCCTTGCGGCGGCGCTGGCGGATTGCGCGATTACCGTTGGCACGACCTGCCGCACCGGTCCCTATCGCGAGGCGGCGTGCCCGGTTCGCGAAGCCGCGGCGGAGCTGGCGGCGGAAAGCCCTGCAAATCGAGTCGCAATCGTCTTTGGCCGGGAAGACCACGGACTGACCAATCGCGAACTCAAGCTATGCCAGCGCCTGATCGTGATTCCTACGGCGCCGGAATATCCCTCGCTCAATCTGGCGCAGGCGGTAATCGTCGCCGCGTATGAATTGAGGATGGCGCTTGCGGGCGCGGCGTCATCGCACGAATCGGCGGAATTGGCGCCGACTGCGGAAACCCATGCGATGCTGGAGCGGATGGAAGCGGCGCTGACCGCGATCGGCTTCCTGCCGGAGGACAATCCGGACCATGTCATATTCGCGCTGCGGGGAATTTTCGGGCGCGCCGGCCTCTTGCCGCGCGACGTGGAAATCCTAAACGGCATCGCGCGGCAAATGCGATGGGCCGCCGACGGCGGCCACGTTACGATTGCGGAGAAACGCCGCGCGGGTAGAAAATTGCGGTAGGGCGGTACGATGGCCGAGATAATCGACTTTGCGGAGATTCAGGCCGCGCGCAGACGGAGCGGCGCGCACGCGCTCGAACGCCGGCATCTGGAATGCGCCGTTCAAATTTTGCGCGAGAATCTCGCCGTCGCCGCCGCATTGCTTGCATACGCCCCAGCGCCAGAGCGGGAGGAATTGCTCACCCGCGTCGAGCGGCTCGCCGCGATGATTCGCTACGGAATGCGGATGCTCGGCGAATCGAGCGATCCCGGCCTCGACGGCCCGGCGGCCGTTCGCTCGCGCTGAATCGGCAGGGTGTCTCGGCGGCGAGTCTTTGGTAAAATGGTTCGATGGCATCGGGACAGAGAATCGCCGTGGTCGGCGCGACCGGAGCGGTCGGACAGACCACGCTTAAAATCCTCGAACAGCGCAATTTTCCCATTCGTGAATTGCGCGCGTACGCCTCGGCGCGATCGGCGGGCAAGACCGTCGAGTTCAGGGGCGAAAAGATTCCCGTCACTGTCCTCGACGCGAACGCATTCCAGGGAATCGACATCGTGCTTTTCTCCGCCGGATCGGAACAATCGCGCGAGTTCGCGCCGATCGCGGTCAAGGCGGGCGCAATCGTGGTGGACAAATCGAACGCATTCCGGATGGACCCGGACGTGCCGCTGGTCGTGCCGGAAATCAACGGCGCCGCCGCGCGCAAACACCAGGGAATCGTCGCCTGCCCCAATTGCACCACGATCGTCACCGTGATGCCGCTGAAGCCGCTCCACGACGCGGGCGGATTGAAGCGAGTCATTGCGACCAGCTTTCAGGCGGTGTCGGGTGCGGGCGTGAACGGTGTCGCGGAATTGCGCGAACAGACGCTCGCCTGGGCGCGCGGCGAAGAGATTAAGCCGACGGTCTTTCAGCATCGAATCGCATTCAACGTGATTCCGCACATCGACAAATTCACCGAGGGCGGCTATACGAACGAGGAGATGAAACTTGTGAACGAGGTCCGCAAAATCCTCGATCTGCCGGAGCTTGCGATTTCCGCGACGACGGTGCGGGTGCCGGTCTTTACCGCGCACTCGATTTCGGTGAACGCCGAGACCGATCGCCGCGTCGGAGCGGCCGGGGCGCGCGCCGCGTTCGAGCGATTTCCGGGATTGCGCGTCTGCGACGATCCCGCGGCGAAGCGCTATCCGATGCCAATCGTAGCGGAGGGACAGGACGAATGCTTCGTCGGGCGCATCCGCGACGACCTCGGTTGCGCGAACGCGGTGAATTTTTGGGTGTCCGGCGATCAACTGCGCAAGGGCGCCGCGTTGAACGGCGTCCAGATCGCGGAATTGTTGATTTCGTAACGGTTGCCGCCGACCCCCTCGGCACTTGAAAATGAAAGCGGCGGCCCTCCGATCTAATCGGAGAGCCGTCGCGTTGCGTTTCGGGCGCGAGCGTATTTCGAGTCAGGGTGTTGGTGTGGGCGTGGGTTCCGCGATGTAAGTCACGAGACACCCAGTACCGGTCCCGACACCTGTGCAACACGAAAAAGGCGCGCCCGCACCCGTGCATGCTGCGTTATTTGAAATCGGCTCGGCAACTGTGTGACTGATTGCCGGAGGGGTTACGGGCGTCCGCGGCGCGCTCAGCAACCCTTGCATATCGACAATGCCAAGGTAGCGGAAGTAGCCGTCGCCCAAGACCGCGTATGCATTGTGGTTATTGGGGCTGACGTAGGAGGTGACTGTGTGGGGATCGTGGCCCATGTTGAACGGTCCCACGTCGTCCGGTTCGTCCGGCATCGTGAACGCGACATAATCCACCGCCGTCGGCGTTCCGCTGCCGGAAGTGGACGGCAATTCGACCACGCCCTCCAAGTTGCCGCCGAACTCGCCGGTTACGATGGCAAGATGGGTGCCCGGGGCAACCGCGGCGCCGCAGGTCCCGGCGTTTAGAGAGTCGAACTCGGGGAATTCCTCAAACTGGCTGCCCGGCGAACTCCAAGTTCCCGGCGTTCCCGCCGTAAAACTTGCCTGAGTCAGGTCGGCGAGATAGAGCTGGCCGGTTTCCTCGTCGGTGGCAATTGCGATGCCGGTGGTGCAGTCCTCGGCCGCCGAGTCGAGCTCTCCGCTCCCGATCGGATCGGTGAGGGCATTGTTGAAAATCGCCGGTGTCGATCCGCTGACATTTACGATCTGGTAGTTGGAATCCTCGTTGGGCGACAGAATCAGTTGCCGGGCGGGGTCGATTGTCACGTCTTCGGAAACATCCGTGCCGGCGCCAATTGGAGTTTCAAACGCGGGCGTTCCGCCAAGGTCGAGGTACTGATAACCGCCCGGTCCGCCGAGATCGGTCACCGGCGGGTTTCTATCGGTTCCGATGGTGTTCAGCCCAACGGTAATTAGCGCGCGGTTGGTCGAAGAATCGACCACCACGCCGCAGTTTTCGCATCCGCCGCCGGAGAACGATTCAGAGTTGGTCGCGCCGCTGGTCAGCGTGCTGGTCAGCGTGCTGCCGTTGATCAGGTAAACGTCGGTGTTGTTGGCGACGCACACCGTCGTGCCGGTGTTGGAGTTTGCCGAGCAGGAGTTCGGCACATTTCCCGTTACAACCGTGGTTGGCGAGCCGCCGGCGCCGATGCCGCCGCTGGTTTCGATTGGGACGACCGCGATCGCATCGTTACCGCCCTCCCAATTTCCCTGCGGAACATACGCGGTGACGTTGGTGGTTTGGACCAGCACCCCGATCGAACTGGACGGCAGGCAGGCGTTGGCCGCCGGCGTCGGCGTCGGGGTCGGTCGATGAGTATGGGTCGGGGTTGGACCGCCGCCACACGAATGGCACGGATCGCAGGCGGACATGTTCAACAGCCCAAAGCCGAACAGTCCCGCCAGCATCAAGGTGACACTTGCCTTTACCAATTTGTAATTCATCGTCTCCCTCCCGAAGGCGTTTCGCCGGCCCAGCGGCGCATCGGCATGGCGGCCCGCTACGAAAGCCCCACCCCGATTGCGGCTCAATTAAGCAGAATACCAATTGGCAAGCAAGCGAATCGCGCCCACCGCGCGCGTGCGCGTCCGCGGCGGGCCTGACCGAATGGTCGGGCGGTTGACAAGCGATTCGCGCTATATTAGCGTTAGCTCGACTGTAGCGAATACAGCCTTATCGAGAGCGGCGGAGGGACTGGCCCGACGATGCCGCAGCAACCGGCCCGTGATGGGTGCTGGTGCTAACTCCTGCACGGGTTCTCGGAACCCTGGTAGATAAGGCGAGAGTGACCCACCCTCGTCCTTATCGTCCAACTAGAATCTTGGCAGGAAGCGGAGGCAAGATGCTCCTCCGGCGCAGCTCTCGAAAGGCGGGAGAAGCGGATTGGAGAGCTATCGCATACTAATTATCGGCGCCGGCGGGCTGGGATGCCCCGCCGCATGGGCGATTGCCGGCGCCGCTGACCACAGGCTAAAGCCTGTGCCACATCTCACGCTCGTCGATCCCGATCCAGTCGAATTGTCCAATCTCGCGCGCCAGACGATCTACCGGATGGACGACCTCGGCCGTCCCAAAGTGGAGGCGGCTGCGGGGCGGCTCGCGGCAAGGTTCCTCGGCCTCGAGATCGAAACTCTCGCGGCCGCGTTCAACGCCGATAACTGCGTGCGGCTCGCCGCGGCGCACGATTTCATGATCGACGGCACCGACGATCCCGCCGCGAAATTCCTCATCAACGACGCCGCGATCGCCGCCGGCCGCCCGTTCGTGTACGGCGGCGTGCTCGGAATGACCGGGCAGGCGCTGACCGTGATTCCGGGCGCAACCGCCTGCTTGCGCTGCCTGTTCGAGAATCCGCCCGCCGACGCGGACGCATTGAGTTGCCGCGAGGCCGGGGTTCTGGGGCCGATCGTCGGCGCGATCGGAACGGTGCAGGCGGCGGAGGCGATTCGCGCGGCCCGCGGACAGCGTCCGGCATTGGCGGGGAAAATTCTGACCTACGATGCGGGCGAATCGCCGCGCGTGCGCGTCACCACGATTGCGGCGCGCCCCGGATGCAACTGCGGCGCGGCGGCGCAAAAAGGGGAATATGCAACCTCGGCTTAGGGAAACCTCGCCCCTGTATCCCCTCTCCATGAATGGAGAGGGGAACTGGTTCGGAGAAAACGCATTGCGTTCCCCCTTCCCAAAAGGGGAAGGGGGACAGGGGGTTAGGTTTATTTCAATGGGAGAACGATCATGAGTTATGTAACCGGCCTCAAATGCCGCGAATGCGGGCAGGATTATCCGATAAATCCGCTCCACGTGTGCGAGACCTGCTTCGGCCCGCTCGAAGTGATTTACGATTACGCGAAGATTCGCGCCGCAATATCGCGCGCGATAATCGAAAAGCGCCCGCACAATCTGTGGCGCTATCGCGAATTGCTCCCGGTCGAGGGCGAGCCGGACATCGGCCCCAATTCGGGCTTCACTCCGCTGCTCCATGCCCGCCGCCTCGGCGCGGAAATCGGGATAAAGAACCTTTACATCAAGGACGACACCGTCAACCATCCGACGCTCTCGTACAAGGATCGGGTGGTGTCGGTCTCGATCGCCAAGGCGCGCGAGTTCGGCTTCGATACGGTCTCATGCGCCTCGACCGGCAATCTCGCGACAGCGGTCGCCGCCCATGCGGCGCGGGCGGGACTCAATTGCTACATCTTTATGCCCGAGGGGGTGGAGGCGGGTAAGGTCGTCGGCTCGACGATTTACGGCGCGAAGGTCATCACGATTCGCGGCAACTACGACGACGTGAACCGGCTCTGCAGCGAGATCGCGGACAAGTACGGATGGGCGTTCGTCAATATCAACCTGCGCCCCTATTACACCGAGGGCGCCAAGACCTTCGGATTCGAGGTCGCCGAACAACTCGGATGGCGCCTGCCCGACCATATAGTGGTGCCGACCGCCGGCGGCACGATTCTTCCCAAGGTCGCCAAGGCGTTCAAGGAATTCAAAGAGGTCGGCCTGATTGAGGACGGCGAGTTCAAAATCCATTCCGCGCAGGCCGCCGGCTCCGCGCCGGTGATCCACGCGCTCCACAAGGGGACCGACCTGATCACGCCGGTCAAGCCGAATACGATCGCGAAATCGATCGCAATCGGAAATCCGGCCGACGGTTTTTACGTATTGCGCGCGGTGCGCGAATCGGGCGGGTGGGGCGACGCGGCCACCGATGCCGAGATCGTGGACGCAATCAAGTTGCTCGCGCATACCGAGGGAATCTTCGCCGAGCCGGCGGGCGGAACGACGCTCGCGGTGACGCTGAAACTGTTCAAGCAGGGACGAATCAAGGCGGATGAAACTACGGTCGTCGCGATCACCGGCAACGGCTACAAGACGCTCGAAGCGGTCGCCAATTCGATCGAGCAGCCGTCGATAATCGCGGCGCGGCTCAAGGACTTCGACGCGCTCTACGAGCGGATCTCCGGCCCGAAACGCGCGGCGGCCGGCGCCGCGTAACGCAAGCGCCGCGCGTTTCGCATCCGGCCATCGCGCGATAGACTGATGCCCCGTGGCCGAGACCGCGCTCACCGCCGGCATTGCGCCGGCTTCCAAATCGCCCCGCGCGCCGGAGGAACCGCCCGCCGCGCCGATTCGCGCCGCGCGTTGGGACCTTATCGCGATCGCCGCGCTGGGGACGGCGATCTTCTTCTCCCATCTCGGATCGTTCGGCTTGTGGGAGCCGGACGAGAGCCGCTACGCGGAAATCGCGCGCGAGATGAGCGCGGGCCTGGGCTGGCTCGTCCCCCATCTCAACTACGTCGTCTATATCGAGAAGCCGCCGCTGCTCTACTGGCTTACGGCGCTGTCGTTCCGGCTTTTCGGCCTGAACGAATTCGCGGCGCGATTGCCGGTGGCGCTCGCGGCGCTCGCGGGCGTGATCGCCACCTGGCACTTCGCGTATCGCGCGTTAGATCGCCGCCGCGCGCTGCTCTCCGCCGCGATCCTCGCCACCTGCCCGCTGTATGCCGAAATGGCGCAGACGTTGACCACCGATATGCTCCTATCCGCGCTGGTGACGATCGCAACCTTCACGCTGTTTCTCCATTGGATGGAGGGCGGGCGATGGTGCTGGCTCGCGTATCTGGCGATGGCGCTGGCGACGCTCACCAAGGGTCCCGTCGGAATCGCGTTGCCGGTGCTCGCGATGGCGGTGTTTCTGGCTTGGAACGGGGAGTTGCGCGGCGCGATTCGACGGTTTCATGCGATCGCGGGATTCGTCCTGATGTTCGCGCTCGCGGCGCCCTGGTTTATCGCGGTTGCGATTCGAGAGCCAGGCTACGCCGATTTCTATTTCGTGGGCGAATACTTAAAGCGCGCCCTCGAACACAATTACAGCCATCACGAGCCGTTCTACTATTACCTCCCGGTGCTCGTGGTGGGCCTGTTGCCGTGGTCGCTGATGGCGCCGGTTCTCGCCTGGCGAAATTTGCCGAAAAATCCCGCGCGCCGCTTTTGCTTGTGCGCAGCGATCGTAACGGTCGGCGCATTCTCGTGCGCCAGCGCGAAGCTGATTCCGTACATCCTGCCTGCCTTCGCGCCGATCGCAGTGTTGCTGGCCGATGGAATCGCCGCGTGCGCATGGCCCGAGACGAACGATGCCGTGCGGCCGCCCGATTCGCGGATTCCGATCGAAACCGGTCCGATGCTCGCGCTGTTGGGAATCGCCGCGATCGCCGTGGCGCTAATGGCGCACCATTTCCGCACCCCTTATGTTGCCGCGGTCCGGCCGGCGCTGTTCGCGATCGGCGCGATCCTGCTATGCGGCGGAATCGCAACCTTCGCAATGTTCGCGGCACGGCGCGCGGCCGCCGGGCTGGCCGCGATCGTGCTGACGATGGCGTTCGCGCTAATTGCCGGCGGATGGGCGCGGCTCGAAGCGGAGCCGCTCCGCTCTTACGCCGCGCTCTCGCGCGAAGTGGCGGAGAAGGCTCCCGGCGCGACGCTTATCTGCTACCATCGCTACGTGCAATCGCTCGCGTTCTACAATCGGCGGCGCGTGAAATTCGCCGGCAGTATGCACGAACTCGACTTCGGCGCACGGCGCGCTCCAGACGAGGCGGAGTGGTTCCTCAAAGGCAAGGATCGATTGCTCGCGCAATGGAACCGGCCGGGTCCGACGGTGCTCGTGATCGACGCGCCGGATTTGAGCCGGCTGCGCGCGCGCCTGGGGAAGTTCGACGTGATCGCATCCGAGGGCCACAAGCGCGCGATATTCCACGATGAGCCAGCCGCGGCACATTAACCCCGCGCCGAACGCGCCCGCGGCGGCGCCGCCGCGCACGGGCCACCCCATCCGCGACTTCGCGATCCGCCTGGGATTGGGCGCGGTGGTAATCGCGATCCTGCTCCATTTTCTCAACTGGCGGCGCGTAATCGATTCGATCGGCCGCGAAAACCCGGCCTACTTTGCCGCCGCGGTGATTCTCTACCTGGCCGGACAAATAGTTTTCGCGTGCGTGCGATGGTGGATGCTGACGGCGATCGTCAAGGTCCACGCGAGCTTCGGCGATATCGTCCGCTATTACTTTGTGGGCGCGTTCACCAATCTCTTCGTGCCCGGTCTCGTGGGGGGAGACGCGGCGCGCGCGATCTATCTGGGGCGTCCGCGCGGCCGGCTCGGCGAATCGTTCGCGTCGGTCGCCACGGACCGGACGGTGGGATTCGCGGCGCTGTTTTGGGTTGCCGCGCTCGCCACGCTGTTTTTGAATCGCGGAGAGATTCCCGCCTCGGTGACCCATCCAACTCTTGCCGCCGGAGCGGCTCTCACCGCGCTATGGTTCGCGGCGCCGTATCTCGCCCGGCAGATTCATCGCCTGCCCCCGAAGATGCGGCGCTACGCGGGTCTCGTCGCGCCGTATATACACCATCGCGGGACGCTCGCGATTCCGTTCGCGCTGTCGGTCGCATTTCAGGCGAATATCGCCCTCTGCCAATACATCCTGGCGCGCGGAATGGAATTGCCCCAGCCGCTCTCGCTGTTCATGCTATGCGTGCCGCTCGCGAACGTGGTGGCGGGACTGCCGATCACCCTCAACGGACTGGGCGTGCGCGATGGAACATACGTGGTGCTGTTCGGAATGGGCGGGATGGCGCGGGACGACGCGCTTGCGATGGGGCTGTTGTGGTTTGCCGCTTCCGGCCTGGCAGGATTCCTCGGAATCATTGCCTTCCTGACCACGCCCGCGCCGGCCGCCCCGCCTTCCCATGCGGATTCAGCCGCATCGCCGGAGTAAAATCACTGGGATGGACATCGAACAAGTTCGGCGCGATTGGAAAGCGCGCGGATTCAGTTGCGACCTATGGACCGATCCGCCCGGCCAAGTCTGGAGCGATTACGTCCATCCCGTCGATGAACTCCTGCTGGTCGTCGAGGGCAAACTCGAACTCGAAATTGCCGGCCAGTCGATTCATCCAAAGACCGGCGAAGAGGTCTTCATCCCGGCCAAAGCCCGCCACACCGTCCGCAACGCCGGCGGCACCACCTCCCGCTGGCTGTACGGCTACCGCGGGTATGAATTATCGCGTGGCTCTTCCTAACGTCGCTCACAACCCGGAGACCAGCGCCATTCCCAATCGGGCTGCCGCCTCGTTTAATGCCCTGTCGCGCAGGCAAAGGCCACCGGGGAACCAATCGCCGCTTGCAGCAGGTTGGCGGATGCCAGGTGTACGGCATCGTAAGCCCTAAGCCCGAATCGCTCCGAAAAATCGCCCGCCAGCCGAACGGTTTCGGAGTCGGCGGGCAGTTGGTCGAAGTGGACCCAATCCGCATCGAACTCCCGCTTGATGCGGCCGAATTCGAGGCTTGCGAGTTGATTCGTGCGGTATCGCCTCGCGAAAGCGGACCGCGCTTCCGCGTATGCGAGGATATTGGTTGCCGCCCGTTCAGCGGCGGCAACGGCTTCGCGGGCGGCTTCGCTACCCCGTTCCGCCACGTACAACTTCACCATTGCGGAGGTGTCGAGATACAGAATCACCGGCGATCTTCGAGAACGATTTGCGAGAGCGGTTTCTCGCCCTTGCGGATGCGAATCGGATGTTTCGAGCCGCGCGGTTTGCCGCCGGTGGCCATAATGATCCCCGGTATCGCGGCGAGGCGGCGGCGGATTTCCGCGGCGCTCGGCTCCTCGATATCCCGTTCGGGCGCCGCACGAACCAGGCGTGCGACCGGCCGCCCGCGCGAGGTGACGGTTACCTCCTCGCCGGCGGCGGCCCGCTTCAAATACAACGACAGCCGCGCCTTCATCTCACGCACCGACGCCTTCATGGGACCACATAATACACGATGTGGTCACAAGAGGCGAGCAGCCGGACAACGAAACGATCCCGGCCCGCTGCAAGCGCCCTTGGCGATTGGATTTCGTTCCCATTCTTGCCTCGGGCCTCCACCGCCTGTATAGTCTCCGCGACTGACCAGACGGACAGGCTTGTGGAGTAAATATCCCTATGGATGCGATGAAAACCCTCTTCCTGAATCCACCCTCTTACGACGACTTCGACGGCGGCGCCGGCTCACGCTATCAGGCGACGCGCGAAGTTTGGTCGTTCTGGTATCCGACCTGGCTTGCCTATCCGGCCGGAATGGTTCCGGGAGCGAGATTGCTCGACGCTCCGCCGCACAATTACACGGTCGATATGACGATCGCGGAGGCGAAGAATTTCGACTTCACCGTGATTCATACCTCCACTCCGTCGCTGAAAATGGACCTGCGGACGGCGGAAGCAATCAAGGCGGCCAATCCGAACGCGATTATCGCGATGGTTGGCGGCCATCCCACCGCCCGTCCCGAAGAGGTGCTGAAACTATCCACGGCGGTCGATATTGCCGCGCGCAAGGAATTCGACCATTCGATGCTCGAAGTGGCCGAGGGCCGCGATTGGAGCAAGATCGGCGGCATCAGCTACCGGAAAAACGGCGCGATCCATCATAATCCCGACCGGCCGGCGCTCACGGATAAGGAGCTGGACCAGTTGCCGTTCGTGACCGAGGTCTATGAGAAAAACCTCGACTACCTGAAATACAACAGCCCCTACTGCAATTATCCTTACGTCTCGATGTACACGGGGCGCGGATGCCCGGCGCGATGCACCTTCTGCCTGTGGCCGCAGGTCACGCAGGGCCATCAATACCGCGTGCGCAGCCCCGAGAACGTGTTCGAAGAAGTCGCGGCGATGAAGGCGAAGTTCCCGAAGATGAAGGAGTTGTTTTTCGACGACGACACCTTCACCGCCGACGCGGCACGCGCGCGCAAGATCGCACAGTTGCTGAAACCGCTTGGAATCATTTGGTCAACCAACTCGCGCGCCAACGTCGATTACGAAACGCTCAAGATCATGAAGGATGGCGGGCTGCGCCTGTTCGTGGTCGGCTACGAATCGGGCAACGCCGAGATTCTGAAGAACATCAAGAAGGGCGTGCGGCTCGATCGCGCGCGGCGCTTCACCAAGGATTGCCACGACGCCGGAATCCTGATTCACGGCACCTTCATCCTGGGGTTGCCCGGTGAATCGAAGGACACGATCGAGGAGTCGATGCGATTCGCGCGCGAGATGGACTGCGAGACGATCCAAGTCTCGCTCGCGTCGCCCTATCCGGGCACGGAACTGTTCGAGTACGTCACAAAAAACGGCTATCTGGCCGTCGATCCGCTGCTCGATGGGGACGGCTACCAGAAATGTACGGTCACCTATCCGGGCCTTTCCAATGACGAGATTTACGGCGCGGTCGAGCGCTTCTACAAGAGCTTCTATTTCCGCCCGCGTTACATCTTCAAGTCGGTGAAGAAGATGGTGTCGTCGCCGGAGGAGGCCAAGCGCCTGCTCAAGGAGGGAATGCAGTTCCTCTCCACGATGCGCGCGCGGCGGAATCAGTTGCGCGATTCGCGGGCCGCCGCCTGATTATCCGGCGGGCCATTCGGCGGGTGGAAAAAAGAACCGGAGACGCCCTCGCTTAGGGGGCAGCTCCGGTTTCGATTCCGGGGAGCGGCGCGGAGCTACTCGGTTTCGTTATTCTGCTGCATTTGCTGAATCTGCTGTTTTTGCTGCTCGATCTCTTGCTGCTGCTGCTGAATCTGCTGCTCGGTCTGCTGAGTGGCGTTCTGCTGATTCTGCATCGAGTTGCCGACTGCATATCCGCCCACGCCGCCCGCCGCGGCGCCGATCAGCCCGCCGACCGCCGCTCCCGTTCCGCCATGGGTAACTCCGCCGATCAGCGCGCCCGTTCCGGCCCCAAGCGCCGCGCCGCCGAGCGTGCCCTCCTCGCGAGTCGAGAGCGGCTGCCCAGTGCATCCCGCCAGCGCGAACGTTCCAGCCAAAGCAAGAACTCCAAGAATCATCTGTTTTTTCCGCATCGGAGCACCTCCTTACCTCTGAACAATACGCAGGGCGGCCCTATTCGGTTTCACCCTGCTGCTTCATCTGCTCGATTTGCTGCTTCTGCTGCTCGATTTCCTGCTGTTGCGTTTGAAGTTGCTGCTGGGTCTGCTTGTTGGCATTCTCGTTATTTTGCATCGAGTTCCCGATGAGATACCCGGTGCCGCCGCCAACCGCCGTACCCGCCGCCGCTCCGATCGCCGCGCCGGGCCATCCGCCCACCACTCCGCCGATCAGCGCGCCCGTGCCGGCGCCAATCGCGGCGCCACCGTAGGTGCCCTTCTCGCGGGTTGTGAGCGGCTGCCCGCTGCATCCCGCCACCAGAAACAATGCGGCCATCGCCAGCACGCCAATGACAATTTTTCGATTACGCATAATTCACCCCTCCGTCACTCGATATTACTCCGTTTCGCTCTGCTGCTTGAGTTGTTGAATTTGCCGCTGCTGATGCTCGATTTGCTTTTGCTGGGAGCTGATTTGCGCCTGCGTCTGCGTCTGCTGCGTCTCCCGGTTTTGCATCTCGTTGCCCACCGCGAAGCCGCCGAGCGCGCCGATTCCCGCGCCGATTGCCGCGCCCGCACCGGGTGCTCCAACCGCGGCGCCGATAATCGCGCCGGTTGCCGCGCCCAACCCGGTTCCGATAAAGGTCCCCTTCTCCCGCGTCGAGAGCGGCTGCCCCGAGCATCCCGCGACCGCCACGATCGCGGCCGCCGCAATCAATGTTCTGACGGCCCATGCCAACCCGGTCCGCATCGTTCGTGTGCTCCCGATCGGGCAAGTTGCGAGGCCGGCCGGATGCGGAGGAAAAATCGCACTTGCCTGAAATTGGACCGTAGCCATCATCTCTCCAAGTTTTCTATCTTCCGCGGCCGCAATCAACCCATTTCATACACGCAACGGAAACAAATCGCCACCGCCGGCACGACTTTCCGTGGCGGCGTGTCAAGTTGCATCCGGCGCAGCGCGCGTTGCATCGGCGCAAATTATCGCTTCGCGCGGCGACCGCACGAGCCGCGCGGAAACCCGCAATGCCGCAAATCGAAGCGGTAGGTAAACGATTTCAGGCAGCGCACGATCCACGCCAATCCAGCCACGAACCGGTTAATTCACGCGCCAATATTACGATCGCGAAAAATCGCGCGATTTCGGTGTCCGCCGCGCGCGATGGCCGAATTACGGCGCTTGCCGCAACGTCTAAAGATTAGGCCCGATGCTTGCTAGGTTTAACGCTGGGTTCGGCAGGGGAGTCCTGACTGGGCCGGAGGGGAGGACGGGGTTATGCTGATGGCGAGTGAAAATTCAGAGGCGGCGGTGGTGGTTGGGGCGCGATGCAAACTCGTGAAACCCGTGCGCGATCACGAGGGACGCCCCCGGGTCGGAGAGCATCCGAGAATCCTGCGCGAAGTCGATAATCTCGATCGGCGCATGTACTTGGTGCAATTCGACGACGGCGCCACGACCTTCCTCTTCCCGCACGAAGTTGAAATCGAATAGGCTGCCGCTCCTCGGGCCGGCGCGTCATTCCACTGCCGGTTTTTGGGCGGGGCGCGCTTCCAGTTCCAGAAAATCGCGGGCGCGATAGAGCGCGGCGATCGTCTTTCCATCGACGATCTCACCGCGCCGGATCATTTCGAATGTTTCCTCGAACGGCATATGTGCGCAACTGATCACCTCGTCATGGTCGAGCGTGCCAACGCCTTCGGACAGGTCACGCGCGAGGAACAGCGCAATATGTTCGTCGCACACGCTCGGAATCGTGACGATCTCGCCCAATCGGTCCCATCGCGCCGCCGCCAGCCCCGCCTCCTCGCCCAATTCGCGCCGCGCGCATTGGAGGAAATCTTCCCCAGGATTGCGGCATCCCGCCGGAATCTCGCGCAGATAGCCGCCGATCGCATGACGATACTGGTTTAGGAGCGCGATCTTGCCGTCCGCGCCCAGCGCGACGATTGCGCTCGCGCCGGGATGGCGGATTACGGCCAGCTCGATATCGACGCCGTTGGGCAGATGGGCCTGCTCGACGCCGATATCGGCATTGCCAAGCTTGAGAATTGGGCGGCGATTGATCGGTTGCATGATAATTCAAGGATGTCCGCCCCGCGCGATCGGCGCAAGGCAAGTGCGGGTTGTTTAATCGCCGAATTTTATCTCGACAAAAAGACCGGGCAGGGAGCGTTGCGGAGCACGTATTCCGTGGTTGAGCCGAGCACCATCTCGATTATCCGGCTGTGGCCGTATGCGCCGATAAACAACAGGTCGGAATCGTTCTCCTTGAGATACTTCATAATCTCTTCGTTGGCGTGGCCCGCGATCAGCTTGAATTCGGCCTTGGGCGTGTACGGCTCGAAGTAGGCGCGCGCCTCGGCGAGCGTCCGCTCTCCGAGCTTGGGATCGCGCGCCACGGTTATAACGGTCAGCGGCTTGCCGATCGCGCTGGAAAATTCCGCCGCCGCACGCATCGCGCGCGCCGACCGCTCGCTGCCGTCGTAGGCGAGCACAGGGCGGTTGATTTCCCGGAATTGCTTGGGCGAGATGAACACCGGGCGCGGGCATTTGCGCGCCACAGTTTCCGCTGTCGAGCCGAGCAATCCGGTGGAGAAGCGCTCGTTCACTCCGCGATGGCCGATTATTACGAGATCGGCGCCCTTGGCGCGTTCGCAAATTTGATTGGGAACGATTCCCATGTCGAGCACGGTCTCGGCGGGGATGCCTTCGCGCTTGGCGGCTTCGGCGAACTCGGCCAGCACTTCGCGCCCGCGCCCGGTCAGTACTTCGCGCATCTTGGAGGAGAAATCGAGATATGGCTCCAAGCCCAGCGAACCTGATATATCATGGAAGAAGGAACCTTCGATCGAGACGATATCGACGATGTGCAAACCCACCAGCGACGCGCCGAATTGACGGGCGAGATGAAAGGCGTAAGCTTGGGCGTTGCGGGAATGTTCGGAGGTATCGATGCCGATGAGAATTTTCTTGATCAAAGCGGCTGCCTCCGTCCGCAGAACCCCGATACCACGCGGCGCGGGTGGCTCTCAAGAGGGCGGATAAGTGAGCGAACGGGCGGAAACCAGGACGATGCGGCTGGTCGAGGAATTGGAAGAGGCCGCTCGGCGCACCGGGCTTGAGGTGCGGCGGGAGCGGATTCTACGCGAGGTCGGCTATCGCGTGCGCGGCGGAGCGTGCCGATTGCGCGAAAAGAACCTCGTGATCGTCGATCCGGAGTTGCCCGCCGCCGAACAACTGGAAGTGATCGCGCTGGCGCTGCGCGGGTGCGATCTGGAATCGATCTACCTGTCCCCGGCGGCGCGCCGGGCGCTCGGGGCGATGCCCGCGGACCCGGTTTCCGCGGCGAACTGAGATGCCGCACCGGGCGGCCGAAATCCCGCCGGGCGGCCATGCCGCAACTGGCCGCGAACCCGCCATCGGCGCGCAAGAGCGAATGACGGAGTTCCATTCGCGGCTCAAGGAGCGCGGGCTTAAATCGACCGCGCAGCGCGACGATATCGCGCGGGTCTTCTTCGAGATCGGCCGCCACATCAGCGCCGAGGAGCTTTACGCCGAAGTCAAGAAAATCAGCCCGCACGTCGGCTACGCGACGATCTACCGCACGCTGCGCCTACTGAAGGAATGCTCGCTCCTCTACGAGCGCCATTTCGACGAGGGGCAGGCGCGCTACGAGGCGGCGGGGCCGCGCCATCACGACCATTTCATCTGCGAGCGATGCGGCAAGATTATCGAGTTCGAGAACGCGGCGATCGAGCGCACGCAAAATCTGGTCGCACGCGACTTGGGCGTCACGCTGACTCGGCACAAACTGGAACTGTACGGCATTTGCCGCGAGTGTCGGCCTTAGCGCGGGGCGGCAGGGAATAGGTCTTATAGGATCTATTTGTCCCGTTGTTAATGCCCGCCACGATCCCGGCGGCGCGGCGGCGGCCCCGATTCCGGGCCGGCGCGATGGCGGAACTTCATGTCATTGCCGCAATGCGGACAGTCGATGTCGCTCCATCTTACGAAGCGCCCGCAATATGGGCATTTGTAGCGGCGCCGCGCAACAAGATAGAACCCCAAGCCTGTCAACGCGGCCATCGCCAGTCCGATTGCCGTCCGCCACACCTCAAGCGTTCCTAGATAATGGGCACCACCGGGCAGTAGGCCGCGCTGATGAGGCCGTGTCCGGTCATCGCCGCGACGATCGCCTGATAAATCGGCGCGGTGAATTTCGCGGCCGGCCGCGCCGTTAACGTCACCAGAAACCGCCGCGAGAGGAGCGTTTCCATCAGGCCCGGCTGCGCGGGCAATTCGACCAATTGAACTTTGGCCTCGGGCGGCAATTTCGCGAGTCGCTTTGCGGCGGCGAGCGCGTCATCGAAGCCGCCCAGCGAATCGACCAGCTTCAGCGGTTCGGCCTGCTCGCCCGTCCAGACCCGTCCCTGAGCCACCGCTTCGACCTGTTCGAGATTCAGGTGTCGGCCGGCGGCGACGATCTTGAGAAAATCCTGGTAGGTCTGGCCGATCTGGTCTTGAAACTGGCGCGCCTGGCCGGGCGTGAAGTCGGTCCAGGCGTCGAACATCTCAAAGTTCGCGCCGCGGGTTATCGCGCCGCTGTTGAGGTACAGCTTCTCCGCGGCGGGCGAAATGTTGAACTTGCCGCCGAGCACGCCGATCGAGCCGGTAATCGTTCCCGGATCCGCGATAATTTTCGCCGCCGGGGTGGAAACCCAATAGCCGCCAGACGCCGCATAGCCGGACATGCTGACGACGACCGGCTTTTTCTTTGCAGTCAATTCGACCTGGCGGCGGATTAGCTCGGAGGCGATCACCGACCCGCCGGGGGAATCGACGCGGAAAATCACGGCGCGGATCGAATCGTCGCGGCGCGCCTTGGCAAACGCCTCGCCGACTCCCCCCGGAGTCATCGACTTGCCGCTCGGCCCCGTAAGCGGACTTACGCCGCTCTCGCGCTGAATCGCGCCCACGCCGTAAATCACCGCGATTTTCGGTCCACCGCCGAATCCGGACAGCAGGCGCGGGCTGACATAGTTCCGGTAATTGACGATCGCGTGCTCGTGGCCGCCGAAGTGCTTGATGCGATTGTCGAACTGGTCCTCGTATTCGAGGCGATCCACCAAATGCGCCTTAAGCCCCGCGGTTGCCATCAGCGGCGCCCGATCGATTAGCGCCTTCACGGCATCGGGCGTAAGCTTCCGCTCCCCGGCGATTCCCGCCACGAGCTGGTTGTACAGGCTATCCACCAGCCCCTGGTCCTCCTCCTTTTGCGCCGGAGTGAAATCCTTGTCCATGAATAGATTCGCCGCGTCCTTGTACTGCCCGATCGAAACGAAATTGGGCGTGATGCCGAGCCAATCGAGCGTGCCGCGCGCGAACAGTTCGCGGACGCCGACGCCGATCAGATCGAGCTCGCCCTGCGGCATCAGCGACACCTCTCCGGCCGCCGCCGCGGTGAGGTAGGGAAGATTTCCGGGAGCGCCCTCGCCGGCGGACTCGACATAGGCGGCGGTCCATTTGCCGCTCTTGCGGAACGATTTTACGAGCGCCGAGATTTCCTGCGCCTGCGCAAATTCCATCTCCGGATCGAACACCTTGACTTCCAGGCCCACGATTCGCGGGTCTTGGGCCGCCTTGCCGATCGCGTTGCGGAGTTGATCGAGCGGGGTCTCCGTAGGCTCGAACAGGCTCAACAATCCCGTCGCGCCGCGCTCGACGACCGGGCCGTCGAGCGTGACCTTTAGGACCGAGCCGGGTTCCAGGCGATGCGAAAAGTAGTCCGCGATGAGCATGACCACGAACAGGACGATGAGCATCAGCGCGGTTCGCAGAATCCATTTGAAGAATCGCTTAATCATTCAGGCCTCCGGTAGGTTGTGCCCGGCGCGCCGGATCCCCCGCCGCGCGCGCCGCAAATTGTCAGGATAGCATACGCCGGTTAGGGCGAACTGCCGAGCGGCTTCCGATCGACGCTCGAACCGTCAAGGTAGGATTCGCCGCCGCAATGAACGATGCGGATCTTGGAAATCGCCTCGACCCCTTGCAGCGTCAGCGTCGCGGTCATCGTTTCGATTTGCGCCCGCGGCGCCGCGTGGCGCCCCGCCGCGTATGCCTCGGTCAATTGCCGGCCCGTGGGTACGAGGCCGCCGGGTCCGCTGTTTGGCGGGATTCCCAGCAGATGCGCGATCCCCGGCGCGACATCGGTGTTGGCGGTGGGCGTGAGATCGACGAAGCCGCGGCGAAAGTCCGGCCCGATCGCGGCAAGGAAGTTGTGAATCTCGCGCGCGCCCGCCGCGCCATGCATTCCCATCCCGGTTGACCATCGGGTGCTGGCGCCGCTGTCCTCGTACATTACTCCCTTGACCGGGCGCACCAGCGGCGCCGAGCGATTCGGCGTCGCGACTTCGCCGTGCGCGCCGAGCAAGAAGGCGGGCTTGCCGGGGCCGGTGTATTTGCGGTTGTCGATATCGGGAAGCTCAAGCATTGAGATGATTAGGTCGGGCGAGCGCGTGGGATTGTACAGTCCAACCGCGGACTGGCTGAACGTCCCGAAAATCCATCCCAAGTAGGGCTTGGGCAACTCGCGATGCCGTCGCGCTCGATGCCGGTGCTCGCGATGGCGGTGCGGCGGATCGGGTGGCTGGTCCGCCGGCTCGCGCGAAAAGATCGGCCCGCACCATTCCTGCGCCTCGGCAAAATTGACGATCCTTTGCAGAATCGCGCGGCGCGCCGCCGCGGTTGGGAAGTCGGCGCGCGAAAGATAAACCAAGTCGGCGCCGCCGTTGGGCGCGACGATAATGCCGCCGCTCGATGGAGAATGTTCGATCCCCGCCGATGCCAAGAGCGCCGACAGATCGATCCGCATTCGAATCGTCGCAAAGCCGTGGTCCGAGACGACGATCAGGTCGGTGCGATCGGCGGCGCCATCGGCGCGAATCGCGGCGCGGAGCGCACCCAGGTTGCGATCGCACATCGCGAGCGCCTCCAGCGCCGGTGCGGTGCCCAATCCCGCCGCGTGTTGCGTGATGTCGGGGTTGTGCTGCCACAGGACGATCAGCGCGGGATGACCCGCGTTCGACGCGCGAATCGCCGCCGGCAATGCATCGTCGGCGGCGATTCGCGTGAAGTAGGCGTCGCGCGCGCCGTAGATTACGCCCGACTTTTCCACCGGAGGAATCGCCGCAAGCAGCTTCGCCTCGGCGGGTTGCGGCTCGGCCAGGTCATCGGACAGGAACAGATAATTCCGATCCGGCTCGCCCAGTTCATCCTTGCCATGCGCGATCGTCATCAGGCGGTTGTCGAACATCAGCGCCGGTCCATGCTTGCCGATCGCGGCGAGATAACCGCCCGCGCGCTCGACCTCCTGCGCAATCGTATCGATTCCCAACAGCCGCCCCGCGTAGAAGTCCGGCGCATTGAGCGCGATGGTTGTCGCCGAGTGCTCCAGCGAGACGAGCTTCCCCGCAGGCTGGCCTTTGGCGGGCTTGCCGGGCGGCGTTGCGTAAATCGTGTTGCCTTCCAGTCCGTTGATTCCCGGCGGCGCGCCGGTGGCGAGCGCCGCGCTATTGACCAGCGTGACGGTGGGAAAGACCGCATGATTGCGATCGAAGCGGACCCCCGCCCGCGCCATCCGGTAGAGATTCGGCGTGTCGCGCGCGGTCACGGCGTCCGGGCGCAAGCCGTCCCATACCATCAGGACCACGATTCGGCCGCGATCCCGCGCGGCGGCGCGTGGCGGCAACATAGCGGCGATCGCGATCGCACCGGCGATCGCCGGAATGGCGGTGCGGAAGATTCGCATCGATCCGCAATCAAAGCGGCCCGCCGCCACCCATGTCAACCTTGGCGCAGCCTTGAGCCGTCCGCGTGCAACCCGAATTGCCGTCTGGTAGCGTGCAATCCGGGAGCAAGCCGAATTGCGAATCGCACTGATCGGGCAGGCGGCGTTCGCGGAGCGATCGCTCGCGGCGCTAATCGAGCACGGGGAGGAGATCGTCCACGTTTTCGCGCCTCCCGATTCGCCCTCAGGCAAGGCCGATCCGCTTGCGGCGAAGGCGCGCGCGATGGGCCTGCCGCTCAGCCGGCCCAAATCGTTCAAGAGCGAGGCCGCTTTCGAACACTTCAAATCGCTGAACGCCGACTTGGCGGTCCTCGCGTTTGTGACGATCATCGTCCCGGAGCGGATTCTCTATCTCCCGCGCCGCAAAGCGATTTGCTTTCATCCCGCGCTCCTCCCGCGCCATCGCGGCGCCAGCGGAATCAATTGGGCGCTCATCCACGGCGACGCCGAGACGGGAGTCACCTGGTTCTGGCCCGACCAGGGCATCGACACCGGCCCGATCCTGATTCAGAAGCGCGTCCCGATCGGTGCGAACGACACCGTAGGCTCGCTGTATTTCAATACGCTCTTCCCGCTCGGAATCGATGCGCTAGTCGAGGCGATCGATCTAATCGAGGCGGGCAACCCGCCCGCGATCGCGCAGGACGAGAGCCGGGCGACCTACGAACCGCCATGCCGCGACGAGCACGCGAAGATCGATTTCACGAAGCCGGCGCGCGAAGCGTTCAATCTGGTCCGCGGATGCGATCCACAGCCGGGCGCATTCGCGATGCTGGCGGACAAGCGCGTTCGATTGTACGAGACGGCGCTCGCGGAAGCGTCCGCCGGCGCGCCGCCGGGAACGATCGTCGCGATCGATGAGGCGGGAATGAAAATCGCTCTGAACGGCGGGGTGCTAATTGCAAAGCGGGTGCGAATCGATCCCAATCCCAAAAAGGCGGCGCCTGCCGAACTTGCCGCCGCCGGCGAGATTGCGCCCGGCGCGCGATTGTCGTAACGGCCGCAGCCGCCATCCGAATACTGAAAGTTCTTACCTGTTGTTTCATCAAGATCAAGCGGATTTTCCGGCGTTTCCAGGAGCTTTTTGACACCGTTTGCCAAGGTTTTGCCGTTCAGATCGTAACTTGTAACCATCCGATGCGTAGATTAGTATCAAGCTTGGAGAGATGCTCAGTCGTTATCGTTGAGACTAAAATTTTAGGAGGACAGCAAGATGGAGATCGTTGCGATTCCATCTCCAGGCAGTCCGGATGGCCCATGCCGAGGTTCGTGCGGCCATCCGGAGTGCCTGAAGATGCGAGCGCGGGCGGGACTGCGATGCGCTGATTGCGGGCAATTGTTGGGCTTCGGCAACCGGGTCGTGATCGATCCGCCGGAACACTTAAAATGCCGCGATGGCGCGAACAACCGCCGGCAGGCGGAAAGCGCGCCTCCCCCTGCGGCCCCAAAG
This sequence comes from Binataceae bacterium (SeqCode), assembly GCA_050736715.1. Taxonomy (GTDB): domain Bacteria; phylum Desulfobacterota; class Binatia; order Binatales; family Binataceae; genus Binatus. Next base: position 7,553 of record JBOHWK010000117.1, on the reverse strand, counting down.
CGTGGCTGACTCGCGCGCCGGGTGCCGCGCGAGCCGGTGTGCCGGGATGAAAATCCTTCTCTTTCCGGTGCGGGGTGAGGCCGAATTTGCGGCCATCCTTGCGGATTTTGCTACTATTTGACAAAGCCCGCTTTTCAGCATCGTGACTTGTAACGAATACGGGAGTAGATTCGTCTAAGGTATGTGAGATCGACTCGATCGTTTTGGATCGAAGTTGAGGGAGAAAGTGAGATGGAAGTTATTACGATTCCATCGCCCGGGATGCCAGGCGGACCGTGCCGTGGCTCATGCGCGCACCGCGAGTGTCAGGCGGTGCGGGCACGCGCGACGTTGCGGTGCGCTCATTGCGGGCAGATGCTGGGTTTCGGCACGCGGGCAGTTGACGATCCTCCGGTGCATCTGAAGTGCCATTACGCCGCCGCCGCGCGGCAAGCGGCGGAACTCGCGCGCCACGCGATGCCTCCGAAGCGCGTCTGATCGCGGGGCCATTCCACCGCGCGAATCGACGCCGCACGCGCCGGTGGAGTTTCATGCCCCGATGATTCCTAAAAGGGTGGCAATGTTAAAGCTCGGGCTGGTTCTTGCGCTCGCCATGTCGCTGCTCGCGGCTTTCACGGTCGCGGCATACGCAGAGCGTCATAATCGCGCGCCGGATTCATCCGCGAAGGTCGCCAAGCTGGTCCGCGAACTGCAAGGTTCCAATCTCGATCGGCGGGAAGCCGCGACCGACGCCTTGCTGAAAATTCGGCCGATGACGCCGAAGGAACTCGCGATCGTGGCGCGCGCGATGAAGAATCCGGACGACGCGGTCCGGGAGCTCGCCATCCAAGTTCTGGCCAACGCGGGCCCGAATGCGATTCCGGCACTTGAACACGCGATTGACGACGATGACCAAAACATTCGGGGCCAAGCGCTCGGCGCCTTGGGCGGCATGGCGCGGCCGCCCGTGCATTGGAGCCACCCCCATGGTCCCGGCCGCGTTGCGGAGATCGGCGCGCCACCAAACCAAGCATGGGTGATTTGGCCGATTCTGATTCGCGCCTTTGCAAATGACCACAATGATGTCCGGAAACAAGCGCCGCTTCAGTTCCATTGGTCAGAAGCCGCCGCCATGCCTCTATTGCTGCGCGCTCTCAAGGACAGCAATCCCGAAATCCGCTTGGGAGACGCGAAAGCTATAGATCAGGTTGGAAACGTCTATCCTCCTGGTGCAATTCGGCTGAACATGAAGGGTGCGGTGCCCGGTCTCGTGGCTCTGCTGAGGGATCCCGGCCGCGATGTCCGCAATCAGGCGCTAAGCACTCTCGTCGAGATCGATCCGGCGTGCAAGGAATTGCTGCCCATATTGCTGCGCCGCCTCAAGGATACTGACCGAAGCGGTGCATGCGCTCACCGTCGCGTTGAAGGATACGGACGCCCAAGTCAGGAAGGACGCGGCTCTGGACCTATGGGTCGGTCTTTACTCTGTCGGAGGTAAAGCCGAGCGCGCCGCGAGCGCTGAACTGGATCGGGAAGGCCAGGCCGAGGAAGAAGAGGCAGCCAGACAAGCTGCAAAGGCGAATGCCAAGCGGTATAGCATGGAAGATATTGTTGGTCCCCTCGAATTCATGAGCGAGGATCAAAAATACCAGGGACAACTAAAGCAGATGGTTTCTCTCGGCCACAACCTCACCCCCGAGCCGGAGGCGCAGTTCCTCGTTACAATTTACCAGGCAACCCTCAACGGTCTTGGTGGCTTTAGACCGGAATATCTCGCGATTTGGAAAAGAACCGGCGACAACCAATACAAACAAATCTATACTGACGGTCCTGACGTAACGTTTGATCAGGTATATCGGCAACCAATCCTCTTCAAGTCAAGGGCGGTCGTTACTGGCGAAGGGGCGACTCATTATGAGTCCGATCAGTTCGTCGCAGTCACGTGGAATTGGTCGGGGTGGGGCCAAGGCGATATTGTGTTCGCGCTTGACCCGAAGAACTTCGGAGAAGTAAAAATTGAATCGCCCGAAGATTGGTACCGGCGCAAATTGAGGCCCGGAGAAAACACTCCCGACGCTGTTGAAAACTCTCTTACCGACGACTCTTTGAAGTTCGACTTCGGTATTCATGGACCCGAAGACCAGGGATGGCACATGACGTCGGCGGGCCAGGTGACCGGCACCTACAAAATCATCAAGCAGATGAGCTACGACGCGAAGGCGAAAGCCTGGATCGCGAATTGGAAGATGCTCGTCGCTTCGGCAAAGCGCGAGCCGATCGCGAAATAATAATCGCGCACAATTAATTTTTGCCGCGCGCGGTTAGACTCGGAACGGCCGGTGAACCTCGAAATCGCGGCGGCTTGGATGATTTGCGCCGGGCCGGTTTATACCGCAAGAATTAACCCCGATGGCGCCGAAGCGCAGCAAGACCGCCCGCCGTCTTCAAGGCGGCAGGGAGAAGATCACCGCGTCCGCGGCGCGGCGCGGGGCGCATCATGCGCCCGCGATGCGCCTGCCCGCCTTTCGAAACGAAACTACGCTGCTGGCCGCGATCCTGGCCGCCACCGCACTCATTTTCAGTCCCGCGCTTAACTACGATTTCGTTTACGACGATCACGACATGATCGTTCACAACCGCTACCTCGGCCAATGGTCGTTTTTCTGGAAGTCGATGATCCACGATTCGTGGTGGTTCCGCGATCCTAAGCATCTTCCGCAAGGCGCGTTCTATCGTCCGCTGCAGGACATTTGGTTCGCGATCAATTTTCATTTGTTCGGGCTGAATGGGGCGGGATGGCACACGGCGATGATCGCGCTGCATCTGCTCGTGGTATGGCTGGTTTTCCGGGTCGCGGCGCTTCTGGCGGGCGACCGCCGCACGGGAATAATCGCCGCCGCGCTGTTCGCCGCGATGCCGCCGCATGCGGAGGCAATCGTGTGGCTCTCCGCGATCCCGTTGCCGCTTGGCGCCGCGTTCGAACTGGGCGCCTTCGAGTTTTTTCTGCGCCGCGCCGCGTGCCCGCCAGCCGATCCGCACCGCGAAAAATGGTTCATGGTGTCGATGGGGCTAACTGTCGGCGCGCTGCTCAGCCATGAGGGCGCGGTGACGTTCCCGGTCCTGATTGCGGCGCACGCGTTCTTATTTCCTGCAATCGCAGACCTAACCCCACGTCCCTTTTCCCCTTCAGGGAAGGGGGAACGCAACTCCGAAAGTCGCCCTCTCCCTTTAGGGGGAGGGGGCTCCTTGCGCGATGCTATCGCCGCGGCGTGGCCCTACGCGATTCTCGCGGTGGCCTACCTTGCAGTGCGAATCGCGGTGCTCGGCTTCATCACGCGGCCCAATCCTTACACGCATCTATCGGCGCTCGAGGTCGCACTGACGATTCCCGGCGCAATTGCCGATTATGTAATGGTGCTCGCGATGCCGTGGCGGGCCGGTCCGGCGCATCCGCTGCGAATCGTTCATAGCATCGCATCCACCGGCTTCTATGTCCCGGTTCTCGGGCTGGCCGCATTGTGCGCGGCGGGATTTCTCCTGCTGCGGCGCTTTCCCCATCGCCGCCTGTACCTGTTCTGCGCCGCTTGGTTCCTGATTACGATCGCGCCGATGCTCAATCTCGGCGGCCTGCTGGCGGAATCCGCGATCCAAGACCGCTACCTCTATCTCGCCTCGTTCGGATTCTGCCTGATATTGGCGGATCTCGCGGTAAGCTTCGCGCAAGGAGGGGCTTCGATGAGCGCCGGCAACGTGCGCTCGCGCGCCAACGCGGCATGGATCGCCGCCGCAGTGGTCGCGGCGGGATATGCCGTGGGATTGTTGTACGTCGAGCACTTCTGGCGCGACGACGTGACCCTCTACTCGCAATGCACCGCAATCGACCCCAACGCCGAAGTTTGGCATCAGCGGCTCGCGCTGGCGCTGGAGGCGAAAAACGACTATCCGGACGCGCGCCGCCAGCTTGAGACCGCGGTCAAGCTTGCGCCCGGTAACGGGGTCGATCTCTATAATCTGGGAATGGCGGACAACCGCCTCGGCAATCATGTCGAGGGTTTGCGCGAAATGTCAGCAGGCTTGGCGTTGCTTAAGAATAAGCCGCCCACGATAGTTATCCGCCTTGCCGCACAACTCGCATTTGCCGCGGACGCGGCAGGCGATTCGAGCACCGCCGAGGCGGCGCTCAAGCAGGCCGAGTCGGTTCCCGGCGGTGCGGAGGCCGCCGCCGAAATTCGCGCCCAGTTGCGGCGCATCCACGGCGATTAGCCCGGTTCGCAAGAGCGGAAGGCCTTCATCCACTCACGGCGGAATCGGATGCGCCGCGCCGGGCGGCGGCGCTTCCGGCACGGGCCGGAGCCGCGCGGCGAGCGAGGGAATTTGACCGGGAGCGAATTCCATTTGCAAAGCCGCCTGTCGGCCCGCGGGAGGCGTGGCGGCGCCGGGCGACAGCAAATCGTGCGGGTATGGAAAATAAATATGGTTCGCGGCGCCGCGATAACGGGCGGCGGCGGCGCCCAGGTTGGCGTATCTGTCCAATAGTCCAACCACCAGCCGCCGCCCGTCCGGCCGTCCACTGAGTAATGCAAAACAAAACCAGTCGCTATGCGGATCGGCTAGTAATACCGGCATACCGGTAAACAAATCGTGTTTTTCTCCCGCGCACCAGGACGGCTTGAGCAAACCTGCTTGAAGCGCCGTGTAGGCCGTGAGGTTCTCCAGCTTATGCCCGCTCGATAGCCATTGGCCGGCGGCCAGCACGAGGCTATCAATCGCGGCTATGCCGGCGCGCCGCCGCATTTGCGCCGCGGTCACATCGTGGTATGGGGCAAGCGCGGACGGACTGACGCGGTACACCGCCACTCCGCCAACGTGATGTTCGGTGCTCGCGAGGGCGGGCAGAATTCCATTCCACCAGCGCGCGTCCAGATCGCTGTCGGCAACAATCGCCGTGGCGATTTGATGGTGAGCCATAAACGCCGCGAGTTGCTCCGGTGCGTCGGGCATATAGGCGCGCCAGTAAAACACGCGCCGGATTGGCCACCGGTCGAATTCCTCCGGATGCGCCACCATGTAGCCCCCGGCCATTCGGAAGTACATCCCGGCTGCGGCCTGCCAGAGCATGCTGTCGCCGCGCCACCCGAAGGGGATTACGAGCACATTCTCATCGCGCGTGAGGTAGCGCCGGTACATTCCGTTGGTAAAAAAGGTCGGAATCGCGGCTGGCCGGTGCCATCCGCGCGACAGCAAGCCTGGCACAGTAAAGGAAACAACGATCGCGGCGACTGCAAGGTTGGCGCTTTTGCTTAGGCCGTTCGACACGAGCCAGGTTGCCACAATGATGCCCAGAATGAGGATACTATACAGTCCGAAACGCGCTGGAATTGCCTTGTCGATAAGGGGAAGGTGCGCGATAACCACCCCGGGAAGTGGAAAGAGCGCCACGCGATCGACATGAAGGCGCGGCCCAAGTGCGAAGGTCGAAATAGTTATAAATGAAACGAGAAGGACTTTTGCGGTGCGGGTCCGCCATTTTTGCCAAGCATAAAAGGCCGCGATGGCCAACATTGGAAGATTGGGCGGGGGTTTTCCATATCCACCAAACTGGAGCAAATCCAGCGATGCCGCTTGCGCCGGCACGATTGGCCCGTGCGGCGCGCCTACCATAACCAGCCAGTATACGAATGGACTAACTATGACCGCCGCAACGGCATATGCGGAAAGCATCGGAATGCCGCTGCGGACGAGATTTTGCCTTGGGCCGGCTGGCGCAAAAAGCCACGCAATAACGATCGTCACCGCGCCGAAGAATGTCATCGTGGCCAGCAACTCGATCGAGATGAGACATAGCGCGGCAAGCAGGGCGGAAAGCGCGGCCACTAGCGCGCCCGTTCCGATCTTCCCATCGATCGCGCGAGCCACAACGAGCGCGACCAGCGGGACGAGGAAAATCAGCGACATCTGCATCTGCGAGCCGAGCACGTGAATCAATTCCCCGTTGGTGAACGCGAAAATGTACCCGCCCAGGAGCGAGGGCCACCAGGACTTCGATATGTGGCGGCAGAGCAGAAACGCGCTCCATCCAGCCAGCGGAGCGGCCAGGAGCGTCAATACGTTGAAGGAGGCGACCGGCCCGAAACTCGCGGTCACCGGCCACATCAGAATGCTGGGCAGTGGAATCGACGTGGTCCACGTCAAATTGATCCCCAGCGGCGCCCAAATGTATCGCGTGTAAAACGGATTCAAGTGCCGGCCGATCGCGAACGGCCACCACGCCAGGTCCCACATATAGATAGTCGAGTCTTCGCCCAGCCCGGCGTGGACACCGCGAAAATCGCGGAGCAGCGGAGGGCCAAAAAGCGCGAGCGCGATGCTCAGATATGCGAGAAATGCGAGCAGGCCGTAGCGGTCACGCGGATTTGTTACGCGGAAATTCTTTACCGCGTATTCCATTAGTTGCTACTTAGATGGGACGCCGGCCGGTTCCGCCACCAGTTCGGCGCGGCCGTGCACCCACATCGTCTCTTCCAGCAAGCGCGCTTTCACCGCGGCCTCGAGCATCGTCGTGCAGAAGGGGCATTCGGCCGTGACGCATTCCGCGCCGGGGATGGCGCGGAGCGCGCTTCGCGTGTCCTGCCATCCCCCCGCGGAAAGGAACATAGCACGGATCGGGGCCATTAAGTTGGAGCGGCACAGGCTGCGATCCTCTCTGCGAAGATGGTCTCCTCAAGACTCCGCATCAGGGCTCCGGGTAGCCTGGTCGACGATTTCCATCACGTCGAGGGTCTGGACCTTTTCCTCCAGGTCCTTGGCCTTGATGCCGTCGGAGAGCATCGTCATACAAAAGGGGCAGGAGACGGCGATAGCCTCTGGGTCGGTCTGAAGCGCCTGCTCGGTGCGAAGCAGATTCACCCGTTTATCCGGGTCTTCCTCCAGCCACATCCGCCCTCCGCCGGCACCGCAACACATGCCGAATCGATGGTGGCGTTCCATCTCGTGAACTTGGGCTCCCGCGCCTTCGAGCACCGTTCGCGGCTCGTCAAATACGTCGTTGTAACGGCCGTAGTAACAAGAGTCGTGGTACACAGTCCGCTTCTGGAATTCCGGAGAAATCTTGAGCCGGCCCGAAGCGATCAGTTGCTGCACGAAGTCGGCGGCATGAATGACCTCGTATGAACCGCCGAATTGCGGATACTCGTTCTTGATCGTGTTGAAACAGTGGGGACAGTTCACGACGATCTTACGAACTTTGTGCTGGTTAAAGGTTTCGATCAGCGTTTGCGCCATCGACTGGTAGAGGTACTCGTTTCCGAGCCGGCGGGCCGTTTCGCCGTTGCAAAGTTCCTCGCGCGCGAGGCAGGCAAAGTCCACGCCCGCTTTCTGCAGCACGCGGACGAAGGCCTGCGTCGTCTTCTTGTTGCGATCGTCGTAAGAGCCGGCGCAGCCGACGTAGTAGAGGAACTCGGCGTCGGGCTTGTCGGCGAGGGTCGGGACGTTCATCCGTTCGGCCCACTCGAACCGCCGCCCGGAATCGATCCCCCACGGATTGGATTGCGTCTCCATATTCTTGAAGAGGCGGG
>JBOHWK010000116.1:0-12495 GCA_050736715.1 Binataceae bacterium (SeqCode) | reverse complement strand
CGCGCCCCTACCGGAAGTGGGGAGCACATGGAACATTGCCCAGGCTATGCGCTGACCACGCGGAGGCCGAGGTGGCGCGCGAAGGGATCGAAGTCGCGATCGGAATGGAGCAGCGCGTGGCCTCTCGCGATGCAGAAGGTCGCGATAAACGCATCGATCGTGCTGCGGACGGTCACGCCTCTGGCGCGGAGCGCGCGGAAATTCCGGGCGGCCGCGATTGCGATATCGCGCCCCGCCATCGGCTGAATTTCAAACGCCTCAAGCTCGCGCCGGGCGCGATAAAAATCAAGATCGGAGCGAAAGCCCTGCAACACCTCGGCCAGAATCAAATCGCCGATAAGCAGGCGCTCCGTTTCGGCCAAGCGGTGAAGCAGCGCCGTTTGGGGAGTGGCGTGGCCGTTGAAGTGGTCGATCCAGACCGAGGAATCGGCGACGGTCATCGATTCGGAAAGCGGTCGCGGCGCATCGCGCGGAGATCGCCCTCCCATTTGAGCTTGCCAAAAGACTCGCGAATCGACGCCTGCCGCTTTATCGCGACCAGCATCTCAAGGCCGCGCTGCACCGTTTCGCGTTTGGTTTTGGCGCCCGACAGCCGCATCGCCTGCTTCATCAATTTGTCGTCGATAACGATATTGGTCCGCATTCGCTTCCCTCGATATGTATTCTAGGGGAGTATCGTACACATTGCAAGGCGGAGATGCTTTGCCCGGCCTCCTACCAGCGCACGACTTGTTCGTACACCTTCGGCAACTGGCGCGGGAGCGAGGCGATGTCCTCGATTACGAGGTAGCGCGACGACTGGCACATCTGGCGCAGGTAGTCGTGGCCGGTCTTATCCACCGTGATGCAAAACGGCAGCACGCCCGCCATCTCCAATTCCTTCAGCGCGACCATCGTGTCCTGGATTCCGTAGGCGTTGGAGCGGCGGTCGTGGCCGTAATCGAAGTCCTGCGGAAAGCCGTCGCTCAGCAGAATCACATGCTTGGCGCGCGAACTAACGTCCTTGAATTTCTCGCGCACGTGGCGAATCGCGGCGCCCATCCGGGTCGAGCGCTTCGGCTCGACCGCGCCGACGCGCGCCTTCACCTCGTCGGAGAGTTCGTTGTCGAATTCCTTGATGACGTAAAATTCGACGTTGTCGCGGCCGTGTCCGGAAAAGCCCATGATCGCGTAGGAATCGCCCAACTCCTCGAGCGATTGCGCCATGATAACGAGCGCCTCCTTGTTCACGTCGATAATCCGCCGCGGGCGATTCGCGGCTTGCGGGCGGCGCTGCCACGCCTTCATCCAATCGTCGTCGTCGGCGCCTTCGGTTTTGCGCGGCTCGCGATGGATCGGCTCATCGGTGGAGGCCGACATATCGAGCAGGAAGAGCGTGGCGACGTCGCGCGCCTCTTTCTTGCGCGCCTGATAGACGCGCGGATCGGGCATCTCGCCCATCCGGCGCGCCACGCGCGTCTCGACCATCCGCTCCAGGTCGATCTCCTCGCCGTCCTCCAGCCCGCGCACCATGCGATACGACGCGGGCCGGATGCGCTGGAAGTTGCGCCGCACGACCGGCAGCAGTTCGGAGTAGCGCGCGAGCGTGCTCGCGAAGAAATCCCCGCCGTCGCCCACCAGCGGAATCTCGCGCAGGCGGCACCAGCCGCGGCGGTATCCGCCCATCACGTAGTCCCATTCGTCGTAGGAGTAGTACGAATCCTGCCGTCCGCGCCCCATCGTCAAACGGCCCGCCGACGCGATCGGCCCGATCTCGCCCAACTGCTCGCGCATCTCGGCCAGCTCTTCGAGTTGCTTGTTGGTTAGCTGCGTCAGGTACATCCCGTCGCCGCCGGCCGAGTCGCCGCTCTCGGACGGTTCGATCTCCGCGCCCGACTCGATTAGCTTGCGCAATTCCTCCGGTGACATTGCGCGCCCCTTGCCGCCTTTGCTCCTGCGGCCGGAGGCTTCCATCCTGACGTTCTGGTCCGGCTCGCCACCGCCCTCGCCCGGCTCGCCGTCTTCGATTTCCTCGCCCGCATCGGTATCGGCGCCCTTCATCCCCTTGATCAATTCGTTGCGCATGCGCTTGGCTTCTTCGGGCGAGAGCGGTCCCGCATCGGATTCCCGCGCGCGGCGAATCAAGTCCTGAATCCAAGCGTAGAGCGCGCTCACCTGCCGCGCGCTCGCGAGCACGTCCGCGCCGGGCGCGCGCACGGGCGCGAAATAGGCGGATGCCATTCGCGTGAACGCACCCGCGCCACCATCTGGCAGATCGAGCGCGGCAATCACGAGCATCGTGCTAATCGATTCCGGATGGAGCCGGCGAATGAGCGTGCGGTTCAATTCCGCGATTTTCGGCGCGAGGCCCCGATAGCGGCGCGCGAGTTCGGCGTCGATCCGGGACGATTCCATCAGCCGCATCAGCGCGCCCGCGAGCGCCGGATCGGCGAAGTTCTCAACGAAACCGTCGATCGCCTCGACTCCGGTTTCCCCGCGATCCTCGAATCCGGGAAGATCGGCCAGGCGCAGTTTGAACGTGCCGAAGTCGTGGCGCGCCGCAAGGTTCGCGGCGGTGACGACATAATAGTTGTAGGCGTCGCCGCGCCCGCCGAGCGGCTCGACCCGTTCGGGGAGATAGATCATCTCGCCGGCGGCGAGCGGAAAATGGAACGGCAGCGCGGGCGCGCAATTCGGCAGCGCGTCGATTCGAAATTCCAGCGGAAACAGCATCCGCATGAACTTCGTCAGCACGCCCTTGATTTCGTGCAACTCCTGCGGTCGTTCGGCAATCGCGGCCATCGGTCTCTTGATTATTGTGACAGGCTCCGGCCCATCGAATCAAATTGCCGCACCGTCATTCCTTGACTTTGCCGTTCGCCGGGGACTTAGATGAATGCCGTCATGTGCATCGCGATATTTGCGAAATTTCGCCGCCTCGTGATGGCGACGGCGCTGGGCGCGATTCTGCCGCTCGCCGCGCTGTCGTCCGCGCGCGCCGGAATCGCCACCGGCGTCAAGGCCGAAACGCTTTCGAACGGGCTGCGCGTGCTGGTGCTGGAAAATCACAAGGCGCCGGTCGCGACCCTCAACGTCTTTTACAAAGTCGGGGCGCGCAACGAACATTTCGGCGAGACTGGCATCTCCCACCTCTGCGAGCATCTGATGTTCCGCGGCACCAAGAAGATCAAGCCCGAGGAATTCTCCAACATTATTCAGGAAAACGGCGGCGAGGATAACGCCTTCACGGAAGACGACTTCACCGATTACTTCGAGGTCATCAACAAGAACCACCTCGACGTCCCGATTACGCTGGAAGCCGACCGGATGGCCAACTTCGATCCGCAGGGCTTCGCCATGGAGAAGCAGGTCGTACTCGAAGAACTCCGGATGCGCATCAAGGACAACCCGGAGGACGCGCTCGACGAGATAGTCCGGGCGCAGGCCTTCGTCGCGCATCCGTACCATTGGCCGGTGATCGGATGGTTTCACGACGTGACCGGGCTGACGCGGGCGGACGCGATGGCGTATCACGCGATCTATTACTCGCCGCGCAACGCGGTAATCGTCGCGGTGGGCGATTTCAAGGCCGCGCAAGTGCTGGACGATATTCGCAAGGAGTTCGGTCCGGTCAAGAATGCGCCCCAGCCGCCGCCTCCCGTGACCGAAGTCGAACCGCCGCAGGACGGTCTTCGGCAGGCCGAAGTTCGCCACGCGGCGAATCTGCCCGCGATCGAGGAGGCGTTCCACGTTCCGAATTTGAAAAGTGCGGACGCATTTCCGCTCGAAATCGCAAGCGAAGTGCTGTCCGACGGCAAGAGCGCGCGCTTGTACAAGGACCTCGTGATCGACAAGCGGATGGTGGTCGATGTCAACGCGGGCTACGACATGACTTCGTTCGATCCCAACCTGTTTGTAATCACGGCGCAGATGCGCCCTGGCGTTACTGCGAAAGCGGTGCTCGCCGAGGTCGATAAGCAAGTTGCCGCGCTGCGCGACCACCCGGTGAGCGCCGAGGAATTGCAGAAAGCCAAGAATCTGGAACAGGCGGAATTCGTCTTCGGGCAGGATTCGATTTTCAACGAGGCGATGATGCTGGGAATCTACGAGATGCTGGGGAATTATCATCTGATCGACCAGTACATTCCCGCCATCGATCGCGTGACGGCGGCCGAGGTGCAGCGCGTGGCGAAGAAATATCTAATTGCCACCAACATGACCAAGGGCGTTCTCGTGCCGACCGGCCTGCTTCCCACCCAGGGCGGCGGAGGGGGGCCGTCCGGCGGCGCGATTCACAACTCCGCGTGGCCACTACCAGCCCCAGGCGGGCGCGCATGGGAAAGCGACCCGGCCCGCCTTGGAATCGAGTCGCAGCCGATTCCGGCGAACGAGGCTATGCGATGAGCGCGCGACGAATGAACGGTCTCCGTGCGGCCGCGGCGGTAATCGCAGCCGCGGCAATTGTTGCGGTTGCCGCACCGGCCCATGCGCTGAACATCAAGCGGATGAAGCTCTCCGACGGCGCTATTCTGCTCGTGTCGGAACAGCATCGGTTGCCGATGGTCACGCTTTCGATCGCGTTCGACGCGGGCGCGCGGCGCGATCCGGTGGGCAAGGAGGGCCTTGCCGAATTGACCGCCGAGAGCCTCGCTCAGGGAACCAAAACCCTCACCGCGAACGAGTTCAACCAAAAAGTCGATTTCATGGGCAGCTCGATCGGAGTGGCCGCGGGCCGCGATTACGCGACCGCCGGCTTCACCTCGCTCAAGAAATACGAGGGCGCGACCTTGAAGCTGCTGGCCGGAATCCTCGCCGAGCCGGGCCTGCGCGACGCCGACATCGAGCGCAAGCGCGCCGAGCAGGTGGCGGGGATTAAGGCCGCGCAAGAGCAGCCCGGCTATGTGGCGGACGTCGCCTTCGACAAGGCGCTGTTCGGGGCCGATTCGCCCTACGGCCATCCGACCGAAGGCTATGCGGATTCAGCGGCCAAACTCACGCCCGGCGAGGTGCGCACCTTCTACCGCGAGCATTACCGGATGGGCGATGCGGTGATCGCGGTGGCGGGCGATGTCACCGCTGCGGAAATTAAAGCAGCGCTGGAAAAAGAACTGGCGGCTCTCCCCGGCGGGGCGCCCGCGCCGGAAGCGGTTCCCGCCGCGCCCGCGATCGCGCCAGGGCTTCATCCGAAGCTCATCGATCGCAACGTCGAGCAGGCCAATATCGCGCTGGGCTTCGGCGGGATCGATCGCGCCAACCCCGACTACTACCGCCTTCAAGTGATGAACTACATCTTGGGCGGCGGCGGATTCGCCTCTCGCCTGATGAAGATCGTGCGCACCAAGGAGGGACTGGCCTATTCGATCAATAGCGGCTTCGACGCCGGCAAGTTCCCCGGCTCGTTCTCGGTCGTGCTGCAAACCAAAAACCGCAGCGCCAACCAGGCGCTCGAACTGATTCTCCAACAACTCCGCAAAATTCAGGAGCAGCCGGTCACCGATGCCGAACTGCAAAGCGCCAAGAAGTTCCTCGTCGGCAGCTTCCCGCTCAAATACGATCGCCTGAGCTCGATCGCGAGTTTCATGCAGCAGGTCGAATTGTACGGCTTGGGCCTCGATTACGCCGGCAAGTATCCGAGTCTCATCCAGTCGGTCACCAAGGAAGGCGTGCTGAACGTCGCGAAGAAATACCTCCACCCCGGCTCGATTCTGCTGGTCGCGGTCGCGAACCAGAAGGAAGCGAAGATCGACACCGCGAAGCTGGCGCATCTGGTTGCCGGCGCCGCGTCGAATTAGCGGCAAGAGGACGCCGCCCGTGGCATCGCGCCCACGCGTAGGATTTCGCCTCTACCTGATTACCGATCGCCATGCGGTGAAGCGCGGCGATCTGATTGCCGCGTGCGAAGCGGCGCTGGCCGCCGGACGCGATTTTTCACCTGCCGGCGCGGTCGCCCTCCAATTGCGCGAGAAGGACCTTTCCGCGCGCGCGCTCTACGAACTCGCGCTCAAGCTGCGCGGCGTATGCACGCGATACGGGACGCCGATGCTCGTGAATGGGCGCGCCGACGTTGCGCTCGCGGCGGATGCGGACGGCGTGCATCTGCCGTCCGATTCGATCGGCGCGAGCGATGCGCGCAAATTGCTCGGCCCGGATAAGTTGATTGGTGTGTCGGCGCATTCGCCCGCGGAGCTCTCACGCGCCGCGCGCGGCGGCGCCGATTTCGCCGTCTATGGTCCCGTCTTCGATCCGATATCGAAGCCGCCCGCCGGCCTCGCGTGCGGCCTCGACGGTCTCGCCGCCGCGTGTGAGGGTGCCCGCATCCCCGTCTTTGCGATTGGCGGGATAACGCCCGAGCGCGCGAGCGCGACGCTCGATGCGGGCGCCGCCGGCGTCGCCGCAATCGGCGCGATCCTCGCGGCCGATTCCCCCGCCGAGGCGATTCGCGCGATGCTGGCGGCGCTTAGCCCTTGATCACGGCGAACGGTTTGAGGCGGGCGACTTTGCGGCTGACGCCCGCCCGTGCCATCACTTCGACCACCTCCGCCACGTCCTTGTACGCGATCGGCATTTCCTCCGCGATCGTGCCGCGCCCCTGCGCGCGAATCGTAACGCCCACGCCCGCCAGTTCCTGAATCATGTCGTGCCCGCGCATCTCCCGTTTGGCGCGCGCCCGGCTCATCACGCGGCCCGCGCCGTGGCAGGTCGAGCCGAACGTCTCGCGCATCGCAGGTTCGGTCCCGCACAGCACGAACGAATAGCGTCCCATGTCGCCGGGGATCAGGACCGGCTGCCCGTGCGCGCGCACCGCGGCCGGAAGCGCGGGATGGCCCGGCCCGAACGAGCGCGTCGCGCCCTTGCGATGCACGCACAGCATCCGCTTTCGGTTATCGACGGTATGCTCCTCGAATTTCGCGATGTTGTGGCAGACGTCGTACACCAGCGCGAAGCCGAGGTCGCGCTCGCTCATCGCGAGCGTTTGCATGAAGGCGCGCTCGGCCAGATGCATCATGAGTTGCCGGTTGCACCAGGCGAAATTCGCCGCCGCCGCCATCGCGCCGATATACGCGCGTCCCTCCGGCGACTTTATCGGCATCGCGGCAAGCTGGCGATCGGGTAGATTGATTCCGTAGCGGCCCATCGCGGCGCCCGCCGTGTGCAGGTAATCGTCGCACGTCTGATGGCCCAGACCGCGCGATCCCGAATGGATTATCATCGTGACCGCGCCCGCCTCGAGTCCCATCGCGGTCGCCGCGGCCGGATCGTAAATCTCGTCCACGCGGCCGAGTTCGAGAAAATGATTCCCCGATCCGAGCGTGCCGAGCTGCTTGCGCCCGCGCCGGTACGCCTCGTCGCTGACCGCATCGGGATCGGCGAGCGCGTAGCACCCGTTTTCCTCGGTGTGATCGATATCCGCCGGGCTTGCGTAGCCCTCGCTCTTCGCCCAATTCAATCCGTCGCGCGCGATCTGCTTGAGTTGATTCGGCGAAAGTGCGGGAATCGCGCCCTCGGAGCCGACTCCGCATGGAATCGCGGCAAAGAGCGCATCGGCGAGGCGGCCGGCATGGGGCGCGATTCGGTCGAAGCGCAGCCGCGTGCGAATCAGGCGCACACCGCAATTGATGTCGTAGCCGACGCCGCCCGGCGAAATCACGCCGTCTTCCGCATCTACCGCCGCGACTCCGCCAATCGGAAAGCCGTATCCCCAATGGATGTCCGGCATCGCGAGCGAGTAGCCGACGATTCCCGGCAGGCACGCGACGTTGCGCACCTGTTCGAGGCAGGGGTCGTCGCGCACCCCCGCGAGCATCGCCTCGGAGAGGTACACGCGCCCCGGCACGCGCATTGCGCCGGTGCGCGGGATTTCCCACAGCCAGTCGTTTATCTTGAGCAGTTCCATTGGCCTAAATGTCGAAGATAATTCGCGCTCGCCATCCGCCGTCCGCGCGGCCAACGAATAGTTGATGATACGTCACCGCCTTAATCTCGGTCAGCAGATGGTGGCGCTTCGGACCGAACGGTTCTCCCACCAGCGTCGCCACGATCGACCTGCCGCGCTCTTCAACGCTCGCCTCGCGCCAGATGAATCCGTCGGCCAGGAACAAATTGAGCGCGGCGGCGAGAATGTCGTGCATCAGGTCGGCGTCCGAATCGGCACCCGCCTCAATCGTGCGGCGCTCGCGCGGTTCGATGCCCTCCTCATCCACCATCAGGCGCGCGACGGAAAGAATCGCCTTGGCAAAAAGTTCCGCGCGAGTGACTGCGTCGACTTCGATGCCCGCGTCGCCGGTATGCTCAAACTCGCGATAAAGATCGGGGGTAACCACAATCGAGGATTGTATCGCATCCGCCGGGTTCGCAAATTCAGGTTCCGCGCTGCGGCGTCGTCACGCGATCCGGCGCAGCACGATCGTCGTATGGCCGGAAACGGGAACGAGGTCCAGAGCGTTGAACGACTTCCCGTCCGTGGCCGGCATCGCCTCGGCGGTATTGAGGATTAGCTGCCAGCGCCGGCCCCATTCGCCGGGCGGCAGTTTGAATTCCATCGGCTCGCGATAGGCGTTGAAGATCGAAAAGAAGGTGTCGTCCGGAGGATGGCGCTCGCCGCGGGGCTGCGCCGCGACGGCGTGGCCGTTCAGGTATGCGCCCAGCGTTTTCGCGTATCCGACGTTCCAGTCCTCGGCGGTCATCTCGCCGCCGTCGGGCCGGAACCATCCGAGGTCCTTGATTTTCGAGCGCGCGAGGTGCGCACCGGTAAACCACTCGCGGCGGCGGAAGATCGGATGCGCGCGGCGCAGTTGGACCATCGCGCGCGTAAATTCGAGCAGATCGGCGCGGGCGGCGGGCCAATCGATCCAGGAGATGGGGTTGTCCTGGCAGTAGGCGTTGTTGTTGCCGCGCTGGGTGCGGCCGAGTTCATCGCCCGCCGCGAGCATTGGAACGCCCTGCGAGAGCATCAGGGTCGCGAGAAAGTTGCGCAGTTGGCGCGCGCGCAGTTGAAGCACTTCCGGCTCGTCCGACGGCCCCTCGGCGCCGCAATTCCAGGAGCGGTTGACGGTCTCGCCGTCGCGATTGTGTTCGCCGTTGGGCTCGTTGTGCTTGTCGTTGTAGGAAACGAGGTCGGCCAGCGTGAAGCCGTCGTGCGAAGCAACGAAATTTATACTCGCCGAGGGGCCGCGCGCGTGCGGCCAGTACACGTCCGAACTGCCGGTGACGCGCGAGGCGAACCCGCCAATCGAATCGCTCGCGCCGCGCCAGAAATCGCGCACGCCGTCGCGGTATTTCCCGTTCCATTCGCGCCACCCCGGCGGAAAGGCGCCCACGCGGTACCCGTCCGCCGCCACGTCCCACGGTTCCGCGATGAGCTTCAGCCGCGAGAGCATCGGGTCCTGCAGGACTGCGGCCAAAAACGGGCTGGTCCCGAATTTTCCATCGGCGCCGCGCGTGAGCGCGGTCGCAAGATCGAAGCGGAAGCCGTCCACGCGCATCTCCCCAGCCCAATAGCGCAGGCTGTCCATCGCGAGCGCGAGCACGGCGTGGCGCGAAAAATCGAGCGAGTTGCCGCATCCGGTGAAATCCTCGCAGGCGGCGTGATCGTCCTCGCGCAGCCGGTAGTATGAGGCGTTGTCGATCCCGCGAAAGCAAATTGTCGGGCCGTCCGCCCCGCCCTCGGCCGTGTGGTTGTACACCACGTCGAGGATCACCTCGATTTCCGCCGCGTGCATCGCCTTGACCAGCGCCTTGAACTCGGCGATCGCGCCGCCGGGGCGGCGATCGGCGGCGAAGCGGAGGTCCGGCGCGAAGTAACCGATCGGGTTGTAGCCCCAGTAGTTCGCCAGCCCCGATTCGTGCAGGCGGCGCTCCGGCCCGATCTGATGAACCGGCATCAGTTCGATCGCGGTCACGCCAAGCGATTTCAGGTGTTCGATTACGGCCGGCGCGGCAAGGCCGGCGTAGGCGCCGCGAAGCGGTTCCGGCACCCGCGGATGGAGCATCGTCATCCCCTTCACGTGCGCCTCGTAGATGAGGGTTTCCTCCCACGGGATGGCTGGCTTGCGATCGCCCTCCCAATCGAACGCGGATTCGATTACCAAGCATTTCGGCATCGCGGCGGCGCTGTCGCGCGAATCGGGCCGCTCGATCGCGGGAGCCTCGGCGCCGCCGGCGGGCGCGCGATATCCGAGCATCGAATCGTGCCACACCGGCGCGCGATCGATCGCGCGCGCGTAGGGATCGAGCAGGAGCTTGGCGGAGTTGAAGCGATGACCGGCGGCGGGATCGTAGGGGCCCTCCACCCGATAGCCGTAAAGCTGTCCCGGCCCGATGCCTTGAACGCGGCAATGCCAGACGTGGCCGGTGCGATCGAGCAGCGGGATGCGCGCGGTCTCTTCGCCGCCGCCGGCGCCGCCGAACAGGCACAGCGTCACCGTGGCGGCGTGCTCCGAAAAGACCGCGAAGTTGACTCCCGCGCCGTCCGGCGTCGCGCCCAAGGGATGGGGCGCGCCGGGCAGAATATCGGATTTGCTCCGCATCATTGTGAACTCGCGGCGGCATCCGCCGCCGGCAACGAAATTAATGGCAAGCCGCGCGTTGAGCCGCAACCGCGCAGAAATCCGCGAATTCGTATCAGAAGCCGTCCTACTGTATGTTGGCCAAGGCTTGACACAAAGTAGCGATAAACCGATAATGCGGTTTGCGATGGCGCCGAAAGCGATCGAACGGCGCCGCAACAGCGATTGAAGTTTGCCGCACGCGCAAATCGAGGCGGTTGACTTGAATTGCTGCCGCATCGGCGGAGACCGGCCGTAAAGCCGCGCCGCCTTTAACCGGCAGTCTTGGCAGGGGAGAAAAGGTCTCAATTCGGGGCGATGCCCTTGGGGAGCGAGGAAATTTATATGCCGATTGCGAAAGAGACGTTTGGCCGGGTGATCCGGGAGCGGCGCCGCAAGATCGATCTGACTCAACAGGAGGTAGCGCGCCGGATCGGAACCTCAACCCCATACATCGGCCACCTGGAGGCCGCAAAACGCCATCCCTCGGACGAGGTCGTCCGGCGGCTGGCAGGAGTTTTGGGCCTCGACGGCCGCCAACTGTTTTTTCTGGCGAATCCCAACGCCAAGGCGCTGCTCCATCCCGCCACCCAACACAAAGGCGGTTCGGCGTGGGAGGAATTTGCCCGCGACACGCGACTGCATCGGATTCACAGCATTACCGAGAAGGAACTGAAGATGCTCGAGCAGGTCGCGCTCCTGGGCGAAGTGAGAAATTCGCGCGATTTCATTTTTATACTCAATACAGTCCGTCATTCGCTGCGCGGGTGATGGTTCTGCAAACCGGCTGCGGCGGCCAGCCGCGATAGTTTCAGCCGCGACAGCAGGTTCGTTGCGGGCAAGCCACCGAAATCGGATTTATTTGCGCCCGACAACAATTCGATTGTTCCGCGCGAGTATTGGGTTGCACAATCGCAACTGACTGACAAATTAAGCCCGATTGGTTGTGTCTAAGCATTTCCACCCGCGATCTGTGGGATGGCATCCGAATTGCTGCCATCTTTTTGCGTTTGCCCAAGCTAAACGCCTTAGTTGTGGCGAACAGGAAGCGCCGGAGCGGGGAAATCGATCCGGTACTAGGCGTGGGTGGGAGTTAGATGAACGGAAGTTTCGGTGGAACCGCTGCCGCAATTGAGCCTTCGCTCCGCGCGCTGGAGACGGTGAACTCGCGCGCCATGGATCGGTTGGCCACGCTATTGTTACAGGACATCGGAGTCCCGTCCGGTGCGGCCAGCGAACGGCCCGCGGCGGGGGTGGCCGAACTGAAGCAGGTTCTCGCCGCCGATTATCTCGAATCCGCGGCGCTTCCGCCGCAGCCGCTGCTGGCGGAACTGGCGCGAATCGTCGAAACCGAAATCAAGCCGCGCGCGATCGTGTGGCGCAACCTTGCCGATACGCCCGGAATGCTGGCGCGTTGCGGCGCGCTCTTCAGCCCGCGCGAGATCGAATTGCGCGCCGAGCCGTATCGCGAAGGCGCGGGACTCGCGCTGCGCGGGTTCTTCTGCCGCGCACCGCGCGGCCGCAAGAACAAGTTCGTGATCTTCGTGAACACGGCGCATCATCCCGGAGCGGTCGCGGCCGCGCTGGGCCACGAATTCGGCCATTACATTTACGGATCGCTCACCGGAGACAAGGCTTCAATGACTGCGCTCATGGACGGGGCGTTCGCCGGCCATCTGCGCGAAGAAGGTGAATTGTTCGCCGACAGCCTAGTGGCGCTGTCGGCGTATAGCAGGAAGCTGATCGGAAGGATCGGACTCGCGATGCGGGTGACACCCGGCTCGGCGGACGAAATATTCGAGCGGCTGCAAGCGGCTTGCGCGCTCGTCGCGCGTCCGTACAACATCGATCTCGGCCGGGATGAAATCGCCGCCGCCTGGAGGGTGCGTTATCTGACTTCGATTGCGCATTTCTTCAAGCTGCGCTGCGCGCTTTACCATTCGGCCGGCCTCTAAACCCGGAAGCCGGCCGA
>JBOHWK010000115.1:0-17455 GCA_050736715.1 Binataceae bacterium (SeqCode) | reverse complement strand
TGCGTTCCCCCTTCCCAGAAGGGGAAGGGGGACAGGGGGTTAGGTCGCATTGAACTTTCAGTGTCCTTTTAGCGTGCGATGCAGCCGGTCGTAGAACTTCGCGCGGTAACCAAGCGCTACGGGAACTTCGTCGCGGTTGACGCGCTCTCGCTCACGATTCCCGAGCGGCAAATCTTCGGCCTGCTGGGACCCAACGGCGCGGGCAAAACCAGCACGATTCGGATGATGATCGGGATTACCTCGCCCGATTCCGGCGCGGTTCGCCTCTTCGGCGAGCCTTTCGTGCGCGCGGCGCTGCGAAAGATCGGCTACCTGCCCGAAGAGCGCGGCCTGTACCGCAGAATGACGGTGCAGGCGAATCTCGCGTTTTTGGGACAATTGTCCGGGCTGTCGGCCGGCGAGGCGATCGAGCGCGCCCGCTCATGGGCGGCACGCTTGCAAATCGAGGGCTGGCTCGGGCGCAAGGTCGAGGAGCTGTCCAAAGGGATGCAGCAGAAAATCCAGTTCATCGCGGCAATTCTGCACGATCCGGCATTGATCGTGATGGACGAGCCGTTCGGCGGCCTCGATCCCGCCAATTCAATGCAGCTCAAGGATGTGCTGGTCGATTTGCGCGCCGCGGGCAAAACGATCGTCTTCTCGACCCATCGGATGGATCGGGTGGAAAAGCTGTGCGACTCGATTTGCCTGGTCGATCGCGGGCGCGTGGTGCTGGAGGGCGGTCTGGCTGAAATCAAGGCCTCCTACGGACGCCGGTTCGTGCAGATCGATTTCGAGGGCGACGGTGCCTTCCTCTCCGAGAGCAACCTCATCGAATCGTTCAACCATTACGGCAATCATGCCGAGATGCGCCTCAAGGCCGGCGCCGATTCGCAGGAATTGCTGCGGGCGGCGATGGCCCGGCTACGGGTGCGCCGGTTTCAGGTGATGGAGCCGTCGCTCGAACAGGTGTTCATCGATCGGGTCGGGCGGCGCGATGAGTAATTTTTCGTTGCGAAAAATCTGGCTCGTCGCCCGGCGCGAGTACGTCGAGCGCGCCCTTACGCGGTCGTTTTTGCTCGCGACCTTTGCGACGCCTCTGCTGCTGGCCCTGTTGGCCTTGCTGCCTTCCCTGCTCACGTCCCGATTCGCGATTGGGCTTGCGGTGGACACGACCCAACCCGTTAACGTCGTGTTGGCGTCGAACAATCACGCGCTGGCCGATACGATCCGCCGGCGGCTGGTGTTCCTGAGCAACAACACCTACACCGTGTCGATCGATCCGTCGGTCTCGGCGGCGGAGCACGCGGCGCTGCTGGAAAGGGTCACTGCGGGAAAAATTAACGGCTTCGTATGGCTCGACGCCGGCACGGTCGCGGATCGCAAGGTCAGCTTCACGACCCGCAATGTGACCGACGTGGTCCTCCAGACCCGCCTCGAAGGGGCGCTCAGTTACGGGTTTCGGGTCGAGGCGCTACGCGGCAAGGGAGTGCCGGAGGCGGAGGTAGCTCCGCTGCTCGCCGGAGTCAATTTGGAGATCGTGAAAGCCGGGCAAACCTCAACCTTCGACGTCCTGCGCGGAGCGATCGTTGTGCTGGCGCTGGTCGCGGTCATCTTCTTTTCGCTTTTGTCGTACGGCGTGATGGTGATGCGGTCGGTGCTGGAGGAAAAAGCCTCGCGCATCACGGAAATCCTGCTCTGCTCAACCACCTCGCAGGAGTTGATGAGCGGGAAGGTGATCGGCGTCGGCGCCGTGGGGGTGACCCAGATTGCGGTGTGGCTCGGGATGGCCGCGATTGCGGCATCGCGGTCCGCCTATTTTCACGCGACAATTTACGTCCTCAATTTAGGCCCGGCGATATTCGTCTATTTCGTGATTTTCTATCTGCTCGGCTATCTCCTCTACAGCGCGATCTTCGCGGCGGTGGGCGCCGCTTTCAATTCGGTGGATGAAGCCCAGCAATGGAACTTTGTGATCATCATGCCGCTGATCGTGGCCTCGGCGCTGATCTTGCCGATCGTCAACTCGCCCGATTCGATTCTCGCCGTCGTCTCCTCGATCTTCCCGTTCTGCGCTCCGGTGCTGATGTTCGAGCGGGTTGCGATCCACAGTCCGCCGCTGTGGCAGGTAATCGCGGCGCTGGCCGCGACGATTGCGGCGATCTTCGCGATGTTCGCGATCGCGGCGCGCATCTACCGGGTGGGAATCCTGATGTATGGCAAGCGGCCCTCGCCGCGGGAGTTGTGGCGATGGCTCAAGCATGCCTGATCGGGGGCCGCAAGGCCGCAGCGGGCCAATCACTTAAGTATTGCTGATTAGCCGCGCGGCAACTATAAGATAAGCTTCAACTCGGCGCACTGGCGGGAATCGGGAGAATCGCGTGGCTCGAAGGAAAATCGCATTTATCGGGGCGGGCAATGTCGGCGCGACCTGCGCGCATCTATGCTTTCTGCGCGGACTCGGCGACCTCGTCCTCTATGACATCATCGACGGCCTGCCGCAGGGCAAGGCGCTCGATATGCTCGAATCGGCCCCGGTCCTGGGCCTCGACGTGAACGTCACCGGCACCACCGGAATCGAGGGCATCGAGGGCGCCGATTGTTGCGTCGTTACCTCCGGCTCGCCCCGCAAACCCGGCATGAGCCGCGACGATCTGCTCAAAATCAACGCCAAGGTGATGAACACCGTGGGTGCCGCGATCAAGCGTCATGCGCCCGGCGCGTTCATTATCGCGGTGACCAATCCGTTGGACGCGATGGTCACGCAGTTGATGCGCGTCACCGGCTTTCCCAAGAACCGCATCGCCGGCCAGGCGGGCGTCCTCGATTCGGCACGCTACCGGACCTTCATTGCGCAGGAACTTAAGGTTTCGGTGGAAAGCGTAAGCGCGATGGTGCTCGGCGGGCATGGCGACGACATGGTGCCGATTCGCAGCTATACCACCGTCGGCGGGCAGCCGGTCGAGCGGCTAATCGCGCCGGCGCGCCTCGAAGAAATCGAAAAGCGCACCCGCACGGGAGGCGGCGAGATTGTCAACCTGATGAAGACTTCCTCCTACTATGCGGCCGGCGCCGCGGCCTACAAAATGGTTGAAGCGTTCATGCTCGACCGGAAATCCGTCCTCCCTTGCGCCGCCTACCTGGAGGGCGAGTACGGCGTCACCGGCCTGTTCGCCGGAGTGCCCGCCGTGATCGGTGCGGGCGGCGTCGAGCGCGTGGTGGAAATCCAGCTCACCGCGGCGGAAAAGGCGGCCTTCGACAGTTCCGTCACCCACGTGCGCGAACTGGTCGCCGCGATGGACCAGGCGATCGCGGCGGGAAGTTAGGAGTAATTCAATGGCGGCGGGAGTTCCAATCGAGCACAGCGGGTTCGCCCGGACCCAGCGCACGGATTTATGGTGGGTGCAGTGGCTCCTCTATTTCCTCGGCCTCGGCTTCTTCCTGATCGTCTATCCCACTTGGGCGCTGCTGCAGAACGCGCACTATCGCTTCGACAACTACCTGTCGCCGTTCTATTCGCCGGAGCTGTACGGCTCGGCGAAGGCGTGGATTAGCGCGGGCAAGGCGCCGTTTTGGCCGCAGTGGCTGGTCTGGTCGCCCGCGCTGCTGATCATGTGGGCGCCGGCGGGCTTCCGGCTGACTTGCTATTACTACCGCGGCGCATATTACAAGGGGTTCTTCCTGAATCCGATGAATTGCGCGGTCGGCGAGCCGTTGCACGGTTACCGGGGCGAGAACTCCTGGCCGCTAATCCTCCAGAACGCCCATCGCTACTTCATGTATATCGCGCTGTGTTTCCTCCCGATCCTTTCGCTCGACGTGTACGAAGCGATGTGGTTCACCGATCGATCCGGCGTCGAGCACTTTGGAATCGGAATCGGCACGATCGTGCTCGCCGTGAATGTGGTTTTGTTGGCCGGATACACGCTGGGATGCCATTCGCTGCGCAGTTGGGTGGGAGGAAATCGCAACTGGTTTTCGACGATGCCGATCCGCGCAAAATGCTGGAGTTGCGTCACCCGGTTCAACGAGCACCACATGAATTGGGCGTGGCTCAGCCTGTTCTGGGTATCGTTCGCGGACTTTTACATTAGGATGTGTGCGATGGGCGTCTTTCACGACTTCCGGGTGTTGTTCTGATGGCCGAATACGAATTGCGCGAGTGCGATGTGCTGGTGATCGGCGCCGGCGGGGCGGGATTGCGCGCCGCGATCGAGGCCTCCGCGCAGGGCGCGAAAACCGCCGTCATCTGCAAATCGCTCTTGGGCAAGGCGCACACCGTGATGGCCGAGGGCGGAGTCGCGGCGGCAATGGGCAACGTTGACGATCGCGACAACTGGAAGGTTCACTTTGCCGACACGATGCGCGGCGGGCAGTACATGAACAATTGGCGGATGGCCGAACTCCACGCCCAGGAGGCTCCCGCGCGCGTTCGCGAGCTGGAGGCGTGGGGAGCGGTGTTCGACCGCACCAAGGACGGCAAAATCCTCCAGCGCAACTTCGGCGGCCATCGTTATCCCCGCCTCGCCCACGTCGGCGATCGCACCGGCCTCGAAATGATTCGGACCTTGCAGGATCGCGGGATTCATCGCGGGATCGAGTTCTACATGGAAACCACCGTCATCTCGCTGCTGACGGACGGGGGACGAATCGCCGGGGCGTTCGGCTACGATCGCGAGCGCGGGTTCTTTTACTTGTGGCGCGCCAAGGCGGTCGTGATCGCGACCGGCGGGATCGGGCGCTCCTACAAGATCACGTCGAATAGCTGGGAATATACCGGCGACGGCCAGTCGCTGGCATATTTCGCCGGCGCCGAGCTGAAGGACATGGAGTTTGTCCAGTTCCATCCGACCGGAATGGTCTGGCCGCCCAGCGTCGCCGGAATTCTGGTGACTGAAGGCGTGCGCGGAGAGGGCGGCGTGCTCAAGAACCGCGAAGGCAAGCGCTTCCTGTTCGACGGCATTCCCGCCAACTACAAGGACCAAACGGCCGACACGGAAGAAGAAGGATGGCGCTATACGCAGGGCGACAAAAGTGCGCGCCGCCCGCCGGAGTTGCTCACCCGCGATCACGTCGCCCGCATGATCGTCAAGGAAGTTCGCGAGGGCCGCGGCAGCCCGCATGGCGGCGTGTTCCTCGACATCGCGTGGATCAAGCAAAAACTCCCCAATGGCGAAGAGCACATTAAGCGCAAATTGCCCTCGATGTATCACCAGTTCATGAAACTGGCCAACGTCGATATTACAAAAGTTCCGATGGAGGTCGGGCCGACGACCCATTACGTGATGGGCGGAATTCGTGTCGATGGCGACACGCAAAGCTCGACGGTGCCCGGCCTGTACGCGGCGGGCGAGGCCGCCGCGGGATTGCACGGCGCAAACCGGCTGGGCGGCAACTCGCTGTCGGACCTGCTCGTCTTCGGCCAGCGCGCCGGAGCGCACGCGGCCAAGTTCGCGCAGGAAAACAGCCTTGGCAACGTTGACCAACGCCAGGTGGACGCGGCCGTCAAGTTCGCGCTGCGCCCGTTCGAGCCGGGCTCCGGCACGGCCGAATCGCCGTACCGAATCCAGCAAGAGTTGCAGGAGACGATGCAGGAACTGGTTGGCATCGTGCGGCGCGAGGCGGAGCTGGAAGCGGCGCTCGTGAAGATCGAGGAGTACCGGCGGCGCGCGGAGAACGTCCGCGTCGAGGGCAACCGAATGTACAACAACGGCTGGCACACCGCGCTCGATTTGCGCAACCTGCTGACGGTTTCCGAATGCATCGCGCGCTGCGCAATGGAGCGCAAGGAAAGCCGCGGCGGCCATTTCCGCGACGACTATCCGGACAAGAGCGCCGAGCTCGGCCAGGTCAACCTCGTCGCCGCGATGACCCCCGGCGCAATGCAGGTCCGGCGCGAACCGATCCGCGAGCTGCCCGCTGAACTGAAGCGGGTTATCGAGGAAAATAAATGAGCACTCAGGCAACCTTCCGCATCTGGCGCGGCGACGCCGCCGGCGGCGGCTTTCACGAGTACCAGGCGGAAGTTCACGAAGGGATGGTGGTGCTCGATGTCGTCCATCGCATCCAGGCGGAGCAGGCCCACGACCTCGCCGTGCGCTGGAACTGCAAGGCCGGCAAATGCGGCTCCTGCTCCGCCGAGATAAACGGCCATCCGCGCCTGATGTGCATGACACGGATGGATACGCTGCCCATCGGCCGGCCGATCACGATCGAGCCGATGCATACCTTCCCGCGCATCAAGGACCTCGTCACCGACGTCAAGTGGAATTTCGCGGCCAAGAAAAAAATTGCGCCGTTCGCCCCGCGCAAGCCGGACGCCGCCGACGGCACCTGGCGGATGCAACAGGAGGACGTCGAGCGCATCCAGGAGTTCCGCAAGTGCATCGAATGCTTCCTGTGCCAGGATGTGTGCCACGTCCTGCGCGACCATGACCTGTACGACAGGTACATCGGGCCGCGCCTATTCGTGTACAGCGCCGCGCTGGAGATGCATCCGCTCGATACCGCCAACCGCCTCGGCGCGCTGAAGGACGAGTACGGCATCGGCTATTGCAACATTACCAAGTGTTGCACGGTGGTCTGCCCCGAAGGCATTCACATCACCGACAACGCGATCATCCCGCTGAAAGAGCGGGTGGCCGACGAGTTTTACGACCCGATAAAGAAGCTCTTCCGGATGTTCCGCAGCGGCAAGTAATGTGCGTTGATTTGTGCATGACAATGAATCGGTGTACCGGCCTGACTACATAATAATGGTCTCCGGGCGTGGAAGAGCGCAGCTTTTCCCCGCGCCCCTTCAGGGCGCGCGGTTTGGATTTGACTCTCAACCCAGGGCGTTGCCCTGGGCTGGTATCCTTCGGCGCTTTCAGCGCCGAGTACGAGAAGAGATTGCGCAGGGTACCGTGATCGCAGCAATCATTCAACGGAATTCCTTCAATGGCTGCGCGACGTGGCCGATGAATTGAGAACAGGACAAGTGGTCGAGATCATGAATCTTCCGAGTGGGCTGGTCGTTGACCGAGTTGGTCAACGGCTCCGTACACTTTTCATGCCACTGGAAAGAGCCTGGTATGATCAGTACGATGCCACATACGTCGCAAATGACAGCATATTGCGTCCATATGAAATGTCGCTATCCGCATGGCTCAACTCAGGAATCACTGGCAATGAACTTGACCGGATTTGGCAGCGCCGCCAACCTATTGAGGAAGCCCTCGGCGCTATCGGTGGAGAGGTTGACCTTATAGAACTGGGCGAATGTGGGGCCCAGGAATGTGCCGCTTCGGTCCAGAATGTGTTGCGCCTAATTTGCGTAGAAGGCGTGGCGCTAAGTAAGGCCACTAAAATTCTACACAAAAAGCGCCCCCGACTTATTCCCATTTTCGATACCTACGTCAGCGATCATTACATCCCAAATCTTGGTTGGCGTGATCGCGATTACCAAGTTAGCCACTTTCCTGCTGTCTATGTGCGCTTTGCGCAAGACCTTCGGGCGATTTTCGAGGAGGTCCGAAATGTCCGCGGTGATTTGAACCAGCAAGGTTATAACCTGTCGGCGGTTCGCATCCTCGAATATCTAATTTGGCACAGGCTCTATTATGGCGAACATTGGGGCCTCTAACCGAGCAATTGCGCATACCTTACGGGTTGCTCGGTTGACCTGTTGCGAACTTCTAACTAACCGTGTGCTTCGCATCCTCGGCGCTGAAGGCGCCGAAGGATACCAGCCCAGGGCAACGCCCTGGGTTACGGAGCGATTTTATGATTTCGCGCCCTGAAGGGGCGCGAGGAAACCACGATGCCGCAATCCCTTGCGAAAAATCTCGTTCACCTGGTCTTTAGCACCAAGAATCGCGAACCGGTCTTGACCGCCGCGATTGGCCCTCGCCTCTGCGCCTATATGGCAAACATCTTCCGCGAATTGGACTCGCCCGCTATTGCCATCAATGCGTGGCATGACCACCTTCATGCGTTGTTCGCGTTGAGCCGGAACCGTTCGTTGTCGAAGGTCGTGATGGAGGTGAAGCGGGCAACCTCGAAATGGATCAAAACTCAAGGCGCGGGATTCGCAAAATTCCATTGGCAGGCCGGATACGGCGCATTTTCCATCGGACAATCCGGCGTGCAGGAGGTGAGGGCCTATATTGCCAATCAAGCGGAGCACCATCGGACAAAGAGTTTCAAAGACGAATTCCGGGCTTTGCTGGTACGCTACAAAATTGATTTCGATGAGCAATATGTCTGGGATTGACTCCATGACTCCCTCCGCCCCTACAGGGCGGATGATTTTTTGGTTTGTGTTACCCAGGGCGTCGCTCTGGGCTAACATCCTTCGGCGCTTTCAGCGCCGAGGAGAGCGTGCGATACTGGCAGGTTACTCGCCTGGCCCCCTTCGTAGTCGCATCCGGGGGATAGTGCTAATGAACGGCTTTGTGTCTATGTGTCTTGGTGGTGAATCCAAATGAACATTCACGAATTTCAGGCGAAACAGGTGCTCGGACGATTTGGCGCGCCCGTGCCGAAGGGCAAGCCGGCATCGACTCCCGACGAAGCCGCCGCCGCGTTCACCGCGCTCGGCGGGCCTACGGCCGTCGTCAAGGCGCAGATTCATGCCGGCGGACGCGGCAAGGCCGGCGGCGTCAAGATCGTTTCGAGCGCGCAAGAAGCTCGCGACTTCGCCGCTAAGCTGCTCGGCAAGCCGCTCGTTACGCATCAGACCGGCCCCGCCGGGCGCGTCGTGCGGCGCGTCTATGTCGAGGAGGCGAGCAACATCGCGCGCGAACTTTACCTTGGAATGCTCGTCGATCGGAACACGGCGCGCGTCGCCGTGATTGCCAGCACCGAAGGCGGGATGGACATCGAGGAGGTCGCGGCAAAGTCACCCGAAAAGATTCTTACCGAGCCGATCGAACCACTGCTGGGCATGACCGGCTTCCTCGCACGCAAGGTTGCCTTCGCGATTGGGCTTAAGGACAAGCAGGTGGGGCAATTCGCGGGGCTGCTGTCCTCGATTTACAACGCGTTCCTCGCGACCGATGCGTCGCTGGTCGAAATCAATCCGCTGGTCGTCACCGCCGAGGGCCGCGTAATTTGCCTCGATGCGAAGATGTCGTTCGACGACAACGGGCTGTTCCGCCATCCGGACATCCGCGAACTGCGCGATTCCAACGAGGAAGACCCGGCGGAGACCGAGGCCGCCAAGTTCGAGCTTAGCTACGTCCATCTGGACGGCACTATCGGATGCAGGGTGACCGGCGCGGGCCTCGCGATGGCGACGATGGATATCGTGAAATATTACGGCGCGGAACCGGCGAATTTCCTCGACGTGGGCGGCGGCGCCAACGCGGAGAAGGTGGCGGCCGCGTTTCGAATCCTGCTCTCGGACCCGCGCGTGAAAGGCGTGCTGATCAATATCTTCGGCGGGATCATGAAATGCGACGTGCTGGCGAATGGCGTCGTCGAGGCGGCAAAGCAAGTCAAGTTGAACGTGCCGCTGGTGGTCAGGATGGAAGGGACCAACGTCGATGCGGGGCGGAAAATTCTCGCCGAGAGCGGCATCAAGGTGATCGGCGCGAGCGGGATGGCCGATGCCGCCGGCAGAATCGTCAAGGAGATCGGCGCCGCATGAGTATCCTACAATGAGCATACTAGTCGATAAGAACACCCGCGTCCTGACTCAGGGGATCACCGGCGCGACCGGGCAATTCCATACCCGCGCGTGCAAGGAATACGGCACGCAAATGGTCGGCGGCGTCGTGCCCGGCAAGGGCGGGACGGATTTCGAGGGCATCCCGATTTTCAACACCGTCGAAGCGGCGCGCAAAGCGACCGGCGCCAATGCGACCGTTATTTACGTGCCGCCGGCATTCGCCGCCGACGCGATGCTGGAGGCGATCGCGGCCGGAATCGAACTCGTCATCTGCATCACCGAGGGCATCCCGGTCCTCGACATGGTGAAGGTGAAGCGTTATCTCGACGAATCGAAATCGCGCCTTATCGGGCCCAACTGCCCCGGCATCATTACGCCCGGCGAGTGCAAAATCGGCATCATGCCGGGCTATATTCACCAGCCGGGCGGCGTCGGCGTCGTCTCGCGATCGGGCACGCTCACCTATGAGGCGGTGCATCAGTTGACTCAACTTGGACTTGGCCAATCGACCTGTATCGGGATCGGCGGCGATCCGATCGTCGGCACGACGCATATCGACGCGCTCAAACTGTTCAACGAAGACCCGAAGACGCGCGCGATCATACTGATTGGCGAGATCGGCGGCACGGCCGAAGAAGCCGCCGCGGATTACGCCAAGAACAACGTGCGCAAACCGGTAGTCGGCTTCATCGCGGGGCAGACGGCGCCCAAGGGCCGCCGGATGGGCCACGCCGGTGCGATTATTTCCGGCGGACGCGGAACCGCGGCGGACAAAATCGCGGCGCTGGAAGCAGCCGGAATCGCGGTCGCGAAAAGTCCCGCCGAGATCGGCTCGACGATGAAGGCCGCACTGGAAAAGGGGGCATGACCATGATGGAACGAACGCTCGCAATCGTAAAACCGGACGCGGTCCGCCGCGGCATGACCGGCGACATTATCAAGCGCATCGAGTCCGGCGGGATCGCCATCCTCGCGATCCGCAAGCTGCAATTGTCGCGCTCCGACGCCGAGCGCTTTTACGCGGTTCACAAGGAGCGGCCGTTCTTCGATTCGCTCTGCAAGTACATGACTTCGGGGCCGATCGTGGCGATGGCCTTGATGGGCGAGGATGCGATCGCGAAATGGCGCGGGTTGATGGGCGCGACCGATCCGAAGAAGGCAGCGGCCGGCACGATTCGCAAGGACTTCGGAATCGACGTGGAGCAGAACGCGGTGCATGGTTCCGACGCCGCCGAGACTGCGGCGGCGGAAATCCCGTTTTTCTTCCCCAGCCCGGAAATACTCGCGAAACCATAAGCCGCGGAGCGCCGGACCGATAGACAGCCGATAGACAGCTCAGTGCCGCTGTGGGAAACTTTGCCGCAGGGGCGCGGCTAATCATTCTGAACTTTCTCCAAGTGGCGGGGGCACGCGATTGACCACGAACTCTGCCGGTACGCGGCGGCGGCGCGGCGCGCTCGCGATTTTGTGGGCGGCGATGGCGACGATACTCGCCGTCGCGCTGTTTGCCGCGCCGCGCGCCTTTTCCGGCGCGGCCGTTCCCCGCGCGCCGCATTTCCGGCCTCGACCGCCGCAGCCGTTTCAGACCGCTCCGGGAGACGCGGCTGAATCGCCGCCGCTTGTGCCGCAAGCCGCCGCACTATTCGCACCCGGCGCGCCATCCGTGGTCTCCGGAACCTGGACACCGCTCAACAACGAGCCTTACGCCCAAGGCGCCGGATTTTATCCCGGCAGCGTGTTCCTGCTCACCGACGGAACCGTCCTGGCTCAGGACGACAATTTTATGGTGAACGTCGATTGGTGGAGGCTTACTCCAGACGACACCGGCAGTTACATCAACGGAACCTGGACCCAAGTGGCATCGCCTTCCGATTGTCCCAACGGTTATCCCGGAGCGAGCGGCGACACGGTCTATTCTCCGCTTTACTACGCGTCGGCGGTGCTGCCTGACGGCCGGCTCGCGATCGTCGGCGGTGAGTACAACTACAACTACGATTACGTTTACCACAACGGCTCCCACGAAGTTTGGACCGACCAGGGCGCAATTTACGATCCGGTGGCGAACAGTTGGACTTGCATCGCGCCGCCCACCGGCTGGAAGCAAATAGGCGATGCCCAATCCGTCGTGCTGCCCGATGGAACATTTATGGTCGCGCAGCCGACGAGCGATCAAGTCGTCACCCTTGACTATGCCGGCCTGAGCCAGCCGGTCTTCAATAGCCCGTTCACGCCGTCCGGAAAATCGGCGGATTCCCAAAACGACGAGGAGGGATGGACGCTGTTGCCGGACGGCAAGGTCCTCACGCTCGAGGTCTGGAACACGAACGACAAAAACGAAACGCCCGCACTCGTTTATAATTCCACTTCGAAGGCATGGAGCAGCGCGGGTATCGCGCCCGATGGGCTGGTGCTGCTTAAGGACGGCGCCACCAGCTACTACGAAATCGGGCCATCGATATTACGCCCCGACGGCACCGTCTTCGCCGCCGGCGCGACGGGTTTCAACGACGTGTACGACACGGCCAGTGGAAACTGGAGCAGCGGCCCCATATTTCCGACGGTCAATGTTAACTACAATCCTGGCGACGGTTGCGACATCGTCAACGCCACCGAGCAATTGGTGATGGCCGACGCGCCGGCCGCGTTATTGCCCGACGGCAACGTGCTGGTTGCGGCGAGTCCGATCGACAGCAATAGCGCCTGCGAATGGATTCCGCCGACGGAGTTCTTCGAGTTCGACGGAACCAACCTGACGCAGGTGACCGCACCAGCCTATGCCTCCTCTGACTTTTCGTACCAGGGAAGGTTGTTGGTGCTGCCCACCGGGCAGGTGCTGTGGACCGATGAACGCGGCGACGCCGAGGTTTACACGCCCGCCGGCTCGCCGAATGCTTCATGGGCGCCGGCGATTACCGGCTCCCCGTCCACCGTGTACGCCAACGGCGCGAATTATCAGTTGACCGGCACGCAATTCAACGGATTGTCGCAGGCGGTCGGATACGGCGACGATTATCAGGCCGCAACGAATTACCCGCTCGTGCGAATCACCGACAATGCCACTTCTCACATATTTTACGCCCGCACGCACAGCCACAGTACGATGGCGGTGGCGACGGGCGCCACGTCCGTTTCGACCGAATTCGACGTGCCCGCCGGAATCGAGACCGGCACGAGCACGCTGGCCGTCGTCGCGAACGGCATCGCGTCGCAGCCGGTGGGCATCGAGGTGGCCAGCGCGTCGCCGACTCCCAGCCCCACCGCCACTCGAACCGCCACGCCCACGGCCACCACCACGCGAACGGCCACGCCGACCGCGACTTTAACCGCCACCCCGACGGCCACCTCGACGCCGACGGTGACCGCAACGCCGACGCTAACGCCGACCGCGACGGCGACCGCCACCGCGACGGCGACCGCCACCTCGACGGCGACTGCCACGATTAGCCCGACCGCCACAACTAGTGCGACGGCGACAATCAGTCCGACCGCGACGCTAAGCCCAACCGCCACGGAGACCGTAACCCCAACCGGGACCGCGACGCCCACCGCCACGGAGACCGCGACTCAAACCGAAACCGCCACGCCGTCCGCCACTGCGACCGCGACTCCAACCGAAACCGCTACGCCGTCCGCCACTGCGACCGCGACTCAAACCGCGATGCCGACGCCCACGATCACGCCGGTGCCGGCCACGCTGAAAATCGCGCCGAAGCAATTGAATTTTGGCAAGGCCGCAGTGAACGGCACGCCCAAGACAAAGTACGTGAAGGTGAAGAACCCCAAGGGATCGAAGAAGCATCCGGGGATTTCGGTGATAGTCGAGGATGCCACGGCGGCGGCGGAATTTTCCGTGACGAACGGATGCGCCGGGCCGTTGACGGCGGGCGGGAAGTGCGAAATCGCAGTGAGGTTTGCGCCTACCGCGGCAGGAACGGTCACCGCGACGCTGACGATCTACGACAATGCAAGCGGCGCGCCCCAATCGGTCCCGCTCAAAGGGATCGGGAAGTAGGCTCCGGCTTCGGCCGCTCCGGAGCCATCGTTTCTATGTAGCCCTCCGGGGGCTTGGGCGGAACAATCGATTGCGGCGGCAGTTTTCGCAGCAGCACCAGCTCGCCTCCGCCGTCGAGCGAGGTCGGGTTGCTGACCATCACGGGGGTGAAGAGCCGGCGTTTTTGGGGCGAAAGGCCGTCGTACAAATCGCGCCACGCGACTAGAAAATCGGGCGGGTTCGGGTTCTTGAGCGTCACGATCGGAATCGTGCGCCGGCTGTAATAGGCGAAATCGAAATTAATGTCCGCGAGATAGCCAACCCGGCCGCCGCCGATTATCTCCAGCGCGCTCTTGGTGAATTCCTGGAGCGACAGCGTATTCGCGATCGCGGGCACCACCACGAGATTGGCGGCGACCGCGATCGCCGCCATCCCGGCCACGATCCCGGCAGTCATCGATTCGATTCGCGGCTTCGCGTAGCACATCAGGAGGCCGATTGCGGCGGCCGCGATCGGCAGCGTCACGGCCGTCAGCGCGCGTTCGTGGGCCGCGGCGGCAAGGATCGGAACGAAGTCCGGCGCGGCGATTCCCATCGTCGCGAGCGTCGCGGCGAGCGTATCGGGCCGCGCGGCGAGCAGCGCAAGGCCGGCCAGCGCGGCCGCGCCAATAACAACCAGCGCGGCGCCGCACAGCCGCATCAGCGGCGCGACGGCCCGCCGCACCGGGGCCGGATTTGCGATCGTGTTGCGGACATAGATGGCGATAATCGCGGCGAGCGCGGGGTAGAGGCAGAGCAGATAAACGCCGCGCCGGCTTTGCGCCAGATTGTAAAAGATCAGCACGGTGAGGAACCAAATCGTCACATACCGGTGCCGAGCGTTGAGCTTAAGCGGAGCGCGGACGGCCCGCAGCGCCGCGATCGGCATCATCGCGGTCCACGGCATGAAGCCGGCGAGCAGCGCGAGGTCGGTGTAGTAAAAACGATGGCGGTGGCCTTCGTGAAATCCCTTGGCGCCGAAAAACCGCGCGAAGTTCTCCGCAATGATTTGCTTATGGACAAAGGCCGATCCGCCAACCATCGCGGCCGCCGCGTACCATCCGCCCGCCACAATCGCCACAACGATCGCGCCGCGAATCGGCGCCATCCGCGGGATCGCGTCCCAGCGCCGCTCGGCGGCGATCCAGACGAGCGCCACCGCCGCCGGCAGGAGCAATCCGGCCGGGCCTTTGGCGAGGACCGCGAGCGCGAGCGCCAAATAGAGCGTCATCCTCCGGCGCGTAAGGCCCTCGGCGATCAGGATGAATTCGAAGAACGCGATCTCCATGAAAAAGGTGAGCGTCATGTCCACCCGCGCTCCCGTCGCCGCTTGCAGGTATTGGAACGTCGTCGCCATCATTGCGGCGGCGAGCAGGCCCGTCACGCCGTCGAACAGGCGGCGGACGTAGAAGAAGCACGCGATAAGCCCCAAGATCGCGAACCCCGCCGACGGCAGCCGGACCGTGAACGCCGTCACTCCGCCCATCGCGAGCGAGAGGAGCGCCGCGATCCAATGCATCAGGGGCGGCTTGGAGGGAATCGCGATTCCGGCGCGCAGCGGCAGAATTACTCCGCCGCCGTGCACGATGTCCCAGATGGTCACCGCTTCGCGCGGCTCGCCCTTGGTGTAGAGTGGATAGCCGCCGAGATTGACGAGATAAAGCGCGATGCCGAGGATCAGGAGGATTGGCACAGCGTTGCGCGGCTCGGCGATGCGCGCGAGCCATTGAGGAATCTCCGGGCGAGTGGGAGCGGCGATAGCGCCGCCGATTGCGGCGGGGCCGGAGCCGTTGGGAGGCGCATCGGTGTCGGCGCGCCCGATTTCGCCGGGGGATTCCATTGCGGGGGACGCTTCAATTTAACATACCGGCCGCGCCGGAAAATACGCGGGCGGATTTAAGCCGCGCGGCGATGCCGGTAGTTTTAGCAGGCGGTTGAGACCGTGGCTTTCATCCGCCTTGCGGTTTCCGCTTTCTCAACACCCTGCTAGGATCGCCGCAGGCCGCGAATAATCAGTGGAAGCTAAAGAAACCGGCGATAAAGAAACGCCCGAAGTGGCACCCGCCGCGGAGCCTACCGCGCGCGCTCCGTCGCCCTACCGCCCGCTTTTCGCCGCGATTGGCGGCGGCGACTGGCGGATTGGGGCGGCGCTGGCGGCGATTCTACTTACTACCGCGATTGTGTTCGCGCGCTCGCTCGGCAACCAATTCGTGCTCGACGATCACGATCAGATCGTGGGCAATCCGTACCTGGGCGATTGGTCCTTCATCTGGAAGTCGCTGACGCGCAGCTCGGCGTGGTTCATGCATCCGCTGCCGTTGTTGGCGGCGTCGTATTATCGTCCGCTGCAAAATATCTGGTTCGCCCTGAATTACCACCTGTTCGGATTCCATCCCGCCGGATGGCACGGGGCGATGATTCTGTTGCATCTCGCCGTGGTGTGGCTGGTCTTTCGAGTCGCGACGCGATTATGCGGCGATCCATGGGCGGGACTGGGGGCGGCCGCGCTGTTCGCCCTGATGCCGATTCATGCCGAAGCGGTCGCCTGGGCCGCCGCAATTGCGGCGCCGCTGGCGGCGGCGTTCCAACTGGGCGCGTTCGAGTGTTACCTCCGATCTTTTCCCTCGCCTGCGGTTTCCGCGGGAGAGGGCAGCCATGCGCGAGATGCCGCCGCTAGCGGCAGTGAACGGCCGCTTGCCGCTTCAGCGGAAGATGGCGCGGGTGAGGGTTCAGGCCGCCGGTGGTTTCTTCCGCTTTCGTTGGCATTGTTCGGCGGCGCGCTCCTGTCGTATGACGCGGCGGTGGCATTTCCGGGATTGGTGGCAGCGCACGCCTACCTGATGGAGCCGGATAGGCCACATAGGTCGAATAGGTCTTATGTAACCGCCGCGCGCAATGCGATTGCCGCCGCTTGGCCGTACTTGCTGGAACTCGCCGCATACTTCGCGATTCGCTTTGGGGTGCTCGGATTTGTTGCAGGCCGGCCCGATCCCACCAATCGGGTGACGGCCTACGAGGCGCTGCTAACGGTTCCCGCCGCGATTACAAATTACCTCCTGCTCATCGCCGCGCCGTGGCTCCCCGGCCCGGCGCACAGTCTCACGATTGCGCACTGGATCGCGTCGCCGCGATTTTTACTGCCGCTGGCCGGGCTGGGCGCGCTCGCGTATGCGGGCCTGAAATCAATCGCGCGCCATCCCCATCGGCGGCTTTATCTGTTCTGCGCGGCCTGGTTCCTGATCGCGCTTGCGCCGATGCTTTACCTGCCGGGCTTGTTCCGGGAAAGCTTCATCCACGATCGCTATCTTTATCTGCCGTCGGTGGGAATTTGTGTGATTGCGGCGGACTGGGCGGCGGTCTATGCGCGCGGCGGAGAGCGCCGGACGATGGCGGTTTGGATTGCCGCCGCCGCGATGGCGCTCGCCTATGTGCCGATGCTCTTTATCGCGCAAGGCTACTGGCGCGACGAACCGGCCGCGCTCTCGCGATGCATCGAGGAAGAACCGTCGGAAGGAACTTGGCAGTTCCGGATGGGGCTGGCACTGGCGGCGCGCGACGACTATCGCGGCGCAATCGCGGCGCTTCAGACCGCAAACCGGATCGATCCCGGCGATCCCGCCGATCTCCATGAGATGGCCCTGGTTTACGAGGCGCTTCACGAGCGGAAGGCGGCGGAGCGCGTGCTCGCAACGCGGATCGGGCGCATCCGCGGCCCCGGCTCCGGCGATTACGCCGAATTGGCGCTGGCCGCCGCGGCCGCCGGCGACAAGCCGGGCGCCGCAGCCTCGCTCGAT
>JBOHWK010000114.1:0-21674 GCA_050736715.1 Binataceae bacterium (SeqCode) | reverse complement strand
GCTCTGGGAGCCATCGCGCGGCGAATGTCAAGCGGCGGCGGCATTATTATCAACCGGCGCGAACCCAACTGCCCCTGCCAATCGCGGGGATCAGCGGGCGCAGAAGCCGCGCGATTTCAGGTAGGCGACCGAATTGGAAGTGAGCGCCGATTGCGGCGTGGCGTCCGCGCTCACGATTCCGCCAGTGGAACCGCGGAAGCATTTCAGTTCGATTGCCTGTCCGGCGGGGATTTGGAAGTCGACGGTCTCTCCCGGCCCCGCGCCCAGTTCGCGGCACATTTTGACTCCGTCGATCCGGCAACTGCCCGGAGACGCCGGCGTGAGCGCGATGCTGGGAATACTCGGCGGTGATTGCATCGTTGCGCTCGAACTAGCGGCACACGGGGATGACCCCTGGCATTGCTTGGCCGCGTTGCCGGCGCATCCGGCGGCGCCCAGCGCAATCGCGGCCGCGATCGAAGTCCATGCCGATTTGGATAGCTTCATAGTCGCATCCGCCCTCGATTCTTACGCCGCGTTCGACGCGCGCGCCGGCTCGCCAATTCGGGCCGGTTCCGCAACTTCGCGCTTGCGGCATCGGAAGATCAGTTCGCTGCGCGCGATAT
This sequence comes from Binataceae bacterium (SeqCode), assembly GCA_050736715.1. Classification (GTDB taxonomy): domain Bacteria; phylum Desulfobacterota; class Binatia; order Binatales; family Binataceae; genus Binatus. Next base: position 21,069 of record JBOHWK010000114.1, on the reverse strand, counting down.
AAGCGGTGTCCAGCACCTCGAATTCGTGCCGCGCGAGGATTTGGCGCAGCGAATCGCGAGTGTAATGGGTGATGTGTTCGTCCTTGTATCCGCCGGGCATCAGGAACCCGTATATCGGCTCGATCGTGCGCCATCCGATCGTCGCGTAGTCGGGCGTGCCGATAATGAGCGTGCCGTCCGGGCGCAGCACGCGCCGCATCTCGGCGAACAGCGATTCGTCGAACGGGATGTGCTCGATCACCTGCGAACTGATCACACAATCGAAGACCTCGTTTTTGAACGGCAGCGCAAACGCAGAGGCGTTGACCAGCGGGATTCCGTAGCGGCGCAAAAAGCGCAGCTTCGGGAAGCCGAAATCCATCCCGATCGCGTCGTTTAGGCTTTGCACGATCAGGCTCGAACCGCATCCGGCGTCCAAGGTAAGCCCGCTGCCGCGCACCCAATTGACGGTGATCCGATGGCGTCGGCGCTGCCAATAGCGCTGAAATGGAATCGGGCTGTAAAAGGCGCGCTCGTCGTAATCGGCCGACTCCAGCGAGTTGCGAATCTTCCACAACGCAATCACCGAGCGCGCAATCGTCATCCCGAAGGCGAACAGCCGCGCATGGGAACGTCCCGCGCCGCGCGGAAAATAGACGAATGGCACCTCGGTTACGCTGAAGCCGTGCGCGTATGCCCGCACCAAGATTTCCTGGCAGACCTCGAAGTTCACGCTGGTGAGCTTCATCCCCTCGATTGCGGCGCGCCGGTAGAGCCGAAAGCCGCTCGACATATCCCGCACCGGCATCGAGAGCACCCGGTTCAGCACCACGTTCATCAGGCGGCTGGTGGCGTGCCGGACGAAATCGGTGTAGGCGACTCCGCCCCTGGCGTAGCGCGAGGCAATTACGATGTCCGCACGGGTGCGCGCCCGCCACATCTTGGCGACGAAGTCCGGATCGTGCGACATGTCGGCATCCAGCGTCAGCAGGTAATCGCCGCGCGCCTCGGCAAATCCGGTCTCGATCGCGCCGGCGTAGCCGCGGCGGCGTTCCTGAACCATTCGCGCACCCGTCTCGCGCACCACTTCAGCCGTGCCGTCAGTGGAACCGCCGTCCACCACGACGATCTCGAAGCTGATTTCTTCACGATCGAGGAGCGCCTTGAGCCGCGGAATCAACTCGCGCAGGTTCTCGGCCTCGTCTTTGACGGGCAGTACGACGGATAGGTCCATAACCGTTCAGTATTCTTTACGCATAATCGCTTGAAAAGGGAATAAGCGGCATCGGCGGCGGGGCACGAGCAGGGGCAATTCAGGCAATGATCTCGACCAGATTCGAGTACCGGCCCAGCGCGCGATCGGCGGTCAGGAACCGCGCGGGTTCGTGGATGGCTTGGGCGACGAGCATCCGGTCGAACGGATCGCGATGATAATCCGGCAGGCGGCTTACCCCGGCGGCATGCGCCGCGCTTACCGGCAATTCTTCAAATCCCATCCGCCGCGCCGCATCCGCCAGTTCTTCCAGTTCGATCGGCAAAACGAGGCGACCGATTCGCACCTTGATCGCCAGTTCCCAAATGCTTGCCGCGGAGAAGAGGATGGCGTTTTCCGGCGCCTCGAGCCTGACGCGAACGGGCGCCGTCAGCTTTCGCGGTTCAGCCACCGCCCACAGCAACACCTGCGTGTCAACGAGGACGCGCATCCCCGCGGCCCTCAAACGCGGCGAGTTCTTCCCCGGGCAGGGGAGCGTCGAAGTCCCTGGGGACGCGGAATTTCCCGGCGAGCGGTCCAAGCCTGCGCCGCTTGCCGCCCGTTTTCAATGGAACCAGCCGGGCGATGGGCTTGCCCGCCCGGGCGATGATCACCTCGCCGCCCCTGGCCGTTCGCTCGACGAGCTTCGAGAAATGAGTCTTGGCTTCGTGAATATTGACGGTTCGCATCACGCGCGCCCTCGCGGACTAACCTTAGTCCACTACGAATATACGCCGGAACTCCGCATCCAAGCAATGGCGGCAATCAATCGGGTCCCGCGTTCCGCCGCGGGGGCCGTCCGCTTGCCGATCCGCACGGCGCGCCGTAATTTGAAAGAGAGGTTTACGATGATGCGGACGAGGGCGGAGACGCGAATCAAATTGAAACTCATTGCGATGCTGTGGATGGCCGCGAGCCTTGTGCCGGCCGCGCCCGCCGTCGCGCTCTCGCAAATCAAGACCTTCGGCGGAGCGCCCGCGCCCTTCGTCCTCGATGCGAAAGCGGCCTACCTGATCGACGCGGATACCGGCGCGGTGCTCTACGCGTACAACGAACACGAGAAGATGCAACCGGCCAGCCTCGCGAAGATCATGACGTTCTATCTCACTCTCGACGCGCTCAAGGCCGGGCGCATCGCCTTGAACACGACGATGCCGGTCAGCGAAAAGGCCTGGCGGCTCTCGATGGATCAATCGCTCTCGCACATGTTCCTGCAGGTCAACCAGCAAGTTCCCCTGCACGATCTCCTCTACGGCCTGATGGTCTCGTCAGGGAATGACGCCGCGGTGGTGCTCGCCGAATATCTGGGCGGCAGCACCGCGGCGTTCACCAAACTGATGAACGACAAGGCAGCCAAGCTGGGCCTCACCGAGACCCATTTCAATAATCCCGACGGCCTTCCCACGCCGGGCGAATACACGACCGCCGCCGATATCGCGAAGCTCGGGCGGCTGCTCCTGCGCAACCATCCCGAAGCAACCACTTACACCTCCGCGAAGAATTTTACCTTCGACAAGATCACGCAGCGAAATTTCAACACGCTGCTCTTTTACGATTCGCGCGTGAACGGAATTAAGACCGGCCACGTCCAGGAAGCCGGCTACCATCTGGTGGCCTCCTCGGAATCGAACGGGATGCGGCTGATTTCGGCGGTGATGGGCACGCCGAGCATGGAGAAGCGCCGCACCGAAACCGAAAAGCTGATCGCCTGGGCCTTCCGCACCTACGCCGATTACCGGCCCAAGCTAAAAGCCGTCCTCCCGCCCGAATTTCCGGTGCATGACGGCGTGGCGGAGAGCGTCGCGATTCGGCTCGCGAGCGAACCGGTATTCACGGTGATTCGCGGCGAAGAGAGCAAGGCAAAGGCGAAATTCACGCTCGATTCGCCGTATCTCGAAGCGCCCGCCGCGAAGGGCGCGCGGGTTGGCGAGTTGACGATGACGCTCGGCGGCAAGCCGCTCGGCTCGGTCGAAGTGGTGGCCGATGCGGCAGTCGCGCGCGCGGGATTTTTCGAGCGGATGCGCCAGAAGCTCCACCGCGCGTTGTAACGATTCGCCGCGTTCCGTGCGCTTCATTTCTCGATGCGGAGAGTGAATACGCCGTCGCGGACGGCGGATTCGATCACCGCCCATCCTTCCGCCTCGGCCGCGCGCGGAATATCGCGCGCGCCGCGCGGATCGTCGAGAATAATCTCCAGCCACTCGCCGCGTCGCATCGCCTCCAGGCGCACCTTCGCATGCGCCCAATTAAGGGGGCATTTAACGCCCCGCAGATCGAGCCGCATCGCCACGGCTGTTCAAATTATCATAGGCGCAATATCGAAGCATGAGCGCCCGGTGGATAGACGCCGATGCTGCCGAGGCCGTTGCTTCCGCCGGTGAGATTCGCCGCGTAGAGGTTCGCGGCGGCATCCACCGCGATGCCCAGCGGCGCCGGGAGCATCCCGGAGATCGTTTCGATGGGGCTGGAATCCTCCCCGCTGCCCGCCGCATAGACGGTCACTGTGGCTGGAACCACGTACCCAATGCCCTGATTCGTCACATAGATATTGCCGCCGTAATCCAGTGCGAGCCCGGCCGGATAAAAACCCGCCGCCGATAGTCGCGGCTGGATGCCAATCGCGAGGTCCGCCGCCGCTGCCGGTCCGGGCATCGCCGGAATCATCGCGGCGAGCATTAGGATCCCGGCTAGAACTGCGCTGGAGATTTTTATTTTTACGGATCCCCGCTTAACGGCACGCTGCGGGATAATTCCACCGATGGCGGAAATTAAGCAATCGCGCGAAAAGCGGGCCGATGGCGGCGGTCCGGCCCGCAAATGGAGTCCTTCAAATATCGGCCATGCAGTCGAAGAACTCGTGGTCTTCGTTGTAGCCGCCCTCGCCCTGGTAAACGTGCTTGGGATCGTCCACGAACTCGATCGCCTGAATCCATTTGACCATCTTGAAGCCGAGTTGATTTTCGACCCGCAGGCGCAGCGGCGCTCCGTGGACTTGGTTCAGCGGCGCGAAATTCATCTCGTAGGCGAGCAGCGTCTGATCGTGGCGGACATTTTCGATGGTGTGGCTGTCGTAGTATTGGCCGCCCTCCCCGCCTTCGCCGAAGGAATAAAAAACGACCGCTTTAGCCGCCGGACTTGGCCGGACCAGCTTCATCAACTCGGCCATCGGCAGGCCACCCCAAGCGGCGATGCCGGACCATCCCTGAATGCAGTGATGCAAGGTTATCTGGGTCTTCTTCACGAGCGCCTTCAAATCGTCCAGCGACAATTCGGCCGGCCGCTCGACCAGGCCGAAGACCTTCAGCCGGTAATCCTGAAAGTCATTGGCGGCCAGCGTCTTCCATTCCTCGCAGACCGGCAGCTTCCCGTTAGGCCAGAAATACGGCGAAATGTCATCTTTCGCATATTCGCTGCGCGGGCTGGAACGGTCGAGCAGCACGCGCATCAACGGATCTATCAGCATCTCCCCCGCGTGTTGCACGGTGCGCGGATGCCGTGACGACATCCAGTTGGCCCAGACATTGATCGCCACAATTACGGCCAGCCCGGCCAGTCCGACCGCCACGCCCATCAGGCTCGTGTTGTCGGTCCCCATCACGATGTGATTCATGTTCCGGGCGAACCCGGTAATCGACACCATCGCGACGTGAACCACGATGAAGGCCAGGTAGGCGCACAGGACAATAAAGTGCAGCGACCGGCCGATTTGCCGATTGCCGGGCAGCTTTGGGTACCATGAGAACCGGTTCACCAGCGCCGGAGACATCGCCGGAGCGGTCAAAATGCTCAGCGGGGCAAGAATGAATACCACCCCAAAATATGAAAGTTGCTGAAGGGCGTTGTAGCGATAAAACGTGTCCGGCTCCGGCGGAAGATGGAAGGTCGTATAATGAACGAAAATCGCCCACGCGCCGGGCACGATTCGCCATGAGGACGGCACCAGGCGCGCCCATTGCCCGGTTGCGAACAGCAGAGTTATGTAAACCGCCCCGGTGAGCACCCAGAACAGCGCGCTCATAAAATGCCAATGGCGGCACAGGCCAATCGTGTGCCGCCCGCCCGGCAATCCGATCCACGGCGACAAGTACCGGCTATCGTCCTTGGCCGTATAGAGCCGGTCCTTGGGCACCTCAACCGGAGTGAATCGAACCCATTCAGTGCCGGGCGTGCAGTGAACGTTCCAGTAGAGCCGCGGATGATCCATCAGAATCTGCAATCCGCTGCGGATGAGCAGAATCATGAACAGCAAATTGAGGTAATGCGAAAATCGCAGCCAAGCCGGAAACCCTTGGGGCGGTGCCGATTCCAGGAGAGTCTTTGGCATCGCCGGGACCGCGGGCAGGCCGAACGCCGCCCATTGGAGATACGCGGCGCAGATGGGTAGCAGGCAAACGGCCGCCAAGATTAGCAGCGGCCTGCGCCGAATCCGCACCACCATCGTCAGAAACCAGCCGCGGCGGCTGGAAGTCTTCAGGCCGCGATGCCGCCAACGGTCAACAAAAACGCCGCGTCCTCCACCGCTTCCACGGTGTGCGGAATCATGTGCTCCAGCGCCAACACCATCCCCGGCGTCAACCGGTGGGTCGCGCCTTCCGCAATAAAGGCAATTTCGCCCTCCAGTACGTGAACCGTGAACGACTCTTTGTTCCGATGCTCCGCCAGCCTCGCGCCCTTTTTGAACACTAAAAGGGCAACATTGAGACCGTCGGTCTTGATTAGCGATTCGCCATGATGGTCGCCACCGATCCACGCGGGCAGTCCTTTTATCCGGGCGATTTCCTGCCGCAGGTCGAAACCGACCAGCCTGCGCTGCGAAAGGAAATTTTCATGCTTGAAATGCTCAACTTCGGACATGATCGCCTCCTTGAAATCGCCGGGGGTGTTTGGAACGGCGACCGGTGGGAATTGTAGCGCGCTTGCGGCGAAAGCGCAATTTTCAGCGTCAGCCGCGGCGCGCCGCAACGGCCGCGCTTGCGCGTCGCCGCCACCAAAAGAACGGAGACCCGCACCTTGGCACGCTGCACACCGATCGGGCCGCTGGCGACTCGCAGTGAACCGGTTGCCCATCCGCGCGGCGGGAATTATGTTCGACTGGGACGAGGATTTAACATGAAAGTCTTCAAGTTTATGTCGGCGAAGAATGACGCACTTTGGGCGATTACTCCCGATCAGACCGCGAAAAACCTGCCTGCCGATCTTGGGCCTTGGCATGCGCTGGGCCGGCTCGAGGTGAATCCGGGGGAAATGGGACATGGCGGCGCAAGCAGCGATGAGATTCTGGACGCCATCAACCGCCGTGGGTTCTTCATGCCCGCGCAGGAATAGAAACCACCGGGACGATTGCTCCCGCCGTACCACAAAAACCGATCGGCTCGGCCGCCCGCTCGATGCGCTTGCGTGCGGGCGCGCGGCGTGATTTCGTTTCTATCCCATGAGTACAATTGCCGCCGCTTCGGGCGAGGAAATTATCGAATACTCCAACTTCGCTTCCGCCATCACCGGCGAGGGCGAATGGACGCCCGCCGGATTTCCGCTGCCCGACGGGAGTTTCTGGAAGTATCAGGAGCCGGACGCGATCGCGATCGTGCAGGACGGCTTTCTGCGCGTCGCCGCCGTCCCTTACACTCGCCGCCACGATTCGATCCAGATTCTCGACAACGCCAAGCATATGTACTTCAGCACGCGGACCTTCGAATGCCCCGCGGGCGGCTCGATCTCCTTTTCGCTCGATCTGGCGGCGACGATCGTCCGCTGCGCCTCCGGCGATCTCTACGACGGCTTCGTCTCGTTCAACGTGCTCGATTTCTCGACCGGGATGGCGCTCGACTTTTTCGTGGGCGACGATGCAATCGCCACCGTGTACGGCAAGCTCCCGTTCCCGGGAGTAACTCCGGCCGAGCCGGCTCATGGCCCGCGTCATTTCTGCCTGTTCGAGGAGATTCGCGGTGCGGCGGCGCCGGGACAATTGCACCATCTAGAAATCATCTACGATTCCGCCGCCGATCGCGTGACGTTTCTGATCGGCGGCCGCGAAGTGCGCCGCTACTCGAACGTTCCCGTCAAGCTCGGTCCCTGCACGCTCGCACTGGGCCTGATGAGCGAGAAGGACCTCGTGCCCGGCAAGGGCAGCGTCTCCTGCCACGGGCAGGGCGCGATCGGGAAATGGGGCAACGTCAGGATCGTGCGGTGCGCGCCGCGATAAGGCCCGTTCAGCCGCGGCCGTAATCGTCCTCGCGGCGCTCAATGTCGTCCTCGCCGAAATAATCCCCCGTCTGCACTTCGATAAAGACGAGGTCCGAATCGCCGGGATTGCGCACGCGATGCCATGCCGTGCGCGGGATGTCGATCGATTCGCCTGCGGAGAGCGCAATCTCCTCATCGTTGCGCGTAACCAGCGCCGTCCCCTCGATTACGTGCCAATGCTCGGCGCGGCGCTTATGCCGTTGCAGCGACAACCGATGCCCCGGCTTCACCATCATCAGCTTAACCTTGTAGCCGTTCCCCTCGTCGAGGATGCGATAGTATCCCCACGGCCGGTCCTCCCGTATTGGTTGCCGCGTTGGTTGGCGCGTCGGATGCTCTGTGTCTGCCATTATTCCCACCCTGCCGCGCGCGATGCCGTCCGCACCGAAGCGAACCCGAATCTCCTCCCCGGCTTCGGCCCGCTTCCAGCTACATACCATATCCGCCGCCGGCGCCGAAACTTCGCGCGCCGCGCCTCTTTCATTCCACCGCCTCCCGATGGTAAAAGAATCTCATGCGGATTTTACGATCGGTTTGCCGGCGGCTGGGGGCGAATTCGCCGATCCGCGTGGCGCTCGCCGCCGCCGCGATCCTGACGCTTATCGGCGCCGCCTCCGCTCGCGCGCAGGACAATTGGGTGGCAGTGAATCCTACTCCGACCGCCGCCACCACCCCGGCGGCGCCCAATGCGCCTGCCAAGCCCAAGCCCAAATCCAAGCCTACCCTGTCGGACGCGGCGCCCGCCGCCTGCGCGCGCCACGCTTCTTTCAACCTGCCCGCGCATGATGGTACAAAGCTGTCATGCGCAGTTCTCGATTGATTCGGCTACGGCTTGCCACGAATCCCACGATCCGCGCCGCGCTTTCGATTGCCGCCGCCGCGGCAATCGCGCTTGCTAGCGCCTCGTCCGCCCGTGCGCAGGGCGATTGGGTGATGCTCAAGAAAACTCCCACTCCCCACGCCACCCCCGCTCCGCGGCCGACTCCGCTCACCGCCAAAGCCAAAGCGGCCGCCGCGGCGGCCGCGGCCGCCGAGCGCGCGCACCAGCCCAGGCTCGAATGCGGCGAGTTGGCGCTCCCGGCAGGACAAACTTACCGCGCCATCGTCGCACAATTGAACGATATGTGGGGCGCCAATTTCCACGTCTATCAATCGCTCCAACCCGGCTCTCCGCACGCGCGCGCCGGCGGCTGCATCTTCTACAATGAGCAATACCTCAATACCCTGCTCAAGCAATGGATGGACATCAACAATCCCGACGCGATGAAGCCGATGCTCTATGCGGTCTTCGCGCATGAGATGGGCCATCTCGCGCACGGCGACTTGGACCCCGCCTCCGCCAAGGTCCCCGTTCGCAACAAGGAACTCGCCGCCGATCAGTTCGCCGGCTACTCGCTCGAACGCCTGGGAATCCCGCGCCTCGATTCTTCCCAAGTGACTTGGTACTACCAACTCGTCGGCGACGATTTTGTCGGCGCCGGTTCCGCCGGCGATTCCGGCCACGGCACCGGCGCCGAACGGGCGGCCGCGTTCAACGAAGGATGGCGCCGCGCGCAAATGGGCCTGCCTGAGCAATCGGATCGCCCCTCCGGCGGACTCGGCGTCCCGTAGCGCCGCTTTCGTCCGGCGTTTGCACTCGATTCCACGTGCGGTGATAATCGTTTCGATTCTCCTGCGATGAGCGCTTTGACCGCCACCATTCCGGCCGCCCCGGCCGCCGGCACCGATTCGTCCGCCGCGATCGAAGCGGAAGGCATCGGCTTTCGCTACGGCGATCGCGCCGCGCTCGAGAACGTGAGCTTTACGATCGCGCGCGGCGAGATGTTCGGATTTCTCGGGCCCAACGGCGGCGGCAAAACCACCCTGTTCAAACTGCTCTCGACGCTGGTGCCGCTCCAATCGGGCCGCGCCGTGATTTTGGGCCGCGATCTCGCCGGCGATACGATCGCGCTCCGCCGCCGAATCGGCATCGTCTTCCAGCATCCCGGCATCGACGGCAAGCTCACCGTCCGCGAGAATCTCGCCTGCCACGGCCATCTCTACGCGATGCGCGGCGCGGCGCTCCGCGAACGAATCGACCTGTCGCTTAAGCGGATGGGCCTCGCCGATCGCGCGGGCGATCTCGCCGAGACGCTCTCCGGCGGGCTGCGCCGCCGCGCCGAACTCGCGATGGCGCTGCTTCATCGCCCCGAACTCCTGCTCCTCGACGAGCCGAGCACCGGACTCGATCCCGCCGCGCGCCGCGAGTTGCTTAACCATCTGTCGCACCTGCGCGAGAACGAGGGCGTCACCGTCGTGCTTACCACTCATTACATGGAGGAAGCGGAGCGATGCGCCCGAATCGGAATTCTCCATCAGGGGCGGCTGATCGCGAGCGCGCCACCCGCGCAATTGAAAGCGGGAGTCGGCGGCGACGTCGTTTCGATTCGCGCGCGCGCGCCGGAATTGCTCAATCAAAAAATTCTCCAGCGGATGAAATTGCAGGGTCGCCTCGCGGACGGCGAAATCCGCATCGAACGCCCGCGCGGCCATGAACTCGTCCGCGATCTGGTCGAGGCGTTCGGTCCCGAAATCGAATCGGTGTCGTTCGGCCGCCCGACCCTCGAAGACGTCTTCGTTCGCCTGACCGGCCATCGCTTCTTCGCCGACGCAACGCCGGAGGAAGAGGAAAGTTGATGAAGTTCGCAGACCTAACCCCCTTGCCCCCTTCCCATGCTTGTCCTGAGCGGAGCCGAAGGAAATGGGAATGGGGAACACGAGGATTTGTTTCCCCTCTCCATTCATGGGGAGGGGACAAAGGGGAGGGGTTGAATGCCTGAAGCCGTGATGCAGGCGGGCACGCTCTGGACGCGCGAGATTACGCGCTTTGCCCGCCAGCGCTCGCGCGTAATCGGCGCGATTCTCCAGCCGCTAGTCTTCTGGCTATTGCTCGGCGCGGGATTGGGCGCGTCGTTCAAACCGGCCGGGATGCCCTCGCATATCAACTACGCGCAATACTTCTATCCAGGCGTGATCGTGCTGGTGCTCCTCTTCACCGCGATCTTCGCCACGATCGCCACCGTCGAGGATCGCCGCGAGGGCTTCCTCCAAGGCGTCCTGGTCGCGCCCGTCTCGCGCACCACGATCGTCTTCGGACAGGCGCTGGGAGCGACTACGCTCGCGCTGATGCAGGGCCTCGTCTTCCTGATTCTCGCGCCGCTCGCCGGAATCCATCTGAGTATCGGCGCGATAATGCTCACCGCCGCGATGATGGCGATAATCGCCTTCGCTCTGACCAGCATCGGACTATCTATTGCATGGCGCATCGAATCGACGCAGGGTTTTCACGCGATAATGAATCTGATCCTGATTCCGATCTGGATGCTATCGGGGGCGTTTTTTCCGATAACCGGAGCACCGGCGTGGCTCCGCTGGACGATGGCGGCAAATCCACTCACCTACGCGATGTCCGCGCTGCGCGATTCGCTCTATCTGGCGGAGCCGGGCGCGGCAGGCCCGTCGATTCTCCCGCTCGGCGCATCGGCGATAATCGCAATCGCTTTCGCAATCGCAATGTTCGCGCTTGCCTCCCGCACCGCCCATCGGACAAGGACGGTGTGAGGCAGGCGCACGCCCCTCTCTCCGTAGCATTCAGACCCGCGCTGAGCGAAGCCGAAGGGCGGCTCTGAATGACTCGGAAGAGGCCGGCCGCTACTCGTCCTCGTCGTGGCCGGGTTCGGGTTCGTCGCCTTCCGCATCGTCGTGCGGGGCCGGCGTCGTCGGCTCAGTCGCGCCTTCCGCGAAGCGGCGCGATACTATGATGAACGCGGAATGCGCGATCATCCGAAAGTGGGGGCGCACGCTCAATCCCTTGACCTGCCAATGGCGCAGCAGCGTCTCGAACGATTCGATCTCGCCGAACGCGGCGTGAGCATTGAGCGCATCTACCGTGTCCTTTAGCTGCACCGCCGTCGGCACGTAGCAAACCAGCACCCCGCCCGGACGAAGCGCGGCCGCGGCGTTGTCGAGTGCGCGGCCCGGCTCCGCGAGATCGAGGAACATCCGGTCGATGCCGGTCTCATCGAAACCCGCGTAGAGGTCGCGGACCTTGAGCGTCCAATTCGGCGCGGGTCCGAAAAACGTTTCGACGTTGCGGCGCGCCGCCGCGGCGAAGTCCTCGCGGATTTCATAGGAGATGACGCGGCCCGCCGGCCCGGCCGCGCGCAGCAGCGCGATCGTGAGCGCGCCCGCGCCGGTTCCGCCCTCGATTACCGCCGCGCCGGGGAAGACATCGCCCCAGACCAAGAGCGGCCCGGTATCTTTCGGATAGATCACCTGCGCGCTGCGCGGCAGATGCGGGATCAAATCGGCGTAGGTCGGGCGGAGCGCGATAAAGGTCTCGCCGGTGGAGAATTTGACGCGCGAGCCTTCCTCGATGCCGAACAGCTCGTCGGCGAGGAGTTCGCCGCGGATGAGGAGCTTCTTTCCGGGCCGGAGGATTTTCAGGTAGCGCCGCCCCTTCCGATCGATAAAGAGGACGGCATCGTTGGGTTTGAGGCGGGCGTCCACGGCGGTTTAAGGGATGGACGGCGCGCGGCGCGCTACACGTCCTTGAAGGCGCGCTTTTTCGTTCCCGATTCCAGCGCGGCTTGCGCGGCTGCCAGGCGCGCCACCGGAATCCGAAACGGCGAGCACGATACGTAGTCGAGTCCCAGACGGTGGCATAGCTTGACGCTGGCCGGATCGCCGCCGTGCTCGCCGCAGATTCCGATCTTGAGATGGCGATTCGTCCTGCGGCCGCGCTCGATCGCGATTCTCATTAGTTCGCCGACACCCGCGGGATCGAGTTCCTGGAACGGGTCCTTCTGGTAAATTCCGCGGCGCAGGTAATCGGCAAGGAATTTCACCGAATCGTCGCGTGAGATGCCGTAGGTCATCTGCGTCAGATCGTTGGTGCCGAACGAGAAAAATTCCGCCACCGAACCGATCTTATCGGCGGTCACGCAGGCGCGCGGCACTTCGATCATCGTGCCAATTGTGAACGCGACCTTCATCCCGCGTTCCTTGAAGACCTGCGCGGCGACTTCGCGAATTTCCGCCGCCAGCGTGTCGAACTCCTTCTGCTCGCCGATTAGCGGCAGCATGATCTCGGGCATCGCCTTAACGCCCTGTTTGCGCAATTCGCAGGCCGCTTCCAGGATCGCGCGCGCCTGCGCCTGATAGATTTCCGGGAAGCTGATTCCGAGGCGCGAGCCGCGATGGCCGAGCATCGGGTTGAACTCGAACAGACTGTCGCGCACCTTCGCCAGATGATCGGGGGTGGTGCCGATCTTTGCCGCGAGTTCGAAGATTTCCTGGTCTTTCTTGGGCAGAAATTCGTGCAGCGGCGGATCGAGGAGCCGGATCGTGACCGGCAGCCCGGCCATCTCGCGGAGAATCCCGATGAAATCCTCGCGCTGCATCGGGAGAATCTTCGCGAGCGCCCGCGCACGCTGTGCGGCGTTCTCCGCCATGATCATTTCGCGCACCGCCTCGATTCGTTCGGGCGCGAAGAACATGTGCTCGGTGCGGCACAGGCCGATCCCTTCGGCGCCCAGCTCGCGCGCGATTTTCGCGTCGTGGGGAGTGTCGGCGTTGGCGCGCACGCCCAAACGGCGGACGGCGTCGGTCCAGCCCATGAACTTGCGAAAGAATGCGGGGGGCGGGATTTCCGGATCGACGGTCGGCACGCGCCCCTCGATCACTTCGCCGGCGGAGCCGTCGAGCGTGATGTATTCGCCGCGGCGGACGGTCTTGCCCCCGGACGACATCGTGCCGGCGCCGTAGTCGATATCGAGCGCGCCGCATCCCGCCACACAGCATTTGCCCATCCCGCGCGCCACCACGGCCGCGTGGCTGGTCATTCCGCCGCGCGCGGTCAGGATTCCCTGCGCGACCTGCATCCCGTGGATGTCTTCCGGCGAGGTTTCGATTCGCACCAGAATCACCTTGCGGCCGGCCTCCGAGACGGCAACCGCCTCATCGGCGGAGAAGACGATTTCGCCGTTGACCGCGCCGGGCGAGGCCGGCAATCCGCGCGCGATAACCACGCGCTTGCTCGACGGATCGAGCCGGGGATGCAAAAATTGTTCGAGTTTTTCGGGTGCGACGCGTTCCAGCGCAATTTTACGGTCGATCAATTTTTCCGCCGTCATATCGACCGCGATCCGCACCGCCGATTCCGCCGTGCGCTTTCCGGTGCGCGTCTGGAGCATGAAGAGGCGGCCGCGCTCGATGGTGAACTCCATGTCCTGGCAGTCTTTGAAGTGGTGTTCCAGACGCTTGGATATCGTGAGCAGATCGCGGAAGACAGCGGGAAAACTTTCTTCGAGCGTGGGATGCTTCGCCGCCCGCACTACTTCGTCGATTCCCGCGCGCGCGGCCCATTTGCGGCCCGCTTTCACGCTGATTTGCCGGCCGGTGCGGATGCCGGCGACGACATCCTCGCCCTGCGCATTGGGAAGATATTCGCCGTAAATCCCCTTTTCGCCCGTGGCGGGATCGCGGGTGAAGGCGACGCCCGTGGCGCAATCGTCGCCCAAGTTCCCGAACACCATCGATTGCACGGTAACCGCCGTGCCCCAATCGCCGGGGATATTGTTGTAGCGGCGATAGGCGATTGCGCGATCGTTGTTCCACGAGCCAAACACCGCGCCGATCGCCATCCAGAGTTGCTCGTGCGGGTCCTGCGGAATATCGCGGCCGGTGCGGGCGAGAATCAGCGCGCGGAACTCGTCCACCAATTCGCGCAAGTCGTTCGCGTTGAGTTCGACATCCTGCCGGACACCGCGCGCGGTTTTTTTGCGATCGATGATCTCCTCGAACGGATCGAGCGCGTTTTCCTTCTCGGGCTTGAGCTTCAGCACCACGTCGCCGAACATCTGGCAGAAGCGGCGGTAGGAATCCCACGCGAAGCGCGGATTTTTGCTGTCGGCTTCCAGGCCCGCCACGGTGAGATCGGTGAGGCCGAGGTTGAGCACGGTGTCCATCATCCCCGGCATCGAGACGCGCGCGCCCGATCGGACCGAGACGAGCAGCGGCTTTTCGGGTCCGCCGAACTTGCGGCCCAGCGCCTTTTCAACGCGCTCGATGCTCTTCGCGACGGCCGCGTCGAGGCCCTTCGGATATTTCTCGCCGCGATCGTAAAAATAGTTGCAGACCCGGGTGGTGATCGTGAATCCCGGCGGGACCGGCAGCTTGAGCGAGGCCATTTCGGCGAGATTCGCCCCTTTGCCGCCGAGCAGATCGCGCATCGCGGAGCGGCCTTCCGCCGCGCCCCCGCCGAAAGAATAGATTTCAGGATGAATCCGGCCCATGTCGATTCGTGTCTCTCCGTTCCTTCAAGTACCGGCCAACGGCCGGGTTATCTATAGCAGGGTTTCATTCCGCTGAACCATCCAGTTTACGGGAAATCTCCGCGCAATTCAGCCGGTGGCGGGCCGCCCGCTGAGTCATCTTGATGAAATGCGGCCCTTTTCAGAATCGCCCGGCGCATTTCACCCGTCTGGATTGACAACCGGTCCACCGATCGGCATCATTAATCCCAAGATGGATTTCACCGGCCGCACGAATTGCGTTGGATGGTGGCGCTGGCCCGCCGATGCCTCCGCCTGCGCGCCGGTTTTGTAATCCGTCGAAAACCGATTTTCCAAGGGCCGCGGGCGAGAATCCCGCGGCCCTTTTTGTTTTTCGGGAAGGCGACGCGCCGGTAATCCGATGGTCCGAAGAAAAGCGGGGGAGAAAGTAAAATGCTGCAACCGAGTGAACGCGAATTCGACGAACTGGCGAAGAAGGGCTACAACCTGATTCCCGTCTGGGAGGAAGTCTCCGCCGACTTCGAAACGCCCGTGTCGGCCTACTTGAAGACCGCGCGCGGCGATTATTCGTTCCTGCTCGAAAGCGTCCGTGGCGGCGAGAAATGGGGCCGGTACACGTTCCTCGGCACGGAACCCACGATGGTCCTCCGGGCGCGCAAGAACCGGTTGGAGATTATCCGGCCCGGCCGCGGAATCGAGGTCCGCTCGACCGCCAACGCGTTCGACGAATTGCGTGCGGAACTGAATCGCTATCGCGCACCCGAACTTCCGGGGCTGCCGCGATTCTTCGGCGGCGCGGTCGGCTTCCTCGCCTACGATATCGTGCGCTGCTTCGAGCGGATTCCCGAAACTGCGCGCGACGATCTCGGCACACCCGACCTCTACATGATGTTCACCGGCTCGATGCTCTGCTTCGACAACCTCCGCCAGACGCTCAAGATTATCGCCAACGTGCCGGTGGAGGATTTCGCCTCCACGCGGCAGGCGTATGAGAGCGCGAAGATCAAAATCGAAGAGATAATCGAACGGCTGAAGCATCCCGCCGTGCCGCCGATGCTCGAATCTCCCGCGCCGGCGAATGGCGCCGCGGTCACCTCGAATCGAACGCGCGAGGAATACATGGCGACGGTCGAGGCGGCGAAGGAATATATCGTCGCGGGCGACGTGATTCAGGTGGTGCCGTCGCAACGATTCGAGGCGCCGCTGACGGCGCATCCGTTCAATATCTACCGGACCCTGCGCACGATAAATCCGTCCCCCTATATGTTTTACCTGCGCTTGGGCGATCGCACGCTGGTGGGCGCATCGCCGGAGGTGATGGTCCGCGTCGAGGGGCGCGAAATTACGCTCCGCCCGATTGCGGGGACGCGGCCGCGCGGCAAGACCGAGGCCGAGGATCGCGAAATGGAACGCGAGCTGCTCGCCGATCCAAAGGAGCGCGCCGAACACGTGATGCTGGTCGATCTAGGCCGCAACGACGTCGGCCGCGTGTCGGAGATTGGTTCGGTCAAAGTGACGGAATTGATGGTCGTCGAGCGATATTCGCACGTGATGCATATCGTGTCGAATGTGACCGGGAAACTCCGCGAGGGCTGCGACGCGTTCGACGCCTTCCGCGCGACCTTCCCGCAGGGCACCGTGTCGGGCGCGCCGAAAATCCGCGCGATGGAGATTATCGACGAACTGGAAAATGTCCGGCGCGGCGTCTATGCGGGCGCGGTTGGATATTTCAGCTACACCGGCAACACCGACACCGCGATCGCGCTCCGCACGCTGCTGATCAAGGACAATCGCGTCTATATCCAGGCGGGCGGCGGAATCGTCGCCGATTCCGACCCCGGCGCGGAGTACGACGAATCGGTGAACAAGGCGCGCGCGATGGTGCGGGCGCTGGAAGCCGCGCGCGAACTGGAAGCCGCGGCGAAGAGGTAGGCGCAATGGCGGCCAGGATTTTGACGATCGACAATTACGACTCGTTCACCTACAACCTCGTGCAGTATTTAGGCGAACTGGGCGCCGATGTCACCGTGAAGCGCAACGACGCGATCGATGTCGCCGGAGTCCGCGCGCTCAAGCCCGATGCGATCGTGATCTCGCCGGGACCGTGTACTCCCGCCGAGGCCGGCGTCTCGCTCGAACTGATTCGGACGCTCGCGGGCGAGATTCCGATTCTGGGCGTCTGCCTGGGCCATCAATGTATCGGCGAAGCGTTCGGCGGCAAGGTGATTCGCGCGCCGCGCCTGATGCATGGCAAGACCTCGCCGATAATTCACGACGGCAAGACGATTTTCGCGGGGCTGCCGAATCCATTCGAGGCGATGCGGTACCATTCGCTGATCGTGGATAACGTCACGCTCGCGCCCGACCTGGAAATCAGCGCGCGAACGGCGGAGGGCGAGATCATGGGGGTGCGCCACAAAAGGCTTCCACTCGAGGGCGTGCAGTTCCATCCCGAATCGATCCTGACCGGCGAGGGGAAACATCTGTTGAAAAATTTCCTGAATGGCGTGGCAAAATGAACGCGGTTGGCGATGCCCTAAATGCGCTCCTTGCCGGCTGCGCGGTATCTGCGGACGAGGCGGAGCGCGCGATCGGTGAAATCATGGACGGCGCCGCGCACGACGCCGTCGCGGGCGCATTCCTCGCCGCGCTCAAGCTGAAGGGCGCCGAACGCGACGAATTGGCCGGTGCGGTTCGTGCGATGCTTGCGCGGGCGCATCCGATCGATTTGCGCGGCGGCGAAGTGCTCGACACTTGCGGTACGGGAGGCGACGGCAAGAGCACGTTCAATATCTCGACCGGCGCGGCGCTGATCGCGGCAGCCGCGGGCGTTCCGGTCGCCAAGCACGGGAATCGCGCGATTAGCGGCAAGGCCGGCGCGGCGGACGTGCTCGAGGAATTGGGCGTGAAAATCGACTGCGATCCGGACGGCCTCGCACGCTGCCTCGACGCCGCTGGATGCTGCTTCATCTTCGCGCCCGCCTATCATCCGGCGTTCGCGCGGATTGCGCCGCTTAGGCGCGCGCTCGGCTTCCGCACGATTTTCAATTTGATGGGGTCGCTCGGAAATCCCGCACGGCCGCATTACCGGCTGCTTGGCGTTGCCGAGGAAAACCTGATCCATTCGATGGCTCATGCGCTGCGGACGCTCGGCACACGCCGCGCGCTGGTGGTGTGCGGCAAGGGCGGAATCGACGAAATTTCGATTGGCGAACAGACGCGAGTCGCGGAATTGCACGAAGACGGCGACGTTACCGGATACAAAATCGCGCCCGAACAATTCGGCATCGCGCGCGGCGACGATCGCGCGCTGGTCGCGGAAAGCGTCGCCGCCGCCGCGAGTATCCTGCGCGGCGCTCTCGGCGGCGGCAGCGGCCCGGCGCAGGACGCACTCGCATTGAACGGGGGTGCCGCGATTTATATCGGCGGCAAGGCCGAGTCGCTCAAGCGGGGAGTCGAGGTTGCGCGCGATATAATCGCCTCGCGCCGGGCGCTGGACGTGCTCGATAAATTGCGCCGCGCAAGCAACGGAGAGAGCGCGTGAGTTCTATCCTCGACGAAATCTATGCCGCCAAGCGCGAGGAGGTCCGCGAGCGCCGCGCGGCGGTGGCGCCGCGCGTGATTGCCGCCGAAGCGGCGCGGGCGCGTCCGCCGCGCGATTTCGTCGCCGCGCTCCGATGGCATAAGGACGGATATCCGCCGATTATCGCCGAGATCAAGCGCGCCTCGCCGAGCAAGGGCGACATCATGCCGGGGCTGGACCCAGCGAAGGTTGCGCGCGGATATGAATTGTCGGGGGCAGCGGCGATTTCGGTGCTGACGGATCGCCACTTCAAGGGAACGCTCGACGACTTGCGCGCGGCGCGCGCGGCCGTCGATATTCCGATCGTGCGCAAGGACTTCATCTTCGATCCGTATCAGGTGTACGAGGCGCGGGCGGCGGGCGCCGATGCGATCCTGTTGATCGCCGCGATGCTCAAGGAGGGCGAGTTGCGCTCGCTCAATTCGCTCGCGCTCGAACTGGGGATGACGGCACTTATCGAAGTTCACAACGCGGAGGAATTCGCGCGCGCGGAATCGCTTGGCGCGGAACCGATCGGCATCAACAACCGCGACCTCCACACGTTCAAAACCGACCTCGCCGTGACCGAGCGATTGCTCGGCGAGTATCGCGGCAGCGCGCTGATTGTCGCGGAAAGCGGAATCGATTCCCCCGATGATATTCGGCGCCTTCATAAAGCGGGCGCGCGCGCATTCCTGATCGGTGAAAGCCTGTTGCGCGGTGGCAAGCCCGGCGAGAAGCTTTTGGAATTGATCGCGGCACTGAGATGATCGTTCTAGTAAAAATATGCGGGGTCACGCGCCCGCAGGATGCTGCGGCGGCAATCTCAGCCGGAGCGGATTTAATCGGCCTCAACTTCTGCGAAAAAAGTCCGCGCTACCTGACAATCGAAGCGTCCCGTCCGATTCGCGATGCGATCGGTTCGCGCGCGCTCGCGGTTGGCATCTTCGTCAATGCGCCACGCGATGTTATTGAGGAGCACCGCCGCGCGCTTTCACTCGACCTGATCCAATTCTCCGGTGAGGAAGACGCTGCGGCACTCGCGGGATGGCCCGTTCCGGTGATCGCGGCGATCCGAATCAAGCCCGGCGCGGCTATCGATCTTGCCGCGCGAAAATCCGATTATGTCCTGCTCGACACCTTCAGCACGGAGAAGTATGGCGGCACCGGGGTCCGATTAGAGCTGGACCGAATCCGCCGCCTCGATCTAAGCCGCATCTTTATCGCGGGTGGGCTTGCGCCTGATAATGTCGCCGAGGTAGCGGCGCTCAAACC
Organism: Binataceae bacterium (SeqCode); assembly: GCA_050736715.1. GTDB lineage: Bacteria > Desulfobacterota > Binatia > Binatales > Binataceae > Binatus. The sequence goes on along the minus strand of JBOHWK010000114.1, from coordinate 1,424 downwards.
CTATGCCGTCGATTGCGCGGGCGGCGTCGAATCGGCGCCGGGCATCAAGGACCACGAAAAATTGAGGAGCTTTATCGCGAATGCAAAACGTGCCCGATAGCCGCGGCCATTTCGGAGAGTACGGCGGACGATACGTCGCGGAGACGCTGATGCCGGCGCTGTTCGAGTTGGAACGCGCATACAAAGAGGCGGTCCGCGATCCGGAATTCCGCGCCGAATTGGCCGAACGCTCGCGCGAATTCGTCGGCCGTCCGACCCCGCTCTATTTTGCGGAGAATCTGACCGCGAAGCTGGGCGGCGCGAAGATTTATTTGAAGCGCGAGGACCTCTGCCATACCGGCGCGCACAAGGTGAACAACACGCTCGGCCAGGCGCTGCTTGCGGTACGGATGGGCAAATCGCGGATCACCGCAGAGACCGGCGCGGGACAGCACGGCGTGGCGACGGCGACGATGGCGGCGCTGTTTCGGCGCGAGTGCGAGGTCTTCATGGGCAGCGTCGACGTCGAGCGCCAATCACTCAACGTCTTTCGCATGAAGCTGCTCGGCGCCAGGGTCACGGCCGTCGACGCAGGCAGCCGCAGCCTTAAGGATGCGCTCAACGAGGCGCTTCGCGACTGGATCGCCACGGTCGCCAACACCTACTATCTCATCGGTACCGCGGCCGGTCCGCATCCGTATCCGATGATCGTGCGCGACTTCCAGTCGGTAATCGGACGCGAGGCGCGCCGCCAAATTCTCAAGCACGAGGGGCGCCTGCCCGACGCGCTGGTCGCTTGCGTCAACGGCGGTTCCAACGCGATCGGGCTCTTCTATCCGTTCATCGGAGACAAGGACGTGCGCATGTATGGCGTCGAGGCGGGCGGACTGGGACTGAACGGTCCCGCACACGCGGCGACGCTCAGCGCCGGCAGCGTCGGCGTGCTGCACGGCAATCGCACTTACCTGTTGCAGGACGAACTCGGCCAGATTCGCGAGACTCATTCGATCGCCGCCGGACTCGACTATCCCGGTGTCGGCCCGGAGCTCGCATGGCTCAAGACGAGCGGCCGCGCGGAGTATACCGCGGTGACCGACGCCGAGGCGCTCGAAGGGCTGCGCCTGCTCTCGGAGAGCGAGGGCATCATCCCGGCGCTGGAGAGCGCGCATGCGGTCGCATACGCGGCGCGGCTCGCGCCAACGATGGCGAAGGACCGCGTGATGATCATCAATCTGTCGGGGCGGGGCGATAAGGACATGCAGACCGTCGCGCGCGCGTTGGGGGTGACGCTGTGAGCATGCGCGGGGCGGCGAAAAAAGCGACGGGGCGAATCGAAAAAAAATTCGCCGAGTTGCGCGCGCGCGGCGAAGCGGCGCTGATTCCATTTATCGTCGCCGGCGATCCCAGCCTCGAAGCCACGCATGCTTTGGTGCTCGAATTAGAGG
>JBOHWK010000113.1:0-34930 GCA_050736715.1 Binataceae bacterium (SeqCode) | reverse complement strand
TACCGGCCCGGCCACTCAATTGGGGCAGCCGTCGGGGATTGCGATCGACTCCAACGGACAGATTTACGTGGTGAACAACAGTTGCGGGCCATCCACCAGCGGATGCATCGCGATCTACGCGCCGCTTAACGGACAGACGGGAAATCTCGATCCCGCGCCGATCAAGACGATCGGCGGACCGAATGCCGAACTCAACGACCTCGCGGGAATCGCGGTCGATTCGGGCGGGACGATGTACGTGACGAGCTTCGCCGATCCGGGCGCGGTGGCGATTTATTATGCAACCCAGAATGGGAACGTAGCGCCGGCGGCGACGGTTGCGGGGAGCGACACGGGACTGCTCGCGCCGCGCGGAATCGCCGAACTCGGCATCCGCCCGACTCCAACCGTCACCGTTACGGCGACCCCAACCGCCACTGCGACGGCCACCGCAACTGCCACGGCGACTGCGACGGCCACCGCCACGACAACTGCGACCGTAACGGCCACCGCGACGGCGACCGCGACGATCACCGCGACGCCCACCGCCACTGTGACGGCAACCACGACCGCAACCACCACGGCCACGCCAACAGCCACGGCGACCGCGACGACAACGGCAACCATCACCGCCACGCCGACCGCCACCGTGACGGCAACCACGACCGCAACCATCACGGCCACTCCAACCGCTACTGTCACCACAACTGCCACGCCAACCGCCACGGTCACCGCAACGCCAACCGCCACCGAAACCGCGACGCCGACCGCCACTCAAACCGCGACGACGACGGCGACCACAACGGCGACCGTCACTGCAACGCCAACCGCGACGGAGACCGCGACGCCGACGGCGACCGGATCCCCGACGGCGACAATTTCGCCGACTGCGACCGAAACGGCGACGCCAACCGCGACCGTATCGCCGACCGCGACGATCTCTCCGACGGCGACAATTTCGCCGACCGCGACCGAAACCGCAACGCCAACCGAGACCGTTTCCCCGACGACGACCGCCACTTCGACAGGAACCGCCACGCCTACAGCGACAACGGCCCCGCCGACGGCCACCGCAACCCCCTGCTCCGCCGGCGATATCTACTGCGCGGCGAATCCGCCCTTTACCGTTGCGGGCTGCACCGATTTACAATCCGATCAATTCAATTGCGGCACCTGCGGCACCAATTGTCTGACCTCGGACGACGGCGTGTGTAATAACGGCTCTTGTTGTGGTCCGCCAGGAGTTTACCAAGTGTGCGGCGGCGTCTGCACCTTTACGTATGGCGATAATAATAATTGCGGGGGCTGTGGAATCATGTGCACCGGCGGGACGACTTGTATGCCCCCGGGAACCTGTATGTTGCCGCCGCCGTAAGGCTAACCCGCTCCTCTTCCGCTGAGCGGAACGGGGAGGCTCCGAAGTGGAGGTGTTGGTATGCCCACAACCATTGTTGCCTGCGGAATGCTTTGATCCGCTACGCTGGTTGGTTTGATCCGCAAGCGGCCGGCAATCGTGGCGATGGCGGGGCTTTTCGTTCTCATCCGCGCGAATGTTTCGCGTGGGCGGGATGCGGGCGCATCCGCCGGGCCGCATCGGCGAGCGGCTTCAGGATCGCCGCGCCGGAGGTGATGAAGTCGGCGACGCGCTTGAGCGCCGCGAGATCGCCGATGCCGGAATCGAGTTCGGGCGCGATCGCGAGTTCGATTCCCGGCGGCAATTCGTGGGCGAAGCGCGACAAGCGCGCGACATCGGCGAGCGTGCGTTCGCCGTAATTCTCCAGATAACCGGCCAGCGCGCCCGCGGCAGGCGACTTTTCGGACAAACGCGCGCGGACTTCGGGAATCTCCTCCAGATGGCCGAGTGCGTCGCCGCCCTGCGCCGCGCTGCTCCAGGTGCGCTCGTCCAGAAAGCGGTTGACCACGATCGCGCCCAGGCGCAATCCGTCCGCATCCATTTCCCGCATCAGATCGCGCGCCTGGCGCAAGCGGTCGGCCTCCGCGGTCGTGACGAGTACGAACGTCACGGCGTTGGAATGGAGCAGCGCCTCGGTCTTTTTCAGCCGATCGACGATCGCGTCGATTCCTTCGGCGGCGGCGGAAAAGAAGTCTGAAATCGTGGATAGCACGCCTCCGCCCGCGAAGCGTTCCAGTTCGCGCACGACAAAGCGCGCCGCCTCGCCCGCGAAGCGCGCGGCGATTCGGCCGGCGGAGAGCGACGGCGTGAAAATCCATCGCGCGGCGCGCGAATCGAGCAGCCGCATCAGGCGCGCGGGCGCCTCGATAAATTCAAAGGCGTGCGCGGCCGGCGGAGTATCCACGATCTCCAGTTCGAAGGCCCCCGTCTGGTGGAGATCGTACAATTGCTGCAATGCAGCGAAGGCCTCCGAACCGGCGAACTCCGACGACAGGCTCTTGTAGAAGGGGTTGTTCAGGATGCGCTCGCGGGCGGCGGGATTGGCGGCGAGCCGCTCCGCGACGGCATCCCACGCGCCCTTCACGTCCAACACCATCGCCGAGAGCTTGAGATCGCCGTGCAATCCGGCATCGCGAAGCCGTTTCGCTCCGATCCGCACCGGCTTGCCGCCCAAGTGTGCAAGGCCGAGCGCGTCGCGCAGCCGCTTGGCCGGATCGACGGTGATCACGGCGGTGTTCAGATGGGCTGCGGCGCCGGCGATGCCGAGCGCCGCGGCGACGGTGGTTTTGCCGACGCCGCCGGTGCCGAGCAGAATCGTTATCGAGCCGCGCTTTAGAATTTCCTTCAAGTTCGGCGCTCCAATCCGCGTCACGATAGCAGGCTCCAATCGGGCGCGCACGGGCCGATTGCGAATTTACCAGCCCAGTTTGACGGGAGCGAAGGGCCGGATAGAATTGCCGGGCGGATGAGAGGCCGCGGAAGATGGATTTAGGCATTGTGGCGATTATCGTGGCGGGCGTGGTCATCACGGTGGGGTTGATCGCGATCCTGATGCGGAGCGGCGCGGGCGGCAAGGCGGAGATGCAGGCATTCGCTCCGCTGCTGGCGCGGCTCGACAGCCTGGACGGCAAGCTGGCCAGTTCGGGCAACGATCTCGTACAGCGGCTCGGCAAGGTCGAAGGCGATCTCGCGAGCAAGCTGAGCGACGAATTCGTCAAGGTGCATAAGTCCGTCGAGGAGCAGCTTACCGCCGGCCGCCGCGAGCAACAGGACAGCCTCAAGGCGGAGATTGCCGCGCTCACCATGCAAACGCGCGAGAGCCTGGGGACGGTGAGCGGCCAAGTCGAACAGAAACTGGGGGAGAATATCCGCGCCGGAATCGAGCAGTTTCAAAAGGTTCAGGATTCGCTGAAGGCGGCCGAGGAGCAACTCAAGAACGTGGGCGAGATCGGAGAGTCGATCAACGACCTGAACAATCTCCTCAAGATGCCCCATCTGCGCGGCCGCTTCGGCGAAGCGAGCCTGGAGCGGCTGCTCCAGGATTTCCTGCCGGCGCACATGTACGAGATTCAGGCCGCGCCGGGGGAAAACGGCACGGGCCGCGCCGACGCGGTAATCAAATTTCCCAGCCGCAGTTTGCCGATCGACGCCAAGTTTCCGCGCGAGCAGGTGTTGCCGCTGTTCGAGACCAGCGATCCTGCCGCACTCACCGCCGCGCGCGAAAAGTTCGCGCAGGTCATCAAGGAGCAGGGCAAGCGCATCGCCGCGTACATTCAGCCCGAAAACGGCACCACCGACATGGCGTTGATGTACCTGCCGAGCGAGACGCTCTACATGGAAACGATTATCAACGGCGAGCTGACCGAATGGCTTAACAAGCGGCGCGTTTTTCCGGTCTCGCCCAACACGCTGATGGTTACGCTCCAATCGATCCAGATGGTGTTCGAAATGTACAAGTACGCGAAGAATTATGAGAAGGCCACCGAGGAATTGCGCAAGGCGCAAGGTTCGCTCGGCAACTTCTCGAAACAATTCGAAGAAATCGGCCGCCAGCTAATTAAGGCGCAGGAGGCGCAGGCGAAGGCGCAGGATGCATACGGCAAGGCGGGGACGCATCTCAATACCTACAAGCATCGCGTGACCGAGTTGACGGGAGCGGCGGTTCCCGAGATCGAGGGGCCGGCATCGGATGGAACCATCGAATCCTGATCGGGGCCGCAGCGGCGCGCTCAGCCGTGGGCGCGCGCATCCCACAATTGGTTCAGGGCTGAACCGTTCAGCCTGACGCGCGCGCGATTTTTCTGCCATCACTGGCGATGCGGCCGGAACGGGCGCATCGCGCCCAATTTTCACTCCGGCGCGGGGAGCGTCGCAGATGCCGGCATTGAGCGATTCCATATCGTCCGCGGTGGGCGATCCGAAAGAGGTCGAAAGTTCCAGCGTCTCGGATCGCGACGTAGCAACCGTGCAGGGGTTGCTTAACGCGCAGATAATCAAGGACAACCGAAGCGATCGGCTGCTGGACATCACCGGCAGGATGAATGACGACACGGTGAAGGCGATAATCGAATTCCAGCGGCGGCGGGGATTTCCACAGAGCGGAGCGATCGAGCCGCGCGATAACACCATCTGCGCGCTAATCAGGTTCGACCGCCCCTGCTATATGCACGCGAGCTACGGAATAATCGACTTCATCGAGCACGAGGAGGGCTTCAGCCCGATTCTGTACTACACCGACGGAGCGGACAACACCACGATCGGATACGGCCATCTTGTTCACCCAGGCAAAATCAATCCTAAGGACCCGCATGAAGAACCGTTCAAAAATGGCATTGACCGGCAGCACGCCACGGACCTCCTTCACGACGATCTGGAGCAAGCGGAGAAGCCGATTTGCGAACTGGTTGAGGTTCCCTTGACGCAAAATCAATTCAACGCGCTCGCGAGCCTCGTGTTCAACATAGGCGGGGAGGCTTTCAAGAACTCGACCCTGCTCAAACTGCTGAACGCGGGCGATTATCATAAAGCGGCGATGGAATTTCCGCGCTGGGACAAGGTTCACGTTCACGGGCAAGCGCGGACTTCCAGCGATCTGTTACGGCGCCGAAACGGGGAGTTGGGGTTCTTTTTGCGGCGATAATGCCATCTGTCAACCCTGATTGGACGTCACCGCGAGGTTGTGGCAAAATTGCCGGGTTAAGAAGAGATCGAGCGATGCGAACGTTGCAGGGAGCGGTCAGGCGCGTTGCATTTGCCGCCGCCATGATCGCGGCCCTGTTGGCTAAGGCGCCCGCGGCGCATGCCTCGGCATCGCGGAAATCGACTTGGGGACAAATTCTTTTTGTTGGCGATGAAAGCGAAGGCCCTCACCTGGTAATCCCGCCTCCACCGGCGCCGGCCGAGTTGTACGATCCGGCCTCCAACCGCTTTGCGGCGCATCCTCCGATGATGGACCAGGGGCGCGATGGCGCGACGGCGACCGTAATCACGGCGGGGCCAAATGCCGGCAAGGTTTTGATTGCCGGCGGCGGGAACAGCGTGCATGGCTCGCTCTCTTCGACGCAGCTATACGATCCCGCGACTGACAAATTTTCCTTCGGCCCGGACCTGTCCGGCCGACGCGGCTCACATACGGCGACGGCGATTACGTCCGGCCCACGGGCCGGGTGGATTCTGATTGCCGGCGGCGGCGGGCCTGACATCTACTCTTCGCTCGCGGACGGAAACGGCACGGAACTTTACGATCCGTTCACCAACGCGTTTTTGTCCGGCCCGATGACCGCGGACGACCGCGTTGAGGCGACGGCGACGGTGATTCCATCGGGTCCGAATGCGGGAAGGATATTGATTGCTGGCGGGTGGGAAGCGGGGGTGCGGAGCCTTGCTTCGACGGCAATCTACGATCCGGCAGCCAATTTGTTCGCGGCGGGGCCGGCTATGCGCATCGTGCGGGAAGATCACACCGCGACAATTATCCCTTCGGGACCGAATGCCGGCCGGATTTTGATTGCCGGCGGAGTAGGACCGTATGTAAATCATAAGTTCGTTCCGCTCGCGTTGACGGAACTATACGATCCGGCGGCCAACCGCTTCCTGCGCGGACCGGCAATGAAGATTGCGCGTTCGTTTCATACTGCGACAATCATCACCGCGGGCCCAAATGCGGGAAAGATTCTCTTCGCGGGGGGCCAGCGAGGCGATGAGGTGCTGTACTCCACGGAACTGTACGACCCGGCGGCAAACCGGTTTGTGTTCGGTCCGGCGATGCGTTCCGCGCGCACGCGTCATGCCGCAATTGCCATCGTTTCGGGCCCGAACGCCGGTAAGATTCTAATCGCCGGGGGTTGGGGTGGAAACAATGCTAAAGACTACGGCCCGCTTGCGACGACTGAGCTTTACGATCCGGCCGCGAACCTCTTCACGCCAGGTCCTTCGATGCACGGCGCGCCGGGAGGAGTTGCGGTCCAGTTGCCGCCCGCGCCGCCGCGCTGATTTGGCGGCGCGCGCGATCTTGAGCAGACAACACTTCCCACGCGGTTCAGGGCTGAACTGGTTCAGCCTGACGCGCGCGCGATTTTTCTGCCATCACTGGCGATGCGGCCGGAACGGGCGCATCGCGCTCAATCTTCACTCCGGCGCAAAGGAAAATTTAAGATGCCGTCGTTCAGCAATTCCATTAGCTACCCGGTTGGAGATGCGAGGAAAGGCGCCGTTAATCGGCACGATGAGGTAAAAGTCGTGCAGGGGCTGCTTAACGTGCAGATAATCAAGGATGGCCGGAGCGATCGCCTCCTTCAGATTACGGGGACCGCCGATAGCGCTACGCTCAGCGCAATAATCGACTTCCAGCGGCGGCGCGGCTTTCCCCAAGATGGAGTGATTCACCCTTACGACACCCGCCATCCCGAGTTCGGCGCTTTGAGAACTTTCAGCGGGCCGCGCGGAATGCGCACGAGCCAAACAATGATCGAATTTATAGAAAAGTTCGAGCATTTCGAGCCGAATTTGTATAATGACGCCGCTAACAATGCGACGATCGGATATGGTCATAAGGTCCACAACGGCCCGGTCAACCATTGGGATTCTTCCGAGGGACCGTTCAAAAACGGAATTTCCAGGCCCGACGCCGACACCTGGTTTGCCAGCGACTTGGAAAAAGACGGCGAAGATCCCGTCCACGATTCAGTGGAGGTTCCGCTTACTCAGAACCAATTCGACGCGCTGGTAAGTCTCGCGTTCAACGTCAAGCGCAAGGAGTTCGAAGGTTCGACACTTCTAAAGATGCTCAACGGGACTTCACACCACTCCTATTACACGGGCGATTACCTTAGCGCAGCGAAGGAGTTCCCGCGCTGGGACAAAATCAAAGTCGGCGAAAGATTAGAAACTTCCAGCGGCCTATACAACCGGCGAAGGCAAGAGGAAGAAATTTTTTCGCGGCGTTAAACCCCGGCTACCGGCTCCGATTGGCCCCGACCGCCGGGATGTGCCAAAATTTGAGCTTAAAAGGGGAATCGGACGATGGGGGCAGCGTTGACGAAGCCGACATCAATCGCGATCGTTGCGATCGCCGCAGCGGTCATGGCGACCACTGGATGGCAGGCCGGTTTGGCGAAGGCCGGCGCTGTCAAAGCGGCATCGAAGAGATCGACGTGGGGTCGGCTTTTATTTATCGGCGATGAAGAAGAAGCCGGCGCCCCCTCGAAATTCGTGGCTGAATTGTACGATCCGGCGTCAAACCGTTTTGCCGTTACGCCGGCGATGGATCGGGAGCGAGCGGGGGCGGCCGCAAGCGTGATTACAACAGGGCCGAACGCGGGAAAAGTGCTGATCGCGGGCGGCGTCAATTTCGCCGACGGCCCCCTTAATTCGGCAGAACTGTACGACCCGGCAACAGATGCGTTTATTCGTGGACCGAACATGACTGAAGCGCACGATGATTCCGGTCCGGCGGCCGCAATTCCGTCTGGGCCGAAGGCCGGATGGATTATTGTTGAAACGCTAGGTTCGACGGATCTTTACAATCCCTTCGCCAACGCCTTTACCGCCGGTCCCGAGATGAATCAAAACCGCATTAGTTCTACTGCAACAACGATTCCCTCTGGCCCAAACGCCGGTAAAATTCTATACACCGGAGGGCCGTCCAACAGCGCCACAACGGAATTTTACGATCCCGCTTCCAACACTTTTGAAGCTGGCCCCAAGATGCACGAGGGCCGATGGGATCATACCGCCACCGTGATTGCTTCGGGGCCTAACGCGGGAAGAATCTTAATCGCCGGCGGGTGGGGAAAGAACAGCCCCAACGAGTATTTCGTACCGTATGCGTCCACGGAGTTGTACGATCCTGTCGCCAATCGATTCCTGCGCGGACCAAACATGAAAATCGCGCGCGCGAAACATACCGCGACGGCAATAGCGCTCGGTCCCAATGCGGGGGACATCTTAATCGCCGGCGGGCAACGGGGAATTAACGATGCGCTCTCCGCGGCCGAACTGTATGATGCCGCAACCAACCGCTTCGTCTTAGGACCCGCGATGCGTTCCGGCCGCACTGACGATGCCGCAGTTCCCATTGCATCGGGACCGAATGCCGGAAAAATTCTGATCGCCGGCGGCGAAGACATTAGGTGCAGCAAGGAGGGGCCTTGTAAAACGCTCCCGCTGGCGACGACCGAGCTTTACGATCCGGTGGCGAACATCTTCATGCCCGGTCCTCCGATGCACGGCGCCCCTGGAGCCACCATCGCCGTCCAGTTGCCGCCCTCGCCGCCGCGCTGATTTGGCGGCGCCGTTGAATTGCACGAGATTGAGAGATTTAGAGATAATTTGGGTATGCCGCCGTCTTGGGGAAGAATGCCGCGCGCCGGGATGGTGGCCGCCTGCGCGGCGGTCTTTCTGGCGTCGGGATTGGCCGTCTCCCCCGCGCTCGCAAAGGGCGCCTGCGACTCGAACCGCGATTTTGCCCATGCGCAAAAATGTTTCCTGCTGCAATTTCCCTGCATCGATGCATATTTCGGGATCGGCGGCCCGCCCGATTATCCGAGGGCGTTGAGCTGCTTCGAGGCCAGTAAACAGTGGCCATTCGTGTCCATGATGTATTTCAACGGCGAGGGCGCCCCGCGCGACCTCGACAAAGCCGAAGCGATCCTCAAATCCGTCCGAAAAACGGACCCCGATGCCTTCGTGTACGGCCCTGCGGCGGCATTGCAAAAGGCGATCGACAAGTGCAAGAGCGATCCGCTTCATGGGTGCGCACGGATCGATTACTGCCGGACACTTGAAACTACAACGCTTGACGATGAAGTCTGCTATGCGGTCGACCAACTATCCGAGGAAGCCGCTCTGACCCGGCAACTCGCCGCAATCCGAAGCAAGCTCACCATCGCCAATCGCGCGACCTTCGATCGAGCAGTCGCGGAATACATGGCCTACCAGTTGGATGAGGCGCAGCGCACTGACGACGGCAGCGTGCCGGGGACGATTGCCGGTTTGGCAGCGGCCAGCCAAGCCGCCACGGTGCGCGGCGATTTTCGCAAGCTCCTTGCCGAGACCATCCAACAACGCAAACTGAAATCCGCGTCTCTCGCCGAATATCAGGCGGCGGACAATGAACTCGCGTGGTTCTATCCCGACGACATTCGTCGTTTCCTTGAGGATTCGCGGGAATTGCCGGGTGAGGTGGGCGATGAGAACGCACGGGAGATTGTTGCGGATTACAAGAAAACCGCCCGCCAGTCGCAGCATCGCTGGTTCCGGCTGCGCGACTTGATGGCGAAGCTCGCGGATTCCTTGTACGCGGGCCGCACCAATGGCTTCGACCCGGCGCTGAGCATGAAAACGGCGCTAACGAAAATCCGAATCGATGAGCTGCGCGACAATCCGATCGGGCCGGTGCCGGAATCGAATCTTCCCGCAGCTTCCCCATTCGCGCCGGCGATCGGGCAGGGCGTCTGCGCCAATCGGAAGGATTTCGCCGCGGTCGAAAAATGCTTTCTGGCGCAATTTCCCTGCGTCGCGATTTATGCCACCGGCTTTCAGGCGGACCGTCCCAAGGCGCTTAAATGCTTCGCGGCTCACAAACGGTGGCCGTGGGTGGTTTCGATGTATTTCGACGGCGTGGGCGATGAGCATCCGAATCGCCGCAAAGCCGAGGCGCTACTTATCGCCACCCGGAAGTCCGACCCAACCGCCTACGACGACGATCAGGCGGCCACGCTGCAAAAAATTATCGACGACTGCAAACGCGATCCGCGATCGTGCGGGAGCGCGGACTACTGCGAAAACCTTGTCGGCACCGCGACGGACCGGGATCTGTGCGGCGCGATCGATCGGCTCTGGCGGGAAGAACAGTTGACTCAGGCCGCCGCCCGGATTCGCGGCGGACTTAATTCGGCCGAGCGCGCCGTGTTCGAACGCATGATCGCCGCGTTCAAGGACTATCAGTTGGCGGAAATGTATCGGGCCCGCGATTCCTCCGCATATCCGCCGCGGCGGGGAATGATTGGCGCGGCTCAGGCGGAATTGGTGCGCGATAATTTCCTGACACTGATGACCGGCGCCGTGCAAGCGCGCAACCTCAAGCCGGCCGGCGCCCGCGAATTCAAGGCCGCCAACGCGGAACTGGACCGGGTTTACGCCGGCGATATTCGCGATTACGATGCGAGTTGGGAGGAATTTTTGGCCGATCCGGAATTGAAACCGTGGCAGAGCCGGTACCAATCGCTGATTGAAGATTATAAAAACCGGGCGGATGAATCCCAGCGCCGCTGGATTAAGTTTCGCGATCTGGCCGCGGAGCTCGCGAGTTTGTTATATCGCGATCGGGCAAAATCGTTCGGCCCGGCACTAAGCATGGAGACCGCGATGACGAAAATGAGGATTGCGGAAATCCGCATGAAGGCCGTGGGCCCGTAACCGGCTGGTTCGGATCGATGAAACAATTGCGTGGAACAATGCGCACCGCGGCGATCGTGGCAATCGGCGCGGCGATTGTGTTGGCCGCCGGGCCGTCCTGTGCACAGGGCAAATGCGAACGCGGCAAGAGTTTTGCCGGAGATATGCGCTGCTTCGTGACGCAGTTTCCCTGCAACGATCTTTACTTCGGAATCGGGCGCGCGCCCGATTATCCGAAAGCATTGAAGTGTTTCGAGGCCAACAAATTGTGGCCCTTCGCCGTCATGATGTATCTGAACGGCGAAGGCGTGCCGCGCGATCTGACCAAGGCCGGAGCGATCCTAAGGTCCGGACAGAAGAGCGATCCCGATTCGTTCCCGCTCGGCCAAGCCGCGGCCCTGCAAAAGGCGATCGATGCCTGCGAAAATGCGCCGACCCAATCGTGCAAGCGCGTGGACTATTGCCGGGACCTCGCCCAGGACAACTTTGACATCAAGATTTGCGACGCGATCGATCAACTGTCCAAGGAAGCCGCCTTCGCCAAAACGATCGCCGCGATGGAAAGCAAGCTGAACCCGGCGGATCGCGCGTTGTTTCGGAAAGTTGCCGCCGCATTCGAGGCCTACCAGTTTGCGGAATCGAACCGCGCCTATCTGGCGAACGCGGACGGCACCATGGCGGACATCGCGTCGATGGACCAGGCGGCGCTGGTGCGCAAGGATTTCCTGAAACTAATCGCCGGGACCGTCCAATCGCGCCGGCTCGCGCCTGCGGATTGGAACACGTACAACCAGGCCGGATTGGACATCAGGCAAGCTGCGGACGCAAGCGTCAGCGATTACACTCAACAATGGCACGACGACATGGGCGATCCCAACATGAAGGATGGGCTGGCGCAGGCAAAAAAAGAAATCGCGGATTACAAGAAATCGGTGCGGGTGTCGCAACAAAAGTGGATGGAGTTCTGCACCCGGTCCGCACAACTCGCAAGCCGGCTCTACGGCGGCCGGCCGAAATCGTTCAACCCGGCGATGAGCATGAAGACCGCCATGGCGAAAATGAGAATTTCGGAGTTGCAATACGATCCGTTCGGGGAGAATTGAACTGGCGCCGCGCGGATTGAAGGCCCGCCCCGTGCTCTTGACAAACATTCTCTTGGGTATAGTTTATGCGCGGTGTTATGAACGAGCCGGGCCGGCTGCGGGCGCCGTTGCGGCTCCGATGCAGTTCGCGGACTGCGGCGAAACTGTGCGGAATGACGGCCCGGAATGAACGTTGCGAAACAAAATTGCCGGTAATCTCCACAGTGCCGCCCGGATTCCGATGGCCCGGACCTTGCTCTATCGGAGTAGCGGCCGCAAAGGATAATCTGGAGATGGACATTTTAGCCGGCGGTTGAGAAACGGGAAAATGCAAGGCGGATGAAAGCCACGGTCTCAGCACCCCGCGCGAATGCCGGCTGCTTTCCGCAGTCTTCTCCCTCGCTACTTTGCGGGGGAGATAAGAGAGAGGGAGCAGGCTGTGATTTATCCGCAGCCTGCTTAGGAGGAGTTGGGTGGGTCTCGCCGAAAGCGTGAATATCGTATTCGATCCAACCTCGACGCCGCCTCCATTGCCGGAGGCCGCCGCATTGCTCGCCGTTTCGAAATGGGTGCGCGAGATTCCCGGCCTTGAGGAGGAGGCGCGCGGCTGGCTCGAATTTGCGCCGGGCCATCGCGCCGAATTGGAGACGCATGCCCGCGCGCTTGCCACGCCGGGTCTCTATCCGCGGGGGGTCCTGCGCCTGGGCGAGACGGCAGGGCGCGCGATCGGAGCGGCCGCGATGTGGGCGACCGCCGATCGCGCGCGCGCCGCATACCGCGCCGCCACGACCGGCGAACGGGACGATTGGCGCATGCGCGATGCGGTCCGGCGCGCCCAACACGTCGTACGCGCGGGAGGCCCCGCCTTCGTGAAGCTCGGCCAGTTTATCGCAACCGCGCGCGGCATCCTGCCCGATGAAATCGTGGAAGCGTTCGCCTGGTGCCGCGACGAAGCGGACCCGCTCCCCAAGGGCGTCGCCCCCGACGCGGTGGAACAGGCGCTCGGCAAACCCCTGTACGAGATATTTTCCGAATTCAACGAACAGCCCGCTGCGGCGGCGTCGATCGCGCAGGTCCATCGCGCCCGCCTAATCGACGGCCGCGAAGTCGCGGTCAAGGTGCGCCGCCCGGGGTTGTACCGCGAGTTCGAGAGCAGCATCGCGGCGATGGCCCTGATGGCGGTGGCGGCGGAGGGCTGGTCGCCGGCGGCCCGGATCGCCAACGCGCGCGGCTTCGTCGAGCTGTTCTCACAGTTGGTCCTCGAAGAGCTCGACTTCCGCCTCGAGGCGCTCAACATGGTGGAAGTCGGGCTGGCGATCGAGAACGCGGGCCTCGAATACGTCCGCGCGCCGCGCCCGATTCCGGGGCTGGTCGCCGATAACGTGCTGGTGATGGAATGGCTGCCCGGCATCCGCTACACCGATGCGGTAAAGAACCTCGAAGCGAACGTCGATCCGAGCCGCTTGCTGCGGCTGGCAATCCAGGCGATTCTCGAACACACGCTGGTTTATGGCCGGTTCCACGGCGATCTGCACGCCGGCAACGTGCTGGTCACGCCGGCCGGGATGTTCTCGCTGGTGGATTTCGGCATTCTGGGCCGCCTCGATCCGCATCAGCGGGCGGCGTTGGTGCGCCTCGTCGTGGGGTTCGCCAAGGAAGACACCGAGAGCCAGCTTGACGCGCTGGTCGAGTTCGGCGCGATTCCGAAGACCGCGAACCTGAAGAAACTCCGCGCCGCGCTCGATAAGGAAGCGAAGAACGACCGGGGCCGCGGGCTTACCTACGAGACGCTGGCGGATTCGCTCGGCCGCGTCATCAAGATTTTGGTGGCGAATGGATTCCGGCTGCCCAAGACGCTGGTGCTCTTTTTCAAAAATCTTCTGTACCTCAACGGTTTCGCCGCCTCGGTCGCGCCGGACGCCAATCTGCTCGGCGAGATCGAGCCGATCTTCGAATACTTCCAGGGCAAGTACGCCGGCCAGATGGCCTTCATCAGCAGCGGCACGGTGACGCCCGATCCGTCGAGTTAGCGCGCCTCTCGATCGCTGGGCGGGGGATGCTTAAGTTGGCTGATTCGCGGGCCGGCCGCGATTAGCCCCTCGACTTCGATGCGTTCGCGCGCCACCGCGGCCGCGATCGCGCGGCGCAGGCGCGGCTCGGCGATTAGATGCGCACTGCGGGTGAGGGCGGGATCGAATCCGCGCAGCCATTTGTACTCGCCGCCCGCGCCCGGCTCGAATCGGTTCATCCCGCGCGCGATGCAATGTTCGATTCCCGCGTAATAACAAACATCGAAATGCAGGAAGCGCACCTCGCGGAAGCATCCCCAGTAGCGTCCGTACAGCACTCCCGCTTTTTCCACGCAAATCGCGCCCGCGATTAGCTCGTGTCCATCGTATGCGCCGATGAGGCAGAGATTGCGCTTGAAGCGTTCGCGAAGAATTTCAAAAAATTCCGCAGTCAGGTATTGCCGGCCCCAATAGAGCTTCTCGATAGTTGACAGGTAGATGCGGAACATTTCGGGAAACATCCGATCGGGAATCTCCTCGCCGGCGATCGCGCGGACTTCGATTCCGGCGCTCGCGATCGCGGCGCGCTCGTGGCGGATTGCGGCGCGGCGCTTGTGCTTCAGTTGACCCAGATAATCGTCGAACGAGGCGTAACCGGCGTTGCGCCAGTGGTACTGGTAGCCGAGCCGTTCGATATAGCCGAGTTGCGCGAGCGCGGCCGCCTCGTCCGGCTCGCAAAAATTGACGTGGACGCCGGAGAGCTTGTGCTCCTTCCTAATCGCATCGAGAGAGCGCACGATAATTTCGATTAGCGCGGCGCGATCCCCGCCCGGAGCGGTCAGGAAGCGTCGGCCCGTATGCGGCGTGAACGGCACTCCCGCGAGCAGCTTGGGGTAGTAGCGGATACCCGCGCCCTCGGCCGCGTCGGCCCATCCGTGATCGAAAACGAATTCGCCCATGCTGTGTGTCTTCAAATAAAGCGGACAGGCGGCGACGATTTGCTTGCGCGATCCGCCGCGAACAACCAGGTGGCATGGCGTCCATCCGGTCTCCGGCGCGGCCGATCCCGAATGCTCCATCGCGAACAGCCAGTCCCATTCGAGAAAGGGCGAATCGTCCGGGGCGAGGAGCGCGTCCCATTCCTCGCGCGGGATGCGTTCGATGCGGCCCGCGGCGGTAACTTCAAAATTCGATGCGGCGTCGTTCACTGGAATTTGCTATTCTATAGGCGCGGTGGAACGATTTCCCGCCAGTGTGACGCGTCGAAAATGGATGGTATCGAAAAGCACAACAAGGCGCGCGGCCTTTTCGGAATAATGGGCGAAGCCGCGCCGGCGATTTCAAATCCGCCAACCTGTCGGCTAAGTCCTAATCAACCACGGGTCAATTTGATCCGGAAGAAATAAAAAATCGCCAAACGAACCCAATTGATCAATGATTATCGAGACTTTTTTCCGTGAGAGCCGTTTGCGGAAGCCAACTTTGGGCATCGAATCGCATCGATTTAGCGGTGATTCGATGGGGATACGCGCCCGAATAATCGACGGCGGCGATGATAACGAATCGCCCGGCGGCGGAATCGTCACGGAGCGCCGGACCCGGACCAAATCAAAGACCGCCAAGCCGCCGCTCTTCAAAGTGATGCTGCTCAATGACGATTACACCACGATGGAATTCGTCGTGGAAATCTTGAAGGTGGTCTTTCACAAGTCCCTCGCCGACGCAACCCGCATCATGCTGCACGTCCATCAGAACGGCATGGGCGTCGCGGGAGTCTATCCTTACGAAATCGCGGAAACGCGAGTCCGCACGGTCGAGGAACTGGCGCGCCGCGCGGAATATCCTCTTAAGTGCGTGATGGAAAAGGAGTGACGCCAGCTTTTAGAACCGGTCTCATAATGGTAACGCCATGATTTCGCTGGAAACGCTTGACCTCACCCCCTGTCCCCCTCTCCCTCTTGGAGAGGGGGAACGCAATCCCCTGCTTTCTGACTGGTTCCCCTCTCCTGAAGGGAGAGGGGTTAGGGGTGAGGTTTATGAGATAGGCTCTATCCGGAGCAACGGATGGCATCGCCCAACGACATCATGATCAGCCGCGAATTGCAGGTGACGCTGCATCTGGCGATGACCGAGGCCCAAAGCCGCCGCCATGAATTCGTCTGCGTCGAGCATCTCCTCTACGCGATGCTCCACGACGTGACCGCGAGCGGCATCCTGCGCAATTGCGGCGCGGACCTGGAGGCGCTCCGCAGGCGCCTCGCCCGTTACCTCGACGAAGAGATCGAACGGATGCCCGCCGGCGAGACGGTCGCGCCGCGCTACGCGAGCGGCGTGCAGCGCGCGATCCAGCGCGCCGCGCTCCACGTGCAATCGTCGGGCCGCAATGAAATTACGGCCGCCAACGTGCTGGTTGCGATGTTCGGCGAGAACGAATCGGCGGGAATCTACTTTTTGAACGAGCAGGGCGTGACCCGCTTCGACGCGATCAACTTCATCTCGCACGGAGTTTCCAAGGCCGCCGCCGGAAATGAAGCTGCGGACGGCGGCGACGAGGAATCGGACGCGCGCGGCGAGCATCAACACGCGGGCGCGGACGAGGAGGGCGAGCGCAAGCTGATGCCGTCGAAGGCGCTCAGCACCTACGCGATCAATCTGGCAACGCGCGCGGCGGAGGGAAAGATCGATCCTCTCGTCGGGCGCAAAAAAGAATTGGAGCGCGCGATTCATATCCTCCTGCGCAGGCGCAAAAATAATCCCGTCTTCGTGGGCGAGGCCGGCGTCGGCAAGACCGCGCTGGCCGAGGGCCTCGCGCTCGCGATTCACAAGGGTGACGTTCCGTCCGCGCTCAAGGGCGTCGAAATTTACGCGCTCGACATGGGCGCGCTCCTGGCCGGGACGCGCTTCCGGGGCGATTTCGAGCAGCGGCTCAAGGCGGTAATCAAGGCGGTCGCGGGAAATCCCCAGCGGCTGCTCTTTATCGACGAGATTCACACGATTGTCGGCGCAGGCGCCGCGTCGGGCGGCACGATGGACGCCTCGAATCTGCTCAAACCCGCGCTTGCCTCGGGCGATTTGCGCTGTATCGGCTCGACCACTTATCAGGAGTACAAGCGCTCGTTCGACAAGGACAAGGCGCTCGCGCGCCGCTTCCAGAAAATCGACGTGGCGGAGCCGTCGGAGGACGAGGCGGTGCGAATCCTAAACGGCCTCAAACCCTATTACGAGAAGCATCACAACGTCCGTTACACGGCGGCGGCGCTCCGGGAAGCGGTGGAACTCTCGGCGCGTTACATCAACGATCGCTTCCTGCCCGACAAGGCGATCGACGTGATGGACGAGGCGGGCGTCGCCGGCCATCTGCGCGGCGCTGACTCCGGCGCTGCGGCGACGGTCGGCACGCGCGATATCGAGCGCACGATCGCGCGGATGGCAAAGATTCCGGAACGCACCGTGTCGTCCACCGATCGCTCGCGGCTGCAGGCGCTCGACGCCGATCTGAAAATGACGGTGTTCGGGCAGGATGCCGCGATCGACGCGGTCGCGCGCGCGATCAAGCTCGCGCGTTCGGGGCTGGCGCATCCGGACAAGCCGGTTGGCGCGTTCCTGTTCGCGGGTCCGACGGGAGTCGGCAAGACGGAGGTCGCGCGCCAGCTTGCCAAGACGATGGGCGTCGAGTTCCTCCGCTTCGACATGAGCGAGTACATGGAGCGCCACACGGTATCGCGGCTGATCGGCGCGCCGCCCGGCTACGTTGGATTCGACCAGGGCGGTCTGCTGACCGACGCGATCAACAAGACTCCGCATTGCGTGCTGCTGCTCGACGAGATCGAGAAAGCGCATCCCGATCTGTTCGGCATTCTGCTCCAAGTGATGGACCATGCGTCGCTCACCGACAACAACGGGCGCAAGGCCGATTTCCGCAATGCGATCCTCGTGATGACCACGAACGCGGGCGCGCAAGAGCTCGCTCGCGGGACGATCGGATTTCAGGGTGGGACGGGCGTGGGCGATTCGAGGGCGGCGATCGAGCGGATGTTCTCGCCGGAGTTCAGAAACCGCCTCTCGGCGGTGGTCGAATTTGCGCCGCTCGGCCCGGCTGTAATCGAACTAGTAGTTGAAAAATTTCTCGCCGAGTTGCAGGAGCGATTGGACAAGCAGAAAGTGACGCTGGAAGTTTCAGCGGCGGCGAAAAAATGGCTGGCCGAGCATGGCCACGACCCGCGTTTCGGCGCGCGCCCATTGGGACGATTGATCGAAAATGAGATCGCGCGAGTGCTCGCCGACGAAGTCCTGTTCGGCAAACTGACCAAAGGCGGAAAGGCAGCGGTCGATCTCGACGACAGCGGCAAGCTCGCATTCTCGTTCGTATCGCATCAAGCGAAAGAACCCGCACCGGTGGCGTGAGGGGACTGGCGCATCGCGTGTGCGGTCGTTCAGCTAAAAGGGTAGGATGAGAGTGAAGACCGGCGAGGAGGACAAACCGCGTGGAACGAACCTTCACCGCCTATGTCGAATTTGACCCGGACACGAATTTGTATGTGGGCACGATTCCGGGGTTGACCGGCGCCCACAGCCAGGGCGCGACTCTTGATGAACTCTGCGCAAACCTCCATGAGGTCGTCGAACTGATTATCGAGGAGAAGTCCGCGCTATGAAGTTCAGAGTAGTGCTGCAACAGGACGAAGCCGGGGTATTCGTGGCCGAGGTTCCGAGCCTGCCCGGATGTCTTTCACAGGGCGCGACTCGCCAGGATGCGCTCGACAATGTGCGCGAGGCCATCGTCGGCTATCTTGAAAGCCTCAAGCAGCACAACGAGCCGATTCCGTGCTAAGTCCGGCCTCTTCTCAGCAGCGTCGGATGCACCCATTCGGGGCCGCCGGTTTCCGGATGATCGATATTGTAATGCAGGCCGCGCGATTCTTTGCGGCTCATCGCGGAGCGCACGATTAGCTCCGCGACCACCACGAGGTTGCGGAGTTCGATCAGGTCGCTGTCGAGGATATGGTCCCAGTAGTAGCTGTGAATTTCATCCTTCAGCAATTCGATTCGCCTAAGCGCGCGGTCGAGCCGCCGGTCGCCGCGGACGATTCCGACGTAGTTCCACATGAGCCGGCGGATTTCGTCCCAACTTTGCGTGATCAGAACCCGCTCCTCGCCCGCAATCGCGCGCCCGGGATTCCATTCGGGAAATTCCGGTGGAGCGCCGCCGCCCGTGACGAATTCGCGCGCCGAATCGAACGCGCGATGGCCCATGACCGCCGCCTCAAGGAGCGAATTCGACGCGAGCCGGTTCGCGCCGTGCAATCCGGTCATTGCGACTTCGCCGGTCGCGTACAGGCGCGGAATCGTCGTGTGGCCGTCCAGATCGGTGCGCACGCCGCCGCACATGTAATGCGCCGCCGGGACGACCGGAATCGGCCCGCGCGTCAGGTCGAACCCAAAGTTCAAGCATTGCTTGAAGATATTCGGGAACCGCCCCTGGATGAATTCCGGGTCGCGATGGCTGATGTCGAGATGCACGAAATCCAGCCCGCGCCGCTTCATCTCGGAATCGATCGCGCGCGCCACCACGTCGCGCGGCGCCAGTTCGGCGTCGGGGTGGTACTTTTTCATGAACGGCGTGCCGTCCGGCAGCTTCAGGATCGCGCCCTCGCCGCGCAGCGCTTCCGAAATCAGGAACGACTTGGCGGCGGGATGGTACAGGCAGGTCGGATGGAACTGGTAGAACTCCAGGTTTGCGATTTCCGCGCCCGCGCGATACGCCATTGCGACGCCGTCGCCGGACGCGATATCCGGGTTGGTGGTGTAGAGATAGACCTTGCCCGCGCCGCCGGTGGCGAGAATCGTCGCGCGCGCCACGATCTTTTGGATTTGGTGCGTCGTGCGATCGAGCGAGTAAACGCCCCAGCATCCGCCGGCCGGCTTTTCGATCAGCAGATCGATCGCGACGTGATTTTCCAGCGTTCTTATCTTCGGCCGCGCCGCCGCGGCTGTCGTCAGCGCGCGCATTATCTCGCGCCCGGTCAGGTCCTGCGCGTGAAGCACCCGGCGATGGCTGTGGCCGCCTTCGCGCCCAAGATCGTATTCGACCTCCTGCTCCGTTCCGTTGCCACCGCTGTCGAATCGCGAAAATTGCGTCCCGAGTTCGATCAGCCGCTGCACGGCGGCCGGCCCCTCGCGGACGATCGTTTCCACCGCATGGCGATCGCACAGGCCCGCGCCGGCGCGAATCGTATCCTCGATGTGCGACTCGAAGGAATCGCGCCCGCTCCATACGCTCGCGATTCCGCCCTGCGCATAAGCGGTATTGGCCTCCGCGCTGCCCGCCTTGGTCATGACGATGACGGTGCGGCCGGCGTCGGCGGCGTCGATTGCGAAGGTCAGCCCCGCGATTCCGCCGCCGATAACGAGAAAGTCGCTGGAAAACCGATTGTTCTGTTCCATCGAAATCGCCGCCGCCGCGCCAAGCGGCTGTGGGTTGCGTCAAGTTGACACTATCCGCCGGGCGCCTCGCGGGTCAAGCCGCGCGGCGCGCGCGGCGTGAATTGCCCCGCTTGCGCGGATCGATTATTCTCGAACAGAGAGCTTGAATTCGCGCGCGCCGCCGCGGCGGCTGGATGCCGTGCATGATTTTTTCAGCCCCCAATCTGGTGACCTTTTTCCGAATCGCGCTGGCGCCGGTCCTTGCCCTGATTCTGATGCATACGTCGCCGGGCGCATCGTGGGCGGCGGCAGGCGTCTTTTTTGTGGCCACGCTCAGCGACTATTTCGACGGCTACCTCGCGCGCAGCTACGATTCGGTCACTACGTTCGGCAAGTTCCTCGACCCGATGGCCGACAAGCTAATCGTCGCCACCGCGCTGATCATGCTCTGCGCAATGGGGCGCACGCCGCATATCCCGGCCTGGATCGTAGTGGTGCTCGTGGCGCGCGAGATCATGGTGACGGGGCTGCGCGCGGTGGCGGCGGCGGAAGGCTTGGTGGTTGGCGCCGAGGAGCTGGGCAAGTACAAGATGGCGCTCCAATCGATCGCGATTCAGGGGCTGCTGATTCATTACAGCTATCTGCACGTCGATTTTTTCGCCGCCGGATATTTCATCCTGTGGATCGCGGCGATCGTCAGCATCTGGTCGGGGGTCGATTACTACGTGCGCGTGATCCGTGAACTCCGCCCTCGGCCCGCGGCAAAACCGATTCGTCGCGCCGCGGGCTAGTCGCGTGGTTGGACAGAAACGAAACGGTTGCCCCGTTCGTGGAATCGCCACGGCCGCTTGGCCCAATCGCCCGCGTAATCGACGTTGATTCGCGGCGAGCGTCCGATCGGTCCGGGCGGGCGATTCGATTCCTCAAGGAACAGTTCATTGCCGCACAGATCGCGACCGTAATCGGCGCCGGTAATTGCCAACGCCTGAGTGAGTTTGCCGGGACCGTTGGTGAGACCGCGTGAATCGGGCGGCTGGCGCCGCCGCCGCGCCATCAGCTCAATTCCGCGCACCGGTTCGAGCGCCCGAATCAGGACCGCGTGCGGCTCGCCCTCGTCCGCGACGATCAGGTTGAGCGCCCAGTTAACCCCATAAAGGAGATAGACGTAGGCATGGCCGGGCGGACCGAACATCACGGCGGTTCGCTTGGTCAGGCCGCGCGAACTGTGCGCCGCCAGATCGAGCGGCCCGCGATACGCCTCGGTCTCGACGATTCGGCCGGCGGCCTCGCCCTCCATCGTGCGATGGACGAGCACCTTTCCAATGCAATCGCGGGCGACGGCCAGCACCGGCCGTGCGTAGAAATCGCGGGAGAGTTTCAAGGATTTGCCTCGTACACGATCAACTGAGTGCATCGGAACAGCGCGATCGGCTTTCCGCTGCCCACCGCCGTGACCCGCGCATCCCAGACCTGCGTGGTCCGGCCAGCATGCGCCAGCGTCGCTTCGCATTCGAGAATCCCTTCCCGCGCGGTGCCGAGCAGGTTCGTCTTGAGTTCGATCGTTACGTACCCGCGCGCATTGGCCGGCAGGTTCTCCATCGTGCCGCTGCCGCACAAGCTATCGGCAAACGCGACGATCGACGCGGCGTGCAGAAAGCCGTTTGGGGACAGTAACTCCTTGCGCACCTTGATTCGGGCCAGCAGGCGCCCCGGCTCGACGGCGACGATCTCGATTCCCAGTTCGCCCACCCAGGTGCCTTTCCTAAGCTCGTTGTATTCGCGCGCGGTAACCATGAAAGATTTCATGCCCAAACGGGGCCGGTTTGACAAGGGCCGCCGCTCCCGTTAGTGAATTTGATCCGGCCCGTTGCCGGCTGGAGAGCGGGTGTAGCTCAGTTGGTAGAGCGCGTGCTTGCCAAGCACGAGGTCGTCGGTTCGAAACCGATCACCCGCTCCATGAAGTCCGCGATCTGAATGCGGCGGCGGCCCTTGAAAGTGAGCGGTCCCATTTCGCCGCCGCCCTTCGCTGGAATCGTGGCGGCGGCGCTGCGAAAATGTTTCCGGCCGGGCCGCCGAGCGCGAAGTTTTCCGTTGAGGATGCGGTGACGCTTGCGCGGCGGCTGGGCGACTAACATGACGGCGGAGCGCGTCATACTTTGTTTCAACGCGGGGTCGTCCTCGTGCAAATTCGCGTTGTACGCCTTCGCCGGCGCGCATTCCGAGCCGCGCCCGATCGCGATTGGACAGGCGGAAGGTGTCGGCGCCCCGCGCGGCAAAATCCGGATATGCGATGCGGCCGGCCGGGCGCTTGCCGAAGCGAGTCTCGCGTTCGCGCGGCCGCGCGACGCGGTCGATGCGGCGGTCGATGCGATCGAACAACTTAAGCATCCCCGGCCCGCCGCGGTCGGCCATCGAATCGTCCACGGCGGCCCGAATCATGCCGCGCCCGAACGCATCACGGACGCGCTCGCGGCGGAATTGAAACGCCTCATTCCGTTCGCACCGCTTCACCTTCCCGCCGGAATCGAAGGAATCGAGGCGGCTGCGGCACGCTATCCCGGATTGCCGCAGGTGGCTTGCTTCGATACCGCGTTCCATCGCGCGATGCCGGAGATCGCGCAGCGCCTTCCGATTCCGCGCGAACTTTGGGACGAAGGCGTGCGCCGCTACGGCTTTCACGGAATTTCGTACGAGTACATCATGCGGACGCTGGGCAGTCCGCCGCCCCGGCGCGTGATAATCGCCCATCTCGGCAACGGCGCGAGCATGGCCGCCGTGCTCAATGGAAAGCCGGCCGAGACGACGATGGGCTTCACTCCGGCGGGCGGATTCATGATGGGGACGCGGCCGGGCGACCTCGATCCGGGGGTGCTCGCATATTTGATGAAAGAAAAACATTTCACGGCTGACCGCATCGATCGAACGATCAATTTTGAATCGGGCCTGCTCGGCGTCTCGGGCCTGAGCGCGGACATGAAGACGCTGCTTGAGACGGCCCCGGCGAATCCGCACGCCGCGCAAGCGGTCGAGATGTTTTGTTATCATTTGCGCAAAACGATCGGTGGACTCGCGGCAGTAATGGGCGGACTCGACCTGCTGGTTTTCACCGGCGGGATTGGAGAACGGGCCGCGCCGATTCGCGCGGGAGCGTGCCGCGGGATGGCGCATCTTGGCATCGAACTGGACGAGCGCCGCAACATTACAAACGCCGATACGATTAACGTGGCCGGGGCCTTATGTACGGTGCGGGTAATTCCCACCGACGAGAACCTCATGATCGCGCGGCACACGAACAAGCTGGTCTTCGAGGGCCGGTAAGGAGGACCGATGAGCATTCCACCGGAAGGAAATCCGCCGCAGGTTGCCGCATCGGAACGCGACCTGCGCGCGCAGCTTCGCGAACTGGCGCTCGATTTGCGGCTTACGTGGGACCATTCCACCGACGACATCTGGCGGCGAATCGACGCGGAACTGTTCGATCTCACGCGCAATGCGTGGCTGGTGCTCAATTCCGTTTCCCCGGCCCGGCTCAAGGAACTGGCGGCCGAAGCGCCGTTGCGCCAACGCGTCGAAAAGATCGCGCTGGCGCATCGGGAGTACGTGCAGTCGCCCGGATGGTTCCATCGCGCGCATGTGGCTTCGGAGTTGGGCGGCGTTGCATTCTTCAGCATGGAATTCGCGCTGAGCGAGGCACTGCCGATCTATTCGGGCGGTTTGGGCAACGTTGCGGGCGATTACTTGAAGGCCGCGAGCGATTTGGCCGTTCCGATGGCCGGGATCGGGCTGCTCTACCAGCGGGGATATTTTCGCCAGTCGATCGACGCCGACGGCAATCAGGACGCGCTCTATCCGTACAACGCGCCGGATCAATTGCCGATCGCGCGCGCGCGCGACAGCAAGGGCGAGCCGGTGCGAATCGAGTTCAATTTTCCCGGTTATAAAGTTTGGGTGCGGGCGTGGGAGGCGCGGGTCGGCCGCGTGAAGCTTTACCTGCTCGACACCAACGACCCCGCCAATCTGCCCTACTTCCGCGGTATCACCGGCGAGCTTTACGGCGGCGGTCCCGAGACCCGCCTGATGCAGGAGTTGGTGCTCGGCATCGGGGGATGGCGCCTTATCCGGCACTTGGGGCTAAAGCCCGGCGTGTGCCATCTGAACGAAGGCCACGCTGCATTCGCGGTGCTGGAGCGCGCGGCGCAGTTCATGGAGGATACCGGACAGTCCTTCGAGGTGGCGCTCGCGGCGACGCGCGCGGGCAATCTGTTTACGACGCATACGCCCGTGGCGGCGGGGTTCGACCGGTTCGAGCCCGCGCTAATCCGGCGGTATCTGGAACGATTCGTTGCGCAGCGGCTTCCGGGAGTCGCCGTCGATCAGGTTCTCGCCTTGGGGCGGAAAAATCCCGCCGACCGCGCCGAGCCGTTCAACATGGCCTATCTGGCGATTCGGGGAAGCGGCGCGATTAATGGCGTCAGCCGGCTCCATGGCGAGGTCAGCCGCGAAA
This sequence comes from Binataceae bacterium (SeqCode), assembly GCA_050736715.1. GTDB lineage: Bacteria > Desulfobacterota > Binatia > Binatales > Binataceae > Binatus. Next base: position 10,123 of record JBOHWK010000113.1, on the reverse strand, counting down.
TCTTCAAAGACCTGTTCCCACGCTGGCCGGTCGCGGAAGTGCCCGTGGGCTACGTCACCAACGGCGTCCATACCCCCACGTGGGATTCAGCCTATTCCGACCGGCTCTGGACGCAAGCCTGCGGACAGACGCGATGGACCGAAACGATGGAGGGGCTGGGAGACAAGCTTTGCGCCTGCCACGACGATCTCCTGTGGGGAATGCGCGCCGATAGCCGCGCCGCGCTGGTGGGATTTATCCGCGGCCGGTTCGCGCGCCAGCAGGCGGCGGAAGGGCGCACCGCGCAGGAGATCGAACAGGCGCGCAACATCTTCGATCCGAACACGCTCACGATCGGGTTCGCCCGGCGCTTCGCCACCTACAAGCGGCCCAACCTGCTTCTGCACGATCCGGAGCGCCTCGCGCGGATTCTGACCGACGCGCGATTTCCCGTCCAACTCGCGATTGCCGGCAAAGCGCATCCCGCCGACGAGGCGGGCAAGGCGATGGTCAAGCAGTGGATTCGCTTCGTCAAGCATTCCGGCGTTCGGGGCCATGCCGTGTTCCTTTCGGATTACGATCTGCTGTTGGCCGAGCAAATGGTCCAGGGCGTCGATGTCTGGATCAACACTCCCCGCCGTCCGTGGGAGGCGTGCGGTACCAGCGGGATGAAGGTGCTGGTCAACGGCGGGCTGAATTTATCCGAACTCGACGGCTGGTGGGCGGAGGCGTACGCGCCGGAAGCCGGCTGGGCGCTGGGGGACGGCAAGGAACACGGCGAAGACCCGGCGTGGGACGCCGCCGAAGCGGAGGCGCTGTACAATCTGCTCGAAGGGGAGATTATCCCGAAGTTTTACCGCCGCGACGAGCGCGGGATTCCCGCCGAATGGGTCGCAACGATGCGCCAGAGCATGGCGCGGCTCACGCCACAGTTCTCCTCGAACCGCGCGATCCGGGAATATACCGGCAAATACTACCTGCCGGCCGCCGCGCAATGGCGCACGCGGTCCGCGGACCAATGCGCGCGCGCGGCGCAGCTCGTCGAATGGCACGAGCGGCTCGCCCGCCATTGGCCGGCGATTCATTTCGGCGCGGCCGCCGTGGAAACCACCGGCGATATGCACCGCTTCTCGGTGCAGGTCTATCTCGATGAACTGGGACCGGACGCGATCCGGGTCGAATTATATGCCGAAGGACTGAATGGCGCCCCTCCCGTGCGGGTTCCGATGGAACGCGGCGCTCCGCTGGTTGGGGCGGTGAACGGCTTTATGTTTACCGCTCGGGTGCCTGCGAACCGGCCGGCCGCGGACTATACGCCGCGAATCGTTCCCGGTTTCGTAGGAGCAGCGGTTCCGCTCGAAGCGGATTCGATCCTCTGGCAGCGGTGACCGCGGCGCAATTCGCGAGTGGCCGGAGCGTCACCGCTCCAGAATTTGAACCGGATCGGCGTGATGGTGGATTAGCTTCCACTTGCCGCGCTCGAGCCGGAATATGTTCGTTGCGCGCTTGCTGAAACTTCTCATTTGCCCCGAAGGATCCTTGGTCTCACCCGCCTCCAAACAAATCGAGTAACCCATCTCGCCGTCGGCAACGACCGCGATGTTCTCCGGCGCGATTTTCCCCGCCATCTGCATTCGGGCCATCGACTGGTAACTCGCGTAGATTTCGTTCCATCCGGTGTCCCGCCCGCCTGACGAGGCCAGGTTGCTGACATCGTTGCGATGCGACCAAACCTTGGAAATCGGATCGAGATTGCCGCTGATCATCGCATTCAAGGCGAGGTAGAATTGCTTTGTCGCGTCGAGGATTTGCTGCTGCGCGAGCACCTGCCATTTCGGAGAATCGAACGGCGACTGCGCATGGGCGGCCGCCGTTCCCCCAAAAGCCATCGCGAACGCGGCGATGGAAATCCAAACCGATTGCAGCAATTTCATCTAATGCCTCTCACGGCCATTCACGATTGAATGGGTAACCTGGCGCCGGCCGCGCATCCGCTCTGCCGTCACCATGAATCTACACGCCGCCGATGCGCTTGGGCAACATCGCAAGCCGCGACGGACCCAAGCGGCGAAAAATTGGCGCGCACCGCCATCGCATGGGTAATCGCACGGCGGCGGAATCCTATCCGATCGCGAAACCGGCCGCAATGCGGCGGAAATCGTGCGTCATTGCCCGAAACTGACTGGCGCAGCACAAGCCGATCCGCCTCGTATGCCGCGGCGATGCGCGGCATGCAACTTGAATCGGTGTTCGGGCGCATGCCCATGCCTTTCAAGAGATGCCGCAACGTGCGCCACAACGGCGCGCGCGGGGAATCGATGCCCTTGCCGATCGACACCCGCGCGATTGAGGAGCTGTTGTCGTTTGGCGGACCGGCGGACCCTGATTTTTGCGCTGGGATCGTCCGCCGCTTCGTTTGCGATACCGAGGAGCGGGTCGCCGCGATGGGAGCGGCGCTGTCGCGCGCCGATCGGGAGGCGTTGGGCGCCGCGTCCCATGCGCTGCGCGGTGCGGCGGTTCAATTTGGCGCCGGTGGAATCGCGAGGATCTGCGCCGAGATCGAGCGGACCGCGGACGCCGGCGCGATTGCGGCAATTGCCCCGATGCTGAAACGGCTGGCCGCCGAAACCGCGCGCGTGCGCGAGGCGATCGATGGCCGGGCCGCGCATGGAAGCGGCGCATGACCGTGACGCCGCCGCTTAGTTCCCGGATTGAGCGCGAAGCGGGTAAGTTTCGCGCGCTATTCGAATCGGCGCTGGACGCGATGGTGATTGTGGACAACGGCGGCAGGATTGTCCTGGCAAATGCGCGCGCCGAAGAACTCTTCGGCTATTCCCGCGCCGAACTGCTCGACAATCCGATCGAACTGCTGATTCCGGCGCGCTTTCAGGGCCGCCATCCGCGCCATCGGGCCGGCTATGCCGCGGACCCGCGAGTGCGCCCGATGGGATTGGGCCTCGAACTATACGCGCGGCGCAAAGACGGCACAGAATTTCCCACCGAGATCGGCCTGTGCCCGCTCCAGACCGAAGCGGGTACGATCGTTTCCACCACGATCCGCGACCTGACCGATCTCAAACGCGCCGAACAAACACGCTCGCTGCTCGCCGCGCTGGTGGGGACCGCGCAGTACGCGATTTTCAGCCGTTCGCCCGGCAATGTCGTTCTTACCTGGAACAGCGGCGCCGAGCGGCTCTACGGCTATCCGGCGGATGAAATCGCCGGCCGCAATTTCGATTCGATCGTGCCCCCGGGCCTGCGCGCCGAATTGGCCGCGCGGACCCGATTGGCGGCGATCGGGGGCGTCACCCAGGAATGGGAAACGCGCCGGCGGCGCAAGGACGGCGCGACAATCGATGTGGCGGTCTCGATGGCGCCGATCCGCAACGCGCAAGGCGAGGTGTTCGCGCTCTCCACCGTCAGCTACGACATCACCGAGCGCAAGCGCGCCGAGCGCCAACTGATCGAGCGAACCGAGGAATTGGCGCGCTCCAACGCGGAACTCGAACAGTTCGCATACGTTGCCTCGCACGACTTGCAGGAACCGCTCCGGATGGTCGCGAGCTACCTGCAACTCATCGAGCAGCGCTATAGAGGCCGCCTCGACGCCGACGCCGGCGAATTCATCCACTTTGCCGTGGACGGCGCCACCCGCATGAAGCAATTGATCAACGACCTGCTCTCGTATTCGCGCGCCGGTCGCGTTGCGCATTCAGAGCGCGTCAATCTGGACCCGATAATCGAGCGCGTCCTTTCGGCGCTCAAGCTCAGGATCGAGGAGACCGGCGCCGCCGTTAGCTGCGATCCGATGCCCGCCGTGATCGGCGAGGAGGTCCGGCTCTACGAGGTGTTCCAGAACCTGATCGGCAACGCGCTCAAATTTTGCGGCGAGGCGGCGCCGGCGGTTCACGTCGGATGCGCGCGCAGGAACGGCGAGTGGCTCTTTTCGGTCGCGGACAATGGAATCGGAATCGCGCCCGAGTATCAGGAGCGGATTTTCGCGATGTTCCAGCGGCTGCATGGCCGTGCCGAATATCCCGGCACCGGAATCGGCCTGGCCATCTGCAAGCGGATCGTCGAGCGCCACGGCGGCCGGATTTGGGTCGAATCGCAACCCGGCAAGGGCGCGGTCTTCTCCTTCACCCTGCCCGCAATGGAGACGGAGGAGGATTCGGCGAATGAATCGATCGGTTGATTGGAAGCCGGTGGACGTGTTGCTGGTCGAGGACAATCCGGGCGACGTGCGGCTCACCGTCGAAGTCCTGAAAGACGGCAAGTTTCACAACCGCCTCGCGATCGTGGCCGACGGCGTCGAGGCGCTCGATTATTTGCACCGGCGTGGACGGCATGCGGAGGCCTTCCGGCCCGATCTCATCCTGCTCGATCTCAATCTGCCCCGGATGGACGGGCGCGAGGTGCTGGCCGCGATCAAGAGCGCCCCGGAATTGAAGCGGATTCCCGTAATCGTTCTGACGACCTCGGCAGCCGATGCCGACGTGCTCAAGAGTTACAATCTGCAGGCGAATTGTTACATCTCCAAGCCGGTCGATCTCGAACAGTTCATCCGCGTCATCCGCCAAATCCAGGAATTCTGGCTTGCGATCGTCAGGCTGCCGCCGGAGTGAGCGCGCGGATGCCGCCGAAACCGGTCAAGGTGCTGCTGATCGAGGACAACGCCGGCGATGCGCGGCTGGTGCGGCTCGCCCTGTCCGAAAGCCGCACGGCGGACTTCAAGGTCAGCACCGCGGAGAGCCTGGCCCACGGCCTGGAATTGCTCGGCGCGGACCGTTTCGACGCCGTGCTGCTCGATCTTTCGCTGCCGGATTGCTCCCCGGAGCGAACCGTCGAGCGGATTGCCGCCGCGGCCGCTCACAATCCGATCGTGGTGCTGACCGGCCTCGACGACGAACAGTTCGGCCGCGAGGTCGTGAAGCTCGGCGCACAGGACTATCTGGTCAAGGGCCAGTTCGAGAGCCGGCTGCTCGCGCGCGCGATTTCCTACGCGATCGAGCGCAAGCGCACGCAGGACGAACTCGCTCGCTCGCGCGACGCGGCGATCGAAGCCTCCGAGATGAAATCCTCCTTCGTCGCCAACATGAGCCATGAAATCCGCACGCCAATCAACGCGGTCATCGGGATGACGCGGATGCTGCTCGACACCGCCCTCGATTCCGAGCAGCGCGACTTTGCCGAAACCGCATGGTCGAGCGCGCGCTGGCTGCTCTCGATAATCGACGACGTGCTCGACTTCTCCAAGCTCTCGGCCGGCAAACTCGAAGTTCGCGTAGAAGAATTCAGCCCGGCGGCGACGATTGCGAGCGTGGCGGATTTATTTTCCGGCCGCGCGCGCCGTCCCGAGGTGGAGATAGTATCGTCCGCCGCCGCGGGCGTGCCGGGACGGCTCGTGGGCGGCGCAAGCCGGATTCGGCAGGTGCTGGCCAACCTGACCGGCAACGCGGTCAAGTTCACCGAGCGCGGACGAATCTCGCTCGAAGTGCGGCTGGAATCCGAAACCGCCGCCGAAGTGACGCTGTGCTTTACGGTCAGTGACACCGGCCCGGGCATCGCGCCCGCGGCGCAGCGGCGCATCTTCGACGCTTTTTATCAGGCCGACGCATCGACCACTCGCCGCCACGGCGGGACCGGGCTGGGACTGGCGGTCGCCGCGGAGCTGGTCAGATTGATGGACGGCAGGATCGGCGTCGCGAGCGAGCCGGGCCGCGGGTCGGCGTTCTGGTTTACGGTTCCGCTGCGCAAAACTTCCCCGCCCGCACCGGCCGAGGCGGAGACGCAAGGCAAGCGCAACGATCGTGCGCCGCGCGGTTTCACCGGACGGTTGAACGATCTCGGCGCCCGCATTCCGGAAACAGTTCGGGCCGCCACGCGCATCCTGGTGGCCGAGGATCATCCGGTCAATCAGCGCGTAATCCTGAAGATGCTGGAGCGGATGGGCTTCCATGCGGAGGCGGCAAACAACGGCCGCGAAGCGATTGAGGCGCTCCGCCGCGGCCGCTACGATCTGGTCCTGATGGACTGCCAGATGCCGGAACTGGACGGCTATGAAGCGGCGCGCGCAATCCGCCTCGAGTTTGGCGCCGCGCCGCCGATAATCGGCGTGACCGCGCACGCGCTGGAAGGCGATCGCAAAAAATGCCTCGACGCCGGAATGGACGATTATCTCCGCAAGCCGGTCTTGCCGGAGGAATTGGCGGCCGCCATCGGAAAGTGGCTGCGCTTGCCGGTGGGCGCGCCCGCCGCGCGCGGCGTTGCGGTGGAATCCACGGAAGCGCCGCCGATCGATCCGGCGGCGATCTCCAGGCTCAAGGAGGACGACGCGCCCGGCGGCACGTTCCTCTCCGGATTGATCGAAGTGTTTATCGCCGACCTGGACCGGCGGCTCGCTACGATGCGCGAACAATTCCGCACGGGCGATCTGGCTGGCATCGCCCACAACGTCCATTCGCTCAAGGGCGGATGCGGCCATTTCGGCGCAAAAACGCTGATGGCATTGTGCGCGGAAGCGGAACAGCGCGCGCGATCCGGCGATGGCGATCTCGCGGCGCAAATCGAACGAATCGAGGCCGAGGCGGCGCGAGTGCGCGCCGCGCTCGCGGCGATTAAACGCGAAGCGGCTTCGGCCTGAGCCGCCCCGAGCCCCGAATGGCGCCTGCATTTGATGCGCCCTACCCGGCGTGATAAATCTTTGCGCCTGCCCGCATACGATTCTCTCGATGGGGCGGCGTACCCAAGTGGTTAAGGGAGAGGTCTGCAAAACCTCCATGCATCGGTTCGAATCCGATCGCCGCCTCCAAAAAAATCTGCCCGAACCGGTCAGGCGCCGGGCCAGAAGCGATCGTCCATGATTCGATCGAAGGTCCACGGACATCGCGGCGGAAAGGCGGACTTGTCCAAACCGGGTTCCTTTTGTGCGAGATCGATCGCTGCCGCGAACGCTTTCGGCAAGAATTCGGGTAGCCGATGCTTCAGGCTGGGACTGTCATCCAGCAGATCGCGAATTTCCCGCCGGGCGTCATTGACCGACCCGCGCCAGCTATTGGCCGCGCGTTTGGATTGCGTCCGCTTGGACGCCTGCAATGTCCACTTCAACAGATGCGCCATCAGCCGTGCGAGATGGCTTTTGAGCGCGCGCGCGTCGCTTCTGCCCAAGCTCTCGATCTCCTCCGCCAGATTTTCCCAGTCGAGGTCGTGCGTCCGCCGCGCGCGCAGTGCGCGCGCTTGCGTTACCGTCCAATCGCAATAGTCGCGTTCATAGAGGCCATCGGCGGCCTCGGGTGCGCGCGCGGGAACGGTACTATGCGCCATTGAACTTGATTCCCCTATTGCGGAGTATTCCAGCCCCGCGACACCCCGGCAAGCCAAGCCATTTGCTCAATGAACAAATGGCGCCGGTGTGACCGTCAGCGTTGCGCGGCAGGGCGGTGAGTCCTCCGCATAGCAGATTTTGCGCACGACTCCGGGCGTAAGATTCGGGTCTTCCTGCGCATAGCCGGGACAAATCCAATGGCTCTCGCGCCGGTACATCGCAACCGCATAATAGCTGCCCGGATCGAGCCGGCCCGTTGCCGGTTCGGCGCGTAATTGTCCCGTTGACCTGACGATATCGAAGCCCTCGTTGGCCGCATCGAGCTGGAATTGCATGATGAATAGCCGCCATTCCCGGCCCGGCCGCGCCGTCGCCTGAAATTCCATCGGGCGGGTGCTCGAAAAGACCGGTTTGTCGCGGCATAGCCACGGCCGCGCCTCTGCCGCAAGCGCCGGAGCCGCCGCGATTGCCACCATCGCGCTTGCGAACGCGAATAGCTGTGCGGTCCTCAACGATTTTCTCCCGCGATTGCGATTACGCGGCCGACGATCTCGCCCAAATTAGAATCCTTGGGGGTGAAGACCGCCTTCACTCCAAGTTTCAGGAGCGACTCGCGATCGCGCTCGGGAATAATTCCGCCGATTACTAATTTCACATTATCGGCGCCGCGCGATTTAAGGAGCTTCAGCGTCTCGCGCGCGATCGTCATGTGCGCTCCGGCGAGGCTCGAAATCGCGAGCACATCAACGTCTTCCTCAAGCGCCGTTGCGACCATCTGCTCGGGAGTCTGCTTGAATCCCGCGAGCACCACTTCCATCCCGGCCTGCATGAATGCGTGCGCGAGGAGTTTGACCGCGTTGATATGGCCGTCGAGGCCCGCCTTGCCCAGCGCGATCCGAATCTTGCGCGACGCGTGCGGAACGTTGAGTTGTGGAACGGCGACGTTGGTTTCGAGAACGGGCGGCGTGTAACGGCCGCTTCCCGACCGTTCGAGCGCGGCAGTCCATTCGCCGACCGTGCCGCCGGCGCGCGCGAATTCGATGGTCGCCTCCATGATTTCCGTTCCGCTCGCGGGCGACTTCGCGGCGCGTTCCAACGATTCCCGCGCTTTCGCGACGGCGGCATTGTCGCGTCCGGCGCGCCATTTTAGGATCGCCGCGATGCGTTCCTGCTCGCGCGCCTCGGATACTTTCGGATCCGACAGTTCGCGCGGCGGAGGTGTCAGGCCGATCTCTCCGGTAAACGCATTCACACCCACCCGCACAATCTCGCCCGTCTCCACCTTGCGATGAAGCTCGGCCAGTTGCCGCGTCAATTCTCCGCTCACCGCCGCGATTGCGCGCGCGTAACCGGCCTCGCGCAGCCGCATCGCAATTTCCCGCGCGTGCGATGCGGTCTCATCGGTGAGTTTTTCTATAACCTTGCTGCCCTCGAAGATGTCGCCGTAGTCGCCGATTCGCGTCTCATGCATCAGGACTTGCTGCGTGCGAAGGCTGAGCGTCTGCTCGGCCCGATCGGGAAGCGCGAGCGCCTCGCGGAAGCCGGGAAGTTGGAGCGCGTTGACGCGGGCATTCGCGGAGATCACGACCGGCAGCGCCTCGTAGGCGATGCGGATGATATTCACCTCCGGCTGCTGTTCGGTCAGCGTGAGCGATCGCACCTGGCATCCGGCGCGGAACGCCACGCCCTCGATTCCGTACTCGGACTTGCAGAGCGCGCTCCACAGTTTCGTGTAGGCGCGAATCTTCGCGATCTCCGGCACGAGTTCGATTCCGCTGTTGATGAAAAAGGAAATCCGCTTGACCGTCCGCGCGAAGGCGTCCGGCGCGATATGCGGCCGGATCGCGTCGAGAATCAGCATCGCGTTGCCGAAGGCGTAGCCGATCTCCTCGGCCGGGCCAGCGCCGCTTTCCATGTAATGGTAGCCGCAGCAATTGATCGGGTTCCAATTCGGGACGCGCTCGACGGCGAAGCGAATTAGTTCAGTGGAAAGGCGCAGCGACAATTCCGGATCGAATATCGAGGTTCCGCGCGCGACGAATTCCTTGAGCAAATCGTTCTGGGTCGTGCCGCGCAGTTCCGTCCACGGGACGCCATGTTTTTCCGCGACGACGAGGTAGATCGCGAACAGGAACGGCGCGGTCGCATTGATGGTCATCGAGGTGTTGATCGAGCCGAGCGGGATTCCGTCGAGCAGCCGCTCCATGTCCTCCCAATGGCAGATCGAAACGCCCGCTTCGCCGACTTCGCCGCGCGCGACGGGAGCGTCCGGGTCGTAGCCGTTCTGCGTCGGCAGGTCGAAGGCAATCGAAAGGCCGCGCTGCCCCTGCGCAAGGTTTGCGCGGAAGCGCTCGTTGGCCGCGCGCGCATCGCCGAATCCGGCGTAAGTGCGGATAATCCACGGCTCCCGCGCTTTCTTTGCGGTCTCGGAGGGCTTGGTCACAGCCTGAGTCATCGCGATGCTCCGCCCTAAAGGTTAATTGGCAGCATCGCGAGATTCCAGCGGTCCGCATTTGCCGCGCTGCACATCGTCACATCCTTAGATCGTCCTGGTTCCGCGTTTATCTTGTATAGCGTTGCTTCGCTAGACACACGGGAGTTGGCCTTCGGTCGATGGCCCACGGGCGCAGGATGCCGAATTCAGCCGGTGCCCTGATACTGCCGCTGCAAAACCGATGTCCAAGGGGAAATGCCCATAATCATTGGGGAAATTGGGTTCGTTTGGCGATTTTTCTTTCTTTTCAGCGGCGCGAGCGGTGGCCGTTTTACTCTTATCTAGTGTCCTGTCCCGTAATTATCTAGCATAATTCTTGCTTGCAT
>JBOHWK010000112.1:0-10091 GCA_050736715.1 Binataceae bacterium (SeqCode) | reverse complement strand
CGGCTTTCTTTCCATCCTTGCTCTTGGCACTCTTGCTCATGGCGGCTTCCTCCTCTTACCCAACCCGATCTTCCGATCGGGCGAGGATAGCCGCCACTCAATTTTCAACAACCTTCAGGACATTGCCAGAGTTCAAATCCCAGATAGGCGCGGAGCGCATCTTCCACCACCTGGTCGTTGCGCTTGCCCGCGCGGGCGGCGGCGACGCGGGCCGCGCGCAGAATACCTTCATCGAGGTACACTGTGGTCTTCCGGCGCACGTAAAACAGCGTAACAGAATGCCGTAATTCCTTCAAAACCGCCCGCGTTCAAAAATGCCGCGCACTGGTTCAGACTGGTGAGCCAATGCGATTCTTAATCATAGCCTGTGCGAGACCCTCACGGTCTCGCGCTCCCGTCTCATCCAGTCCGAAACCCGTGCTGCGGCACGGTTTTCGGCACTGCGGGAAGTCCGAAACCCGTCAGGGGTTTCGGGAAGCTTTACCGTTCCTCCTTCGCCATTGCCACAATCCGCGCGAGCGCGGCGAGGGCGTCGACCGGCGTCATGCGATCGACATCGAGGGCGCGGAGTTCGTCCGCGATGCGGCTTTCCTTGGGCGAGAACAATCCCAGCTGCGGCGCCGGTTTCGCGGCGCGGCGATCGTGCGCGATTCGCGGCATTCCGGCGTCGTCGAGTTCGCCCTGTTCGAGATTGGCGAGGATTTCGCGGGCGCGCGCGATAATCGAATCGGGGAGGCCGGCGAGCTTCGCGACCTCGATTCCGTAGCTGCGCGACGCCGGCCCCTCGATCACGCGGCGCAGGAACAGCACCTCGCCGCCCCATTCCCGCACCGCCATGCTCAAGTTCTTGACGCGTGGGCGTTCGCGGGCGAGGTCGGTCAGTTCATGGAAATGCGTCGCGAACAGCACCTTCGCGCGGGTCTTGTCGTGCAGGTACTCCGCGACCGCCCACGCGATCGCGAGGCCGTCGAAGGTGCTGGTGCCGCGGCCGACCTCGTCCAGCAAGAGCAGCGAGCGTTCGGTCAGCCCCTTCAAGAGGCGCGCCGTCTCACTCATCTCGACCATGAATGTGGACTCGCCGCGGCGAAGCTCGTCGCGCGCGCCGATTCTCGTGAGCACCCGATCGATTAGCCCGATCGACGCCTCCGCCGCCGGCACGAAGCTCCCGATCTGCGCCATGATTGCGATTAGCGCGACCTGCCGGAGGTAGGTCGATTTGCCGGCCATATTGGGACCCGTGATCAAGAGCAATTGGCGCGAGTCCGGGTCGGCGTCGAGGTCGTTAGGCACGAATTCTCCGGGGCGCATCCCGGTTTCCAGCACCGGATGGCGTCCGTCGCGCACGCGAATGCCAAGGCTGGTCACGATCGACGGGCGGACGTAGCCGCGCCGGCGTGCGACTCGCGCGAGCGACATCAACGCGTCGAATTCGCCCGCCGCGCGCGCGGTCGCGATTATGGCGGCGCAATGCGCCTGCAAATCGCGAAGCAGCGTCGCGAACAGTTTCAGTTCCAGCTCCTTGAGGCCCGCCTCCGCGGTCAGGATTTTCCGCTCCAATTCCTTGAGCGCGTGCGTCGTGAAGCGTTCCGCATTGACCAAAGTTTGCTTGCGCTCGTAATCGTCCGGGACGCGATCGAGGTTCGCCTTGGTGACTTCCAGGTAATAGCCGAAGATGCCGTTGTAGCGGACCTTGAGCGAGGCGATACCCGTGCGCCCGCGCTCGGCGGTTTCGATTTGCGCAAGCGCGCCGCGCGCGCCGGAGGCCAACCCGCGCAACTCATCGACTTCGGGATTATGCCCGGCGCGAATCACGTTGCCGTCGCGCGGATTGATGGGCGGCTCGTCCGTGAGCGTTTCGGAAATGAGCTTGGCGAGTTCCGGGCGCGGCGCGATCTTCTCCGCCAATTCGCGGATTAGCGCGCTCTTGAACGATGCCATCGCGCCTTTGAGTTCGGCGATCCCGTCCAGTGCGCCCGCCAATCGGAGGCAATCGCGGGGCGACGCGCGCATGCTTCCCACCCGGCCCGCGAGCCGTTCCAAGTCGCCGATTCGCTTGAGCGCATTCGCGGCCGGCCCGCCGAGGTCGGCGTCGAACAATTCTTCGACCGAATCGTGGCGCGCGTTGATGTCCTCGAGCGACATCAATGGATAGACGATCCAATTCGCGAGCGTGCGCGCACCGACCGCCGTCAGCGTTTCGTCCAGGACGTGAAGCAGAGAACCTCGGCGCGCGCCGTCGCTCGACGCGACCAGTTCCAGATGGCGCCGCGTGGTCTCGTCCACCAGCATATATTCGGCGCGATGGTAGAGCCGGGGCGGCTCGAAATGGGCGAGGTCGCGCCCGAACGTTTCCTCGACATAGATGAGCGCCGTCCCGGTAGCGTACAAGATCGGGGCGTCCAACGATCCGATCGAATCGCCGAACCGGCGCGAAATCGCCTCCGAGGCGCGCGCGGCGGTGAACGCTTCCGCATCGAGCGCCGTGCTGGGGCATCCGAGGTCTTTCAGCGCGCCGCCGATACCGCCGCAATAGATGACCTCGCGCGGCGAAAGCCGTGCAATCTCCTCGCGGAGCGCGGAGGAATCGCGAATCGAGGCCGCGATAAATTCGCCCGTCGATACATCGAGCGCGGCGAGCGCGTAGCCGTCCGTGGCAGGAACGACTGCGGCGAGGTAGCTCTTCTCGGCGGCGGTCAGGACCGTCTCTTCGCCGACGGTGCCCGGCGTGATCACGCGGACGATATTGCGCGGCATCAGCTTGCCCGATTTGCCGTCGGGAGCTCCTTGCTCGCATATCGCGACCTTGTGGCCGGCCTTCAGGAGCTTCGCAATATAGGGTTCCGCCGAATGGTACGGGACGCCGCACAGCGGGACGCCGTCCTTCGATCGCGAGGTAAGCTGGATATCGAGGACGCGCGCGCCGACCTCGGCGTCCTCGAAGAACATTTCGTAGAAATCGCCGAGGCGAAAGAACAGGATCGCGTCGGGGACGCGCTGTTTCACGCTCAGGTACTGCGCGACGAGCGGGGTCTGTTTCACTGCCACGATGCTTCGCGCGACAGAATAGCGGGTTGCCGCCCCGCCCGCCAAAGGGTGCGGCAGGCGGTTACGGCCAATCGATCATGCGGCCCGGCGCGGGAACGATCCGGCTCTTGTGCCATGTCGTTTCAAACGCCATCAGAAATCTGTCCGCACGAAGCTGAGGCAGCGCGATCCGCACGACGCAAAATCCGCCGTGAGCCTTGAGCGCGCGCGCTGCCGATTCTCCAAACAGCCGATCGCGCGTCAAGAGGGCGGTAAATCCGGCCTGCGCCGCCGCGCTAACCAAGCTGCCGTTGCTAAGCGTGTTCCAGCCGCGCGCGACGGCCGAATCGGCGTCGATGCCCAGTTGTTTGAGCAGCGCGACGAGTTGCAACGGCATATTGGCGTCAAGCAGCCACATGCCCGGAGTCGAGCAGTTCCGCGGCGACCTTCATGGTTTCCGGGAGCGCCTCTTTCGGAAATGGCCCATAGGTCCGCGCGATTTCGTCCGCGTCCATCCCCTCCGCCATGCAGGCGAGCACGAAGGAAACCGCAAGCCGCGTGCCCCGGATTGCGAGCCTACCCCCGAGTAAATCGGGGTCATGCACAATCCATTTGAAATCGTGATAAGGCGCCGGTTCCCAATTAGCCATGATTCCGCACAGGGGCTAATTCTACTCCAGCCTCCGCTCCGGAGCGAAGCACGCGCCGCGCCCGCCAAAGGCCTCCCGAGACGATCGCGATTGCGCTTTACGGATGGTGGGGTGATTTACTAGGATGGATGGGTCAAGCAGGGCCGATAACGATCGCCGCGTGCAACCGGACGGAAGCCTCGCTCGCGGCGGCACAAATGATTTTTAGGAGATAACGACCATGGGACTCGCAGCAACACCGTCAATCGAAAAGGCCGCCGCCGGCGCGAAGTCGAGCGCGGCGCTCGAATTTCTCAAAAAAGCCCCCACCAAGCTGCTGATCGGCGGCAAGTGGGTTCCCGCCAAGTCGGGCAAGACCTTCGAGGTTCTCAACCCGGCCAATGAGGAAGTCCTGGCGCTTGCCGCCGAAGGCGACAAGGCCGACGTCGATGAGGCCGTCAAGGCCGCGCGCAAGGCGTTCGAGGACGGGCGCTGGTCCGGGATGAATCCGCACATGCGCGCCCGCTATCTGTACAAGATCGCCGACCTAATCGAGAAGCACGCCGAGGAACTCGCGGAACTGGAGACGCTCGACAACGGCAAGCCGATCTTCGAGACCAAAAACGTGGACATCCCCGGCGCCGCCGAAACCTTCCGCTACTACGCGGGCTGGGTCACCAAGATTTACGGCGAGACCAACCCGTCCGAACCGACGATGTTCAACTATACGCTGCGCGAGCCGGTCGGCGTGTGCGGCCAGATTATTCCGTGGAACTTCCCGCTCCTGATGGCATCGTGGAAGCTCGGCCCGGCGCTCGCTTGCGGCAACGTCGTAATCCTAAAGCCCGCCGAGCAGACCCCGCTCACCGCAGTCCGGCTGGGCGAGCTTATTTGCGAAGCCGGGCTGCCTGAGGGCGTGGTCAATATCATCACCGGCTTCGGCCCCGGCGCCGGCTCCTCGATCGCCGAACACCCCGACATCGACAAGGTGGCGTTCACCGGCTCGACTGAAGTGGGCAAGCTGATCCTGAAGGCATCCACCGGAAATTTGAAGCGCGTGTCGCTCGAACTGGGCGGCAAGTCGCCCAATATCGTTTTTCCCGATGCCGACATCAACCAGGCCGTGTTCGGCTCGATGCTCGGAATTTTCTTCAATCAGGGCCAGGTGTGCTGCGCCGGATCGCGCGTGTTCGTGCAGCAGGACATGTACGATCAGTTCACCGATTCGCTGTCGCAGTTCGCGCAGACGCTCACCCTCGGTAACGGACTCGATCCGAACACGCGGATGGGGCCGCTGGTCTCCAAGGAGCAGCACGAGCGCGTCCTCGGCTACCTCAAGGCCGGTAAGGCGGAAGGCGCGAAAGCTAAGGTTGGCGGCGAAGCCGGCAGCCAGGAATGCGGCTATTTCGTCAAGCCGACAGTGTTCACCGGCGTGAACAACCAGATGAAGATCGCGAAGGAAGAAATCTTCGGCCCGGTCGCGGCGGCGATTCCGTTCAAGGACGAGAACGATGCGGTCTTCCAAGGGAACGATACGGACTACGGGCTGGCCGCCGGAATATGGACCAAGGACCTGGGCCGCGCCCATACGATCGCGCGCAAGCTCAAGGCCGGCACCGTCTGGGTCAACTGCTACAGCGTACTCGATCCGATCTCGCCGTTCGGCGGCTACAAGCAATCGGGCTTCGGCCGCGAACTCGGCAAGTATGCGATCGATCTGTACACCCAGATCAAATCGGTATGGGCGAAGCTCGTGTAGCTTTCCGTCCGCACTGGAAATATGCGCAAAGGCGTCCCTGCGGGGACGCCTTTGCTTTTTAGGGTACTGTCCTAATTCGGGGTCGGCGCTGAAAGCGCCGAAGGATTCTAGCCCAGGGCAACGCCCTGGGTTTTCGGGCGAGGTGAGGAATTGCGCCCTGAAGGGGCGCGAGGAATCCTCCCGCCCTTTCAGGGCGGGAAGTTTTTGGTTCCGGTTACCCGGCGCGTTGCGCCGGGCTGATACCCTTCGGCGCTTTCAGCGCCGAGAACAAAGCAGGACACTACCCCGGACGGCGGTACGAATCAGCGCGGCTTCTTGGAGAAGGATGCCGCTTATCCCGCGAACCGGACTTTCCCGGCGATTTCGGAGACCGACGCGTGGCCGTGTTGCGCGAGAATCGCGTCCAACTCGCGATCGATCCGGCCGAGTGCGCCCGCGCCTTCCTTCATCACCGCCGATCCCACCTGCACCGCGCTCGCGCCGGTCAGATGCGCGATGTAAGCGTCGCGGCCGGTGTTGATTCCGCCGACGGCGACGACCTCGAAGCGGCCCTCGCTCGCCTGGTAAAATCCGTGCGCCTGCGAAAGCATCCGCGACGCTCCCTTGACCGTGCCGGTGGCGAGATCGATCTCCAAATCCTTGGGCAGATCGTTGGCGCAGACGGCGATTGCGATTCCTATCGATTCGAACAGATCGGCAACTTCGCGCGGCGCGAACGGCTGGCGCGGCGGAATCTTCACCGCGAGCGCGCATCGGGTCTTCTCGCGAATGCGCCTCAGAATCGATTCCAGGCGTTCGATCGACGCGAACGGCGCGATCGCTCGCGTGACATAATCGTCGGCGAGGTTCAGTTCGACGATCGACACGCCCGCGCGATCGAGCGCGGCCGCGGCCTCGATCAACTCATTGTCGCTGGCACCGACGGCGCTACCCACGATTTTCTTTCCGCGCGGAGCGAGTTCGCGCGCGATTTCCGCAAAGTATGCCGCGCCGCGATTCTTCAGGTTCTCGGGCGAATCGAGGCCGGCGAGGTTGCACGACTTGAAGACGATCGCCCCCGAATGGACCGCGCACAACTCGAAGATTTCGCCGCGTTCGGCCGACCGCGCCCCGGAGGCGTTCATCACGGACGATGCCAAGTCGATCCCGCCCAATCGGATTGCCGTACGCTGCATGACCAATTACCTACTGTGTGCAACGGTTCGCGCGCAAGTTGTTTGCCGGAGGCGTGGCCGGCATCGAATCGGGCGCCTCGGGTCAGGGCTGAAGCGGTTCAGCCTTATCGTACACGCGCGGAGGGGATATAATTAAAGCGGTCGTTTGCCAGCTAAGAATTAAACGGCGGTCGCTCTCGTCGCTGAAAAGAAATGAAAATTGCCGAACGAACCCAATTTCCTCAATGAATACAGGCACTTTTCCTTCCTGCACCGGTGGACCATCGGCCCAAGGCCAACTCCCGTAGAATAATGGGAGAGGAAATTCTAATTGCGGGCGCGGGCGCGATCGGCTCGGTGTTCGGCGCGATGCTCCGGCGCGCGGGCCATCGCGTGGCCCTGCTCGGCCGTCCCGCCCATCTCGAAGCGATCGCGCGCGCGGGACTCCGCATCGGCGGCATCTTCGGCGAGCATATCGTTCGCGGCTTCGATTTGGCTGACGATCCCGCGCGGCTTCGGGGCCGCTTTGGATTGATCCTCTGCGCGGTCAAGTCGTATGACACGGCGGCGATGGCGGGAGTAATCGCGGAGCGAATCGCCGACGATGGGATCGTCGTATCGCTGCAAAACGGCTTGGGCAACCTCGAAGCGCTCGCCGCCCGGCTCGGACCTGGGCGCATCCTCGGGGGACGGGTAATCTTCGGCGCCGAATTTGTCAAACCGGGCGCGGTTCGCGTGACGGTGTTTGCCGAGCCGGTCGCAATCGGACCCGATCCCGCGCTCGGCGGCGACGCTGCGCAATCGCTCGCCGCGCGCGCCCGCGAGATCGCCACGTTAATCGCCGCCGCGGGGATTCCCACCGTCGCGGTGGACGACATCGAGCCGGTGCTGTGGGCGAAGGTGTTGTACAATGCTGCGTTGAATCCGCTCGGTGCGCTGCATGGATTGGCCTACGGCGAACTGGCGGCGGACCCGGACTTGCGCGCAATTATGGACGACGCGATCGGGGAGGCGTTCGCGGTCGCGTCCCGCCTCGGCGTGAAGCTTCCCTATCCCAACGCGGCGGCGTATCGCGATATATTCTATGGTCGGCTCGTCCCCGTGACGGCGGGCCATCGCCCGACGATGCTGTACGATCTGAAAAATCGCGGCCGCACCGAAATCGACGCCTTGAACGGCAAAGTCGCCGAATTAGCCGCGCGGCTCGGAATCGCCGCGCCGGTAAACCGGACGCTCACGCGGATGGTTCATGCGGCCGAGCGGTTGCGAAAGCGTTAGTATCGTGAGTCATGGATTTGTTGAATGAAAATCGGGCCGACCTCACCCCCTGTCCCCCTCTCCCTTTTGGAGAGGGGGAACGCAATGCCATTTGTCTTGGCTGGTTCCCCTCTCCAAAAGGGAGAGGGGTTAGGGGTGAGGTTCTTTTTCATGCGCCGCGCACTTTGGATTCACCACAGCAGTTGGGCGGTTCAAGATGACTTCCGTTTCGATTCGCCGCGCCACTCTCGAGGCGATCGTTGCGCAGGGCGAGCGCGAGTTTCCCCACGAATGCTGCGGCTTCATTATCGGCGATGACAACCTCGAAGAGGTCCGCCCGATTGCCAATATCCAGAATCGCAAACACGCCGAAGACCCTGCCGCCTTCCCGCGCGATGCGCGGACGGCGTTCCTGATGGAACCGAAGGAGCATCTTGCGGTAATGAATGAGCTCGACCGGCGCAAGCTCAAGCTCCTCGCCGTCTATCATTCGCATCCCGATCACGACGCCTATTTCTCGGCGACCGATCGCGCGCAGGCCTGTTCGTTCGATCCGAATGAGCCGGATTATCCCGGCACCGCATATATCGTCATGTCGATCCGTGCGGGTAAATTCACCCGCGCCGCCGCGTTCGCCTGGGACCCGGCGAAGAAAGAATTTGCGGAGGCCGAGTTGCCGGTCGAATGACCCCGCGCGGCTATCCTTTAATCACCTCGAAGGCGGGGATGCGCGCGGCCGATGCGCGAAGCATCTCTACGCGCGACCCGGCGGGAACCTCGAAGAACCGCTGCACCTGCGAAGCGTATCGATCGAGGTAGCTCTTGAGCACGGGAGGCTTTTCCTCGGCGGAAAGCTCACGCAGCTTGATCGATTCGGTGACCGATCCCCGCCGCAGCGTGACGCCGCCCGCCGCGCGCGCGTTCTGCACCCATGCGGTCTCGCCGCGCGCGGCGACCAGCCATCGGCGGCCCTCGAATTCGAGCAGATTGACGGGCGTGGCGTAAATTTTCCCGGTCTTGCGGCCGGGCACTTCGATGAGCCGCATATAGCGCGGCGCAGCGCCGATTCTGACCGCGCGCCCCATCAGGCCGTTCAGGATTCGTTCGATCGGGGTAAGCTGCTTCACTTGCACGGGCGCCATTGTTCCTGCTCCTTGCGCGCTGAGCATATAGCAGGCGGCGCCATCGCATTCCAGCGCGCGATCGTTACCGCGTCGTTCACGGCATATGGCGCCGCCCGGCCGCGTTCATCGAAGCATTTGACCGATTCGCCGCGTTCGGCTACAAGCGATGCAGGCTCGGCTGAACTGGGGAGTTCACGTCCGGCCGGGGGGAGAAATTTTTTAATGTCCGTACCAATCCCGGTGCGCAGGGCTGCCATTGCCGCGCTATTCGCGGCGGCGGTCCTGTCGGTGCTGTCATCAGAATGCGCGCGCGCAGACGACGATTACCGCCTGCGTCAATAACAAATCCGGCGCGACCAAGATTCTGCCCGCCGGCAAGGTCTGCAACCCCAAGAACAGCCACGAGGTCACGTGGAGCATCGCCGGTGCGACCGGGCCGACGGGCGATACCGGGCCGACGGGCGATACCGGCCCGGTGGGACCAACCGGGCCGGCCGGCGACACCGGAATGACCGGCCCAACGGGGCCAACCGGCCCAACCGGAATGACGGGCGGTATCGGTTCGACGGGAGCGGCCGGTCCGGCCGGCGCGGGGCTGAATCCGCTTCAAGTGGCAATTCTGCGCTGGTATCCGGCCAATCAAACCGGCATCAGCTTCCCCGCCGGCAGCAGTCCGTACGCAGTGACATTCGATGGCGCCAACCTCTGGATCGCAAATGAAGCGAGCGCCAACGTCACCGTGGTGAGTGCCAGCACCGGAACCCCGGCATCCTTCAGCCCGGTCACCGTCGGCGGCAATCCGCACGCCGTGGCATTCGACGGCGCCAACGTCTGGGTCACCAATACCGCTAGCGGCAACGTCACCGTGTTGAACGCCGGCACCGGCATCCCCACCTCTTTCAGCCCGGCAACCGCCGGCAACACTCCCTACGGCGTGGCGTTCGATGGCACCAACATCTGGGTCGCAAATAATGGGAGCGACAATGTCACGAAGTTGCGGGCCAGTGACGGCACCATTCTAGTGTCCTGTCCCGTAATTATCTAGCATAATTCTTGCTTGCATATCCGGCATCTTTTCGGGTTAAGGAGAGTTGCCGATGCGAACCGGGAGACCCAAGGCGGAGTTGGTGTTGAGCGCGGAAGA
>JBOHWK010000111.1:0-59242 GCA_050736715.1 Binataceae bacterium (SeqCode) | reverse complement strand
TCTTCCGCGCTCAACACCAACTCCGCCTTGGGTCTCCCGGTTCGCATCGGCAACTCTCCTTAACCCGAAAAGATGCCGGATATGCAAGCAAGAATTATGCTAGATAATTACGGGACAGGACACTAGGCCGCAAGACTTTTTCCGCAAGCCCGCGGAACCGGATGCGCAATCGATCCGCCGCGCCGTCCGCCAAGCACACCTCGATCGTTTCTATAGCCCCGATGTTCGCGCGCGGATGAGAAACTCCTCCAGTCATCCCGCCGACGCTTCCGTTTCCATCTCATCTTTGATGCGTTGCGTCAGTTCCATCACGCGCAGGCCGCCGAGCCGATCGGTCGCGTGCATCGTACTGGTACGCATGGCTAACGGCGTCCGCGGTAGGTGGTGGTTGTGCGGCGGACGATATCGGAGACCAGAATCAGGTTCCGTTCGGGATAAAGATCGAACAGGATTCGATAGTCGCCAACGCGGCGGCGGAAAGCCGGGAGGCCGGACACCGGATGAAGCCGCAGCACGTCGCCGCCACGCGGGTCCTGCTCCATCCGGTGTAGCGCGCCGCCGATGCGGCGGCGGTCGTCAGGCGGAATGCGGTCGAGTTGCTTTCTTGCCGATTTTGCGAGTTCGAGCCGCCAGTTCATCGAGGTAATCCGCCAGCGAGACAGTCTCGCCGCGCGCCAGTTCGCGCCGTCCGCGCGCTATCGCTCTTAGCTCGTCCGGGGTGGGGCGCTCGACGGGGATTTCGCGGGTAAGATAGCGCCTGAGCGCCTCGCGGATCAGTTCGCTGCGCGAGCGAAGCTCGCGGCGGCAGGCGGCGTCCACCGCCTTGCGCATCCTGGGCGGCAGCGACAGATTTATGGTTTCGCGCATGATGTGTATCTTTTGTGCTACAGGCTCCTCGTTTCGATTGTAGATCGTTCGGCTCGCCTGTCAACCCGCGGGAGGGGTCCGCGGCTAAAGGAGTGCAGGGAATTGCTCAACCGTCAATCCAGCGTGGCGAATGAGGGTACGCAGGGTCCCGATGGAAAGCTCCTTGTGCCGGGGAATCGAGAGGTTGACGCGAAGGCCGGATTTCACCATCACGACGTGGCTTCCAACTTGCCCGATGCGGTCCCATCCGGCCTTCTCGAAAGCCTTCGCCGCATCTTTTCCAGAGATATTGGCGAGCCGCGCCACTCGGCTATACGGTAACGAGAATCTCGCGCTCGCCAACTTTGGCGGTTCGGGCCGCCTTCCGGTCCTCGGCCCAGAGCCACGCGGCAATCGCTTCCTTGATGTTGGCGAGCGCCTCTGGTTCGTCTTTGCCCTGAGACACGCACCCGGGAAGGGCCGGACATTCGGCGACGATCCAACCGTCTTCGGCCATGGTCAGCGTGACGTGAAAAACCACGAGGATATGCTAACAAATCGGGACTGCCAGCGCCAAGGCCAGCCTGTCAACCCGCTGGCGAATCGGTTTCCATCGCGTCTTTGATTTGCTGCGTCAGTTCCATTACGCGCAGGCCGTCGAGCGGGCCTACGGTTGGCGCCGTGCGATTGCGCACCGAATCGACGAAGGCGCGGACTTCGTCGGCCAGCGGATCGCTCTGGCCGAAATCGACTTGCTCGGCGGAAATCGTGGGGAACTGCGATCCCGGCGCGGATGGGTTCTTGCGGTAAATCTGGATGCGGCGGGTTTCGTAATCGACCGAGATGTAGGCGTCGGGCTGGAAGAAGCGAATCTTGCGTTCGCGGCGCGCCGACACGCGGCTGGTCACGAGATTGGCGATTAACCCGCTCTTGAACCGGATGCGCGCGTTGGCGAGATCGATCCGGTCGGTCAGGATCGCGACGCCGACCGCTTCGAGCGAAGTAACTTCCGAGGGCGCGACGGACAGGATTACGTCGAGGTCGTGGACCATCAGGTCGAGGATCACGTCCACGTCCGCGCCGCGCTCGGTGAAGGAGGCCAGCCGGTGGCATTCCACGAAGCGCGGATTCTTAACGATCGAATGGAGCCGCACGACGGCGGGATTGAAGCGCTCGATATGGCCGATCTGAAGAATCCGCCCGTGCTGCTCCGCAAGCCGCGCCAGTTCGCGCGCCTCGCCTAGCGTCGCCGCCATCGGCTTTTCCAGCATTACGTCGATTCCCGCCGCGAGCATCGCGGCGGCGATCTCATGGTGGGTGACGCCGGGCGAGGCGATTGTGACGATGTCGGCCTTGCCCTTTAGCTCCCGGTAATCGGCCAGCGGCGCGGCGCCCGTTTCGGCGGCGAGCGACGCGGCCCGATCGCGATCTATATCGACGGTATGGACAAGCTTGATTCCCGGAATCAGGCCATACTTTTGCGCATGAAGCGTGCCGAGCCGCCCCGCGCCGATCACCGCCGCGCGCAATTCAGGCATGCCCGAACACCGAGACGCCCTTTTCGCGGGCGAGTTCCAGCGTCCGTTCGCGTTCGAGGATTAGGGCGACACCCGCTTCGACGCCGATAAGGACCGCGCCGATCTCGGCCATCGTTTCGATTGTGGCCGGACCGATAGCGGGACGATCGAAGCGCAGGTCCTGCACCGGCTTGGCCGCCTTGGCCACGACGATTCCCCGGCCCACGAGCGCGGCGGCGCGCCGCAGCGCGGCGTCGGTCCCCTCGATCGCCTCGACGGCGGCAACGGCGCCATCGCGGACGGCGACCGTTTGGCCGATGTCGAAGCGGCCGAGTTGCCGCGCGACGGAAAACGCCAACTCGAGGTCGCGCATTTGGGCCGCATCGGGCGCGGGACCGGCGGCCAGGCCGGCCGGCGCGAGCCAATGCGGGATCATCGGCACCGGATCGATCATTTTTATTCCCACCGATTCAACCTCGGCGGCGACCCCGCGCAGGATCGAATCGTCGCTGAGCCGCCCGATTCGGGAGAGCATCGCGAGCGCGCGGGCGTCGGGTGCGAATCCGGACACCAACCGCGCGCGGGAAATTCCACCCGCCATCGCGGCCGCCGCGACACCGGCCCTGGAAAATGCGTCGATCAGTTTTTGTAGCTCGCCGATCTCGATCCAGGTAACGCTTGTCGCGGCGGATTCGATCGCAGGATCGGTCTCGCCCGCGTGCGCCACCGCGATTACCTCGATTCCGCGCTTGCGGGCGCTGTTGGCGACTTCCAGCGGAAAGACGCCGTTACCCGCGATCAGGCCGAGCTTCTCCATGATCCGCCAGCAGACTGTCGATAGATCGACAGCCTACGCCCTCTCTTCCCTCGGCTCCGCTCTGGACAGGCTTATCTCCCCCGCAAAGGAACGGGGGAGAAGATTAAGGATGGAAACCAGCTTCATTACAGGGTGTTGAGACCGTTGCCTCGTTCGCATTGCGTTTTTCCGTTTTCTCAACACCCGGCTAAGTGCTGGCGGCTCGTGACTCCGCGCTTGGAGTTGGCGATGAAGTCGATGAGGCGGCGGACTTCGGGTACGTCGCCATGCTCTTCGCGCGCCTTGCGGAGCGCGTCCGCACGGAGCAGTTTGCCGAAAAAGATCGTTCGGACGGCGGATTTGAGCGCGGCGATGGTCTCGGCCGGGAAACCGCGCCGCTTAAGTCCGATGCCGTTGATTCCGGCCAAGCGCGCGCGCTCGGGCCCCGCGACCATCGAGTACGGCGGAACGTCCTGCGCAACCTTGGACCCCGCCGCGACGATCGCATGGGCGCCGACGCGGCAGAACTGGTGCAGGCCGACCATTCCCTCGACAGTCACATACTCTTCGATCGCGCAATGGCCCGCCAATCCCGTCCCGGTCGCGATAATCGCATGATCGCCGATCGTGCAATCGTGGGCGACGTGAACGGAGGTCATCAGCAGAATGTTGCTGCCGACGCGGGTGACCATTCCACCGCCCTCGGTCCCACGATGGATCGTCACGAATTCACGGATCAGGTTGTCGTCGCCGATTTCGACCCGCGACGGCTCGTCTTTGAACTTCAAGTCCTGCGGTTCGGCGCCGAGCGCGGCGAATTGCCAGATGCGATTGCGCCGGCCAATCGTGGTGTTACCCACAATCGCCGCGTTGGGACCGACGATAGAGTCCGCGCCGATTCGGACGCCGGGGCCGATTACCGCGCCGGGACCGATCTCGACGCTCGAATCGAGTTCGGCGCGCGAATCGACTATCGCCGACGTATGGATTCGCCCGGCTATCGGACCCGCTCCCCGGCTTCCATCGCCGACAGTTCCGCTTCGGCCGCCAACTCGTTTTCGACTTTGGCGGTTGCCTGCATTTTCCAGAGCGGGCGATGCTTCCGTACGAGCTTAACTTCCATCATGAGCCGATCGCCGGGCATGACCGGGCGGCGAAAGCGCACCTTGTCCAGACCGGTGAGCATAAAAAGAACGCTCGGACTCGCGCCGGATTCGTTAAGCGCGAGAATCGCGGCCGATTGCGCCATCGCCTCGACAATGAGCACGCCAGGCATCACCGGATAGTCCGGAAAATGGCCGCTGAAGTACGGCTCGTTGAAGCTGACGTTCTTGAGCGTGACGACGCGGCCCGGTTCGAGTTGAATCACGCGGTCAACCAGCAGAAAGGGGTAGCGATGCGGGAGCAGCGCCGCGATGCTCCGCTGCGGGGCGGGCTTTGCGCCGTCAGCCACCGGAGCTCACTTCGAGATGGTGGAGCGCCGCTCGGCGTTGGCTCCAAACCCGGCGGAACGCGCCGATTGCGCGCCCCCGGCGCCACCGGCGCCGAGGGTGCCGATCGGCGCGTGAGTCGCATTGTAGGCCCGGATGACCTGGTCGGTGATGTCGATGTTCGGCGCACCCCACAGGATCGAACCTTTCTCCATCACCATCGTATAGCCGTCGCGCTGACCGAGCCGGCGGATGATCTCGGCCAGATCGTGGACAATCTTGGTGGTGATTTCGTTGTCCTTGGCCTGCAACTCAGTCTGGGAATCCTGATATGCGTGTTTGAAATCGGTGAGCTTCTCAGTATATTTGTCCTGCAAGTTCTGGCGCTGATCCGGACTCATCAGCATTCCCTTCTTCTCCAGTTCGTCCTTAAGCGCCTGGACCCCGCTCTGCTGGCGCTGGAGTTTGGTTTCGACCGATTGGACCTTGCCGCGGAATTCGGCCTTCGCCTTTTTCCCGGCGTCGCATTGATTGAGCGCCCGCTGCACGTCCACATAGGCGAACTTCAATTCGGCGCGTGCCGGAACGGTAACGGAGATGAGCGCGGCCACCGCGCCGATGATGAACAACTGCCTCATAATTGCCGAAGAGCCTCCTCGATGACTGCGCATCGCATTGTGCGCGGGGCCGGAATGCCCGTCCCGCGCAAGCAAACAAGCATACACGAATGCGCCCCGCCCGGCATTAGAGCCGGGCCGCATTCGCCGCTGTGAGCGCCTAACATCCGCATTGTCCTATAGCGGAGAACCGGCGCCGACTTCGAAGACCGTGCTCTGGTCGGCCGGCCGCGGATTGAGCGGGAACGCGATATCGACGGCCAGCGGGCCAAACGGCGACTTCCACCGGATTCCCATCCCCCACGCCGCCTGCATGCAAGGGTTGGCTTGCGGTTGGCTGTTCTGCCCGCCGCATCCGGAGAACTTAATCGAGTCGTTAAGCAGGAACGATTGGCCGGCGTCGGTGAACACGACCCCCCGCAGGCCCAAACCCGACAAGAGCGGGAAGGTGATTTCATTGCTGAATATCAGTTCCTTGCTTCCGCCCACATCCTGCACGCTGATCGGCACGCCGCCCTTATTGTAGAGCGTCACTTGCGGCCCCAACGAATAGAGCTGGTAGCCGCGCACGTCGGCCGATCCGCCCACGCCGCCGGGGAAAAATCGCTGATACAGCGGCAGATCGCTGCCGTGGCTGCCGCCGATGCTCTCGCCGATTCCGAACGTGATGCCCTGCGAAAGCACCCAAGTGCCGAAGCGCGAACTCTTCAGGAACGGGTAAAAATAGCGGCCGTGCGCCACGCCCATGATGAAATCGTTGCTGCCGCCAATTCCGCCGATCTGTCCGGTCAGGCTCAGCACCGAACCCGAGCGCGGATCGACCGGATTGTCCACCGTGAAGCGCCGGATGCTCGGAGTGAGTTCCGAAGTCTGGATGTATCCCTTGTACTGCGCGATCTGGTAGGTCGTCAGCGGAGCGAGGCCGGTAATTCCCACGCTCTCGTAGGTATAGCCCAAGCCCGCGTTGACATCCTTTAACGAGAACGGCCCCAGCTTCTTGAAGCCCAGCTCGGTCAGCGGATAGGAAGTGTTGACCGAGAAGCCCGCCGACGCCTGATTGAAGCTCAAGAGATACGTCTTATTGTCGAAGAGTTGCAGTCCAACGCTTAGCGGCATGTCCAAAAACCACGGCTCCGTGTAGCTAATGCTGTAATTCTGGAACAAGAACCCGATCTGCGCGTTGAGAATCAGCGACTCGCCGCCGCCGAACAGGTTGGTATTGCCCAGCGTGAAATTGCCGAACAGCGACTGGTAGCTGTCGAATCCGCCCGACACCTGGAACGACGCGGTGTTGGCTTCGGTCACGTTGACGTTCAGGTCGATCTTGTCCGGCTGCGACGACGGCGAAGTGGTGATCCGCGTGTCGCTGAAGAATCCGAGCCGGTCCAGCCGGACCTTGGATTCGCGAATCGCCGCCGCGGAGTACGGCTCCTGCTCCTGCACCTGCAGCTCGCGCCGGATGACCTTGTCGGAGGTCTTGGTGTTGCCGGCGATGTGAA
Organism: Binataceae bacterium (SeqCode); assembly: GCA_050736715.1. Taxonomy (GTDB): domain Bacteria; phylum Desulfobacterota; class Binatia; order Binatales; family Binataceae; genus Binatus. The sequence continues at coordinate 52,537 of JBOHWK010000111.1, read as the reverse complement.
TGCGGTTGATCAGGACTTCGTGGCCCGGATTGACGACGAAAGTGATGTCGATCCGCCGCCGCGCCGGCTCCATCCGCGTGCGCGGATCGACGTTGACGAAGGCGTATCCCCGGTTCGAGTAAAAATCCGACAGCGCCAGCACGTTGTGCTGCAGCGTGGAGCCGCGAAACCGCTGCCCCGGCCGGATGGTCAGGAGCCGGAGCAGGCCGTGGCGCGGATACTTCAAGTTGCCGGTCACGCGGACCCGGCCCACGCGGTACGGCCGGCCCTCGTCGATGTGGATTATCACCGTCAGCGAATTGCCCTTGCGCTCGATGCGCGCCGGCGACACATGGACGTTGAGGTAGCCGTGGTCGTAGTAGAACGCGGTCAGGCGGTCGATGTCTTCATCCAGTTTCGCCTGGTCCAGCGTGCCCCATCCGGTCAGGTAGCTGACCAAAAACATATGCGGCCGCGTTTCCATATCGCCTTGCAGCGTGCGCGAGGAAAACGCGGTGTTGCCCTCGAACTCAATGCCGGTGATTTGGACCTTGGGGCCTTCGGTAACGTCGAATTCGGCGATCGCTGTGTTGCCGGTCTGGAGGATCGGCCGGAAGATAACCTTCGCGTCGAGGTAGCCCTCGCCCTGATAGACTTTGGTGACGCCGTTGATCGTGTCGCGGACCGCGACCGGATCGAGGATCGAGCCGGGATGAACCCTGGTGGCCGCGACGATCTTGTCGCTGGTGGAGCGAATCTCCTTCATCCCCTTGAACCGCACGTCGGTGATCTGCGGCCGCTCCCGGACCCGGTACACCAGAACCTCCCGGCCGTTTTTGGTCTCCACGTTCGCCGTCACCGAATCGAAGAAGCCCATCTTGTAGATCGACTTGATGTCGGAATCGACCGCGGCGGGATCGAGCGGCTGGCCGGCCTGTTGGGTGATATGGATGCGAATCGCGTCGCTCTCAACGCGCTGATTGCCGAGGATCTCGATGCTGGAGATAATCGGCGCGGGACCTTGCGCGAATGCGCGCGGGAGGGCGAACGCCGCCGCGATTAGAACCGCGATCGCGGCGCAAACCGCCGCGCCGGACTTTTGCGAATGGAACTTCCGCGCTGTCACCGAAACACACCGAAAAACCGCGACCACGCTATCCAATCGGTTCGGGTAAGTAAACCTTAACCGCCGTCCCGCACGCCATTAAATCTTCACCCCTTCCCGTTTCCTTCCCTGTTTTCCCTTTCCATTTATGAGAAGGGAGAACAGGGGCTTAGGTTCTACGGGCTGAGCGTGAGCAGCTCTGGATTGTTCAACAAGGTGTTCGCGCCGGTGATGGTCGCGGTGGGCGGTTGGTTTGCCGGAGAGGTGCTGTTATTGCACGGAGGGCTAGGGCAAATAGTCTTCCACGGCGGATAGACCGTAACGGCTGATGAATAAGTGTTAGCGACATAGATGTTACCGCTGGAATCGACCGCGATGCCGATCGGGTCGTTTAAGCCGGTGCTCGTGCCGGTGACGATCACGTTCGGCGCGAAGTTTCCGGAGGTGCCTGACGAATAGATATTAATGCTGCCGATGCCACCGCCACCGCCGTACTCGCTCGCGACATAAATGATCCCGCTGGAATCCAGCGCGATGCCGGTCGGGTCGGTCAATGCGGTGTTGCCGCCGCTGATCGTCGAGAATGTCCCTTGGTTAAGAGTGCAAGGAGGACTAGGGCAAAGGAAGCTTAGCGACTGATAGACGAATATGCTGTTGGTACCGTAGTTCGCGACCCAGATTTTCCCACCGGAATCCACCAAGATGCCTTGAGGGAGGTTCAAGCCGGTATTGGTGCCGGTGATGGTGAGGAGCGGCGCTTGGTTTCCGGTGCTGCCCGCCGCATAGACCATCACGCCGGGCATACCGCCAACGGGGCCGAAGTCCGCGACATAAATCTGCCCGCTCGAATCCACCGCAATTCCGGTAGGTTGGTTTAAGCCGGTGTTCGCGCCGCTGATGGTTGTGCTGGGTCCGAGGTCGCCGCTGGCGATCGCCGGATAGACCGTCACGCTGCCGTTCCCATTGTTCGTAACGTAAAGATTCCCGGTGGTATCCACGGCGACGCCAAAAGCGCCGCTCAAGCCGGTGCCCGTGCCGGTAAGGTCAGTTGACGGCGTCGCGTTGCCGGAGGCGGAAAGGGGGAACGAAGCGACCGAAGAAGAAATTGTTTTTGTGCCGGCATTCGCAACAAAGATGGTCGGCGAAATCGCCGTTGCAGTCGGAGTCGGCGACTCGGTCGCGGTGGGCGATACGGTCGCGGTCGGCGTTACGGTCGCGGTCGGCGTTACGGTCGCGGTGGGCGTCGCGGGAATGAGCGATCCGGTGCAACTCTCCACCTGGTAGTTCATTGCTCCCACGGTGGAAGCGAACGGGAATGTCGAGCTGCTGGTGAAATAAGACGTGCCGCTGGCCGAAAAAGTGCCCTCAATATTCGAATCTTCAAAAAGATAATACGTCGTGTTGACCGAAAGGGTGAACGTGGGGCTGAACACATAGGTATTGCCGCTTATCCCTATTGACGCGGCAAGATAACTCGACGTGCTCAGGTTCGCAGGGGTTCCAGTGTACGCCGAGCTGAGAATGTACGCGGTACCGGCGGCAGACGGGAAACTTGAGTGGGGCAAAAAAGTGAACGCGATGTTGCTCCACGGCCCACCGGTGATCGGCGTCGTAAATCCTTGGCCGAAAAATGCGGGCCCGTAGTTACCGCCGCCCGTGTTTTGCACGATAATCGAACACGACACCGTTGGCGTCACGGTCGGCGTGGCGGTGAGCGTCGCCGTCGGCGATATGGTCGCGGTTTCGGTCGCGGTCGGCGTTGCGGTGACAGTCGTCGTCGGCGTCGCAGTCGCGGTTGCAGTTGGCGTTGCAGTCACGGTCGCCGTGGCAGTAGCAGTGGCGGTTGCCGTTGCGGTTGCGGTTGCGGTTGCCGTGGCAGTCGCGGTGGCAGTCGCGGTCGCAGTCGCGGTCGCGGTTGCGGTCGGAGTCGGGCGGATGCCGAGTTCGGCGATTCCGCGCGGCGCGAGCAGTCCCGTGTCGCCGCCCGCGATCGTCGCCGCTGGCACTACGTTCCCGTTCTGGGTCGCATAGTAAATCGCGACTTCGCCGGGATCGGCGAAGCTCGTCACATACATCGTCCCGGCCCCATCGACCGCGATCCCCGCGAGATCATTTAGCTTCGCATCTGGCCCCCCGATCGTCTTGATCGGTGCGGGATCGAGTTTCCCCGTCTGGCTGCCAATCGGCGCATAGATCGCGATACATCCGCTGGCCGACGGCCCACAGCTATTGTTCGCGACGTAAATCTGGCCGAGCGAATCGACCGCGATTCCGGAAGGCTGCCCCAATTGCGTTGCCGGGCCGGTAATCGTCGCAATCGGGGCGGCATCTCCATTCGCACTGTTTGAGTAGATCGTGAGGCTGCCCATCCCTTGGACGCCGCCCTCAAGATTCGCCGCGTAGATGTTCCCGCTGGAATCGAGCGCCACGCCGGAGAGATACGCAAGTCCTGTGGATGCGCCCGCAATCGTCTGATTCGGCGCCACGTCGCCGGATTGGCTCGCGCCAAAAACTGTTATGCTGCCAAAACCGGGCGCATCGTTCGCCACATAAATATTCCCGCTCGAATCGACCGCGATTCCGTCGGGATTGGCGATTCCCGTGAGCGCGCCGCCGATCTCGGTCGTGGGGCTGACATTGCCGCTGCTGTTGGCCGCATAGATGGTCAAGCCGTTGGCGCCGTAATTGGCGACGTAAATCTCGCCGCCGGGGCCGGCCGCGATCCCGAACGGATAATCGAGGAGCGTCGCACCGCCGAAAATTGTCGCGGATGGGAGCGCATCGCCCGCCGCGTCAATTGGATAAACCGTCACGCTGTCCGCGTAAGGATTGGCCACGAAGATGCCGCTCGCCGCCGGGCCTGGGCTGCCGGTCAGTTGCACGGCGGCCCGATTGTGGCGGTGGCGGGTGCGGCGATTCTCGGCGCGGGGCTTGGAAACGGCCGCGATTTCAGCGCCGCTGCCGGTCGAAATTGTCAACTCCCCGCTAATCGTCCCCGCCTGCGACGCGGTGAACGTCACGCCCACCGTACATTTCGCGCCTGCCGTGAGATTTGCGCCGCTGCATTTATCGTCGATTGCGTGGAAGCCGCTGGATAAGTCGAACCCGCCGATATAAATCGCTCGGCCGCTCTTGTTTGTAATTGTCACGATCTTCGGCGCGGAAGTCGTCCCGAGCGCGACGCCGGCGAATGTGAGACTGTTAGGAGAAACGCTGAGGCTCACTGCGGCGAATGCCGTCGCCACAAATCCAACCAGCCCAAGTATCGATGCGGTCGCCGCCGCAATCGCTATCTTCCGCATCGCACTCCCTCCTGAACGGCAACTAACGGATAAGTCCGCATATGGCCGTGCAAATTATGCAATGCGCCGGATGACCGCGCAAGCGATTCCAACGGCAAACATCTGCAATCGCCAATGCGGATTTATGCCACTGGCTCGCACATCCACAAATGGCAGACGCCGCTCGCGATGTCACGCGACTCGTCAAGATTTTGGTTCGGGGGACAATTTGCCGCCGGTTAGGCGCAGCGCGCGGCTAACGCTGCGCATCAGCCGTTCGTTATGAGTTGCAATCACGAGCGTGATGCCCAACTCGCGATTCAACTTGTGGAACAATTCGTGGACTTCCTCCGCCGTATGGGGGTCGAGATTTCCGGTCGGTTCGTCGGCCAGCACCAGGCGCGGCCGCAGCACGACGGCCCGCGCGACCGCGACGCGCTGCTGCTCCCCGCCCGACAATTCCGCGGGACGGCGGCCGAGCTTGTCACCCAAACCCACGATTTCCAGCGTTTCCACGGCGATTCGCCGCGCCTCCGCGTCCGCCATCCTGCCGATCAGCGCCGGCATCATCACGTTTTCCAACGCGCTGAAATCGGCCAGCAGGTAGTGGAACTGGAAGACGAAGCCGAGCTTACGGTTGCGGAACTCCGCGAGGGACTGACTGTCGAGCGCGAACAGGTCGCGCCCCTCGAATAAAACTTGCCCCGCGCTCGGAATTTCGAGGCTGCCGATTATGTGCAGCAACGTGGATTTGCCGGTGCCCGATTCGCCGACAATTGCGACCTCCTCACCCGGCTGGACTGTCAGGTCAAGGCCGGCGAGCACGCGAATCTCGCGATCGCCGTCGTAAAACGCCTTGGCCAGCCCGCGCGCCTCGATTAAGGCTTCGGCGCCCTGCGCTGCCGGGTTGGCGATTGCGGCGGGCGCGTCACTCATAGCGGATTACCTCAACCGGCGAGAGCGTGCGCGCTCGCAATGCCGGATAGAGCGCGGCGCCGACGCACAGCAGGATCGAGGCGGCGGCGACCGCGATGAAATTGAGCGGATAGAGCCGCACCGGCACCGCGCTCACCATGAACATATCGGCGGGCAGATGGATCAGGTGGTATTTGCCGATCAGGAAGGAGGCGGCGAACCCCGCGCCCACTCCCAACGCGGTGCCCGCCACGCCGAGCGCGGCACCCTCGCACAGGAAGATCGAGGCGACCGAGCCGGCCCGCGCCCCCATCGCGCGCAGGATCGCGATCTCCTTGCGCCGCTCCATCACCACCATCACCAGCGTTGCGATTATGTTGAATGCCGCCACCAGCACGATCAGCAGCAGCACCATGAAGTAGGTGAATTTCTCCAGCTTAAGCGCCGAAAAGAGCGGCGCGTTGGCCTGTGTCCAGTCGGTCACCTCGAAGCCGGGACCGGCGAGCGCGGCAATCTTCGCCCGCAGCGCCGGCGCGTCGAACAGGTTAGCAAGCCGCAGTTCCAGCCCCGCTTCCGCCTGCGGATCGTCGGCGAATAGCGCGCGCCCCGCGTTAAGTGGAATAAAGATCAGCGAGGAGTCGAAGTCGAACATCCCGGAATGGAAGTAGCCCACGACCACGAAGCGCTTGAGCCGCGGGACGCCGGGCAGCGCGCCGGCGCCGGCGGGAGAAATCAAGGTGATGGTGCCTCCGGGCTTCACGCCCAGTTCCAGGGCGAGCGCGCGGCCGACGATTGCGCCGGGCAAATCGACCTGCCGCCGCTTGCCCGCCTCGGAAATCGTCACCCGATGGGTGGTTTCGAGCGCGCCTAAGCTGCCCCATTCCAGGGTGTCCTTCAATTCCTTGAGCACGGGGTTGTTTCGCGGCTGGACCGCGCGCACGATCCCCCCCGAGACGTAGGCAGGAGCGCCGCCGCTGTTGTCCGACACGGCGATCGCGTCCGAACTGACAAACGGCGCCGCAGCCACGACCTCCGGAAGCGCCGCGGCTTTCGTCTCGAGCGCGGCGAAATCCGCCGGCCGCGCGCCCAATCGTTCGACGGTGATTTGCGGCGTGAAGGCGAGCAGCCGGTTGCGCAGGTCCTCCTGAAAGCCGCTCATCACGGATAATGCGACGGTAAGCGCAAAGGTCCCCAGCATCACTCCCGCCAGCGAGATCAGTGCGATCAGCGAGACAAAGCGCTCGCGCCGGCGGGCGCGCAGGTAGCGCATTCCGATCAGCAGTTCGTAGCGCACGGGTTCACCGCGGGAAGGGCGCGGCCAAAACGGCTCGGTTCGATTGGGCGGGCTTCATCTGAATTAAGCGGGCGCAGGCATCGTCCATAGTCCCGAAGCGCCGCACCGTTTGCAACATTGAAGGTTGCGCAGCCGCGCGCCGGTGCAATAAGCTGCGTGCGATGCAGAGGTTGTTCGCATGATTTGCCGGATGGGCGTGGCGGCGATCGCCATGCTGTTGTTGGCCACATTGGCGTTCCCGTCGTACGCCGCCGATCCCGCCGGAGCCGCGGACCCGGCCGCCGATGCTCCTCCGGATTCGTCCAAGAATTTGATTTCGATGAATTACGACAACGTGGATATCGGCACGCTCGCCGAGTTCATTAGCGAAGTCACCGGCAAAAACTTCCTGATCGACGAAAGCGTGCGCGGCCACGTAACGCTCAAGGTGCCGCAAAAGGTGACGCCCGAGCAGGCCTATCAAATCTTCCAGTCGGTGCTCGAAATCAAGGGCTTCACCACCGTCCCGGCGGGTAAAATCATTAAAATCGTGCCCGCGCGCAACGTCCGCTCCACCGCCGAACTGACCTCGGCGCAGAACCCCGCCGCAGTCAACGGCGAGGAATTCGTGACCCGTCTGGTGCGGCTCAAAAATGTTGATGTCAACTCGATGATCGCCGTGATCCAGCCGCTGATCTCGCATGACGGACTGATCGCGGGCTTTCCCGAAGACAACTCCCTCATCATTACCGACGACGCCTTCAATGTCTCCCGCCTGCTCAAGATCGTCGGCCTCCTCGATGTCAAGGGCGAGCAGAAGACCATCCAGGTGATTCCGCTCAAACTCGCCTTTGCCGACGAAATTGCCCCGGAGATCGAAGAATTGATGGGCGCGCGCAATCAACCCGCCGGCGGCGGAAGGCCGCAGATGCGGCGGCCCGGATTCGGCGTCGTGGCGCCCAGCGCGGAGGGCGCGGCCACCGGCTTCAAGGTGATTCCCGACGAGCGCACGAATTCCTTGATCGTGCTGGCCGGCCCGCTGCAAATGGAGCAGATTCAAGACATCGTAAAGAAGCTCGACGTGGTTCCGCCCAACGCCACCGCCCGCATCCACGTCTATCGGCTGAAGAACGCGGATGCGCTGGAAATGGTGCAGGTGCTAAGCAGCCTCTTAGGCGGCGGCGCCGCTCCCACGACTCTGTCGCCCTCCACCGGCAAAGGCTCGCTGGGCCGCGGCAGTTCGCTGGGGCTGTACAGCGGATCGTCCTTCGGGGGAGGGTTTGGCGGCTCATCCGGCGGGTCCAACGGCATAATCGGCTCTCCCAGTTCGGGCGCCGGCGGCATAATCGGCGGCATGGGGGGGGGCATGGGTGGCGGTATGGGCGGCAGTATGGGCGGCAGTATGGGCGGCGGCATGGGTGGCGGTATGGGCGGCAGGGGTGGTTTTTCGTCGTCGGGCGCAAGCGGCGGCTCGGCCTCGGCCAGCACCCAAGGAAAAAGCTTGATATTTTCCTATCCGGTCAGCGTCACCGCCGATCCCGCGACCAACGCCCTGATCGTCGCTGCCCTGCCGCAGGACTGGGAGACGATGAAGAAGATTATTGAGGATCTCGACGTTGCGCGCGTGCAGGTTTTTGTGCAGGCGATAATCGTCGAGGTGTCCGCCGAACGCCAGCGTCAGATGGGCATCAGCTATTACGGCGGCTCCCAGCTTGGCGCCAATACGCTGGGCATCGGCCAGCTCGATTTCGGCACTTTGCAAAACTACTTGGGTAATCCGCTGGGCTTGAGCGGCCTGGGCTTGGGACTCGCTTCGGGCGCCTCCTGCACCGTTCCGGCCGCCATCGCGGCCGCCGCCACGGCCGCCACCGGTACGACAACATCCACCACTACCGCCTCCACGGTTTCGGTGCCGTGCGAGATGGCGCTGATGACCGCGATGGAGATGGATACCCATACCGACGTGCTCTCGGCGCCGACCCTGCTTACCGCCGACAATGAAGAGGCGATGATCGTGATCGGCGAAAACCTGCCGTTCGTCGGCACTTCGTCCGCCAACGCCGCGGCTTTCGGTCAGATTTTCAACTCGATCGAGCGCCAAAATGTCGGCATCACGCTCGACATCGTGCCTCAGGTTTCCGAGGGCGATTATGTGCGGCTGGACGTGTACGAGGAAGTTTCCAACGTCATCCCCGGAACCGCGAACAATGTTAATGGACCCTCCACCACGATTCGGTCCGCCTCGACCTCGGTCCTGATTCAAAACCATCGCACCGCCGTAATCGGCGGACTGCTCGCTTCGCAGAGTACGCTGGCCAACAGTGGCGTCCCCTTCTTCTCCGACATCCCGGTGATCGGCAACCTGTTCACCAATAAATCGTCCGACAAAAACAAGGACAACCTGATCGTGTTCCTGACCCCGCACGTGATCCGCACCAAGAGCGATCTGCGGGCGCTCGCGCTCAACGAACGGCAGCGGTTCGTCAACTCGATCGGCCGCAAGGAGATGCACGACATGCCGTCCTCGCAAATCCATACCCTGTACAGACCCAACTTCTCAATTCCGGTCTCCCCCGCGCGGGAACTTAACCAGCCAGCCGTCGTGCCGTTCCCCCACAATCCCGCCTTCGGCGCACCCCAAGGAAGCAATCAAGGCGAGACTCCGTTCAACACCGAGGAGATCGGCCCGACCTCAATGATTCGCGCCGCACCCGCTCCGCCGGCTACGTCCCCGGCCAAAGCCGCCGCGCCGGGCGCAAAGGGTTCAGCCGTTACTCCGGGCGTCGGTCCATGATCGCAGCGGCGCAAGCGGCGGCGCACGCGCGTCAATCGCGGTCAGGCGATGCCACGGCAAATCGGTCCGCTTCGATCGCGGATTGAGTACACCGGCATCGCCGCCGTCGTGGCCGGGCTGCGCGCGATGCCGCTGGAGCGGGCGGTGCGCGCGGGTGCTCGGCTGGGCGGCTGGGCGATGAATCTGGACCGGCCCAACCGGTCGATCGCGCTGAAAAACCTTGCCATCGCGTTCCCGGAAAAGAGTGCCGCCGAACGGCTCGCGATCCTGCGCGCGATGTATCGCAATTGGGGCCGGATGCTTGCCGAGTGGGCCCATTTTAACGAACTCAGCCGCGCTAATATCGAAAATGTCGTTACCTACCAGGGCAAGGAAGCCTGGGAGGAGGCCGAGCGCCGTTCGCCCGGCCGGGGCATCCTCGTGCTGACGGCGCATTTCGGCAACTTCGAACTCCTGCCGCTCGCCCATTCCATCTACGGCTACCGCATCGCGATCGTTTACCGGCCGCTCCGCAATCCGCTCATCGATGCCGCCGTGCATAGCGCGCGCATCCGCTACGGAAATAAAATCGTCCCGCGCAAGGCGAGCGGGCGCGAAATGTTCCGGTTGCTTAGGCAGAACTGGATGCTGGCGATCACGCTCGATCTCGACGTGCGCAAGGGCGTGTTCGTCGATTTCTTCGGCCTGCCCGCCTCGACCAGCGGCGGGATGGCGCGGCTGGCGATGGCGACCGGGGCGCCGGTGGCGCCGTGCGTGCTCGTGCGCGAAGGCGATACCATTCATCATCGGATCGTGATTGAGCCGTTAATCGAAGTCGTCAAGGACGGCAATCGTGAGGAATCGGTGCGCGAGAACACGCAACGCTTCACCCGCACGCTCGAAAACCTGATTCGCACGCATCCGGACCATTGGAACTGGATTCACCGGCGCTGGAAGACCCGTCCCCCCGGCGAAGCCCGATTTTACTGATCGCCCGCCGCCATCCTTGGGGTTTGGGAACGCGCTGTGGTATGAGAGAGGCACAGGCGTCAGCCTGCGGCAATTCCAGCGCATTTGGAGAGATTCCATGACCAAGCGAGTTAGGGAAATCCTGGGCTATTACGATTCGGAAAACGCGGGCGTGCGGAGCAACCTCGCCCGGATGCTCAATCATGGGCGGCTCGGCGGCACCGGCAAATTCGTGATCCTGCCGGTCGATCAGGGTTTCGAGCACGGGCCGGCGCGGAGCTTTGCGCCGAATCCGCCCGCCTACGATCCGCGCTACCATTTCCAGCTTGCGATCGACGCGGGATGCAACGCTTACGCCGCGCCGCTCGGGTTCATTGAGGCAGGCGCGGCGGAATACGCGGGCGAAATCCCGCTAATTCTGAAGCTCAACAATCACGATCTGCTCGACGATGAAAAAGACCCGGCACCGTCCGTGACCGGCAGCGTCAAGGACGCGCTGCAACTCGGATGCGCGGCGGTGGGATTCACCATCTATCCCGGCTCGTCGCAGGCCAAGCCGATGTACCAGGAACTGCGCGAGATCGCGGAGGACGCCAAAGCGCACGGGCTGGCGGTGGTCGTATGGTCGTATCCGCGCGGCTCGTCGATTAGCAAACAGGGAGAGACCGCACTCGACGTGGTGGCCTACGGCGCGCAAATCGCGGCGCAACTCGGCGCGAATATCGTCAAGGTCAAGCCGCCGACGGCATATCTCGAACAGCCCGAAGCTAAAAAGGTGTACGAGGCGCAGAAGATTCCGCTCGAACCGCTCTCCGCGCGCGTCCGCCACGTGGTGCAATCGGCGTTCGACGGCCGGAGAATCGTGATCTTCTCCGGCGGGGCCAAAGAGACCGACGAGCAGTTGATCGCCACCGTGCGCGAAATCCATGCCGGCGGCGGCTTCGGCTCGATCATCGGACGCAATTCGTTCCAGCGGCCCAAGGCCGAGGCGCTCAAGCTGCTCGAAACGATCATGAACATTTACCAGGGTTAACCGGGCCGATTCGGATGCGATACGGCGGATACGATCATCTCCTGTTCGAGCCGAAGGACGACGGCATCCTGCTCATTACGATTAACCGGCCCGAAGTCTTAAACGCCGCCAACGATCGGTTGCATCGCGAGTTGAGCCGCGTATGGCGCGACATCGGGGATGACGACGACACGCGAGTCGCGGTGATCACCGGAGCGGGGGGCGCGTTTTCCGCCGGCGGCGATCTCGGCATGATCGCCGCGATGACGGGGAGCGCGGCGAATGTCGCGCGCGCATGGAAGGAAGCCGGCGACCTCGTTTACAACATGATCAACCTCGATAAGCCGATTATCTCCGCGATCAACGGCGTCGCCGTCGGCGCGGGGTTGGCGGTCGCGTTGCTCGCGGATATCAGCATCGCGGCGGACACGATGCGCATCACGGACGGCCATCTGCGCCTCGGCGTCGCGGCGGGCGATCATGCGGCGATTATCTGGCCGCTTTTGTGCGGGATGGCGAAGGCCAAATATTACCTGCTCACCGCCGATTTCATCGACGGGCGCGAAGCGGAGCGAATCGGGCTGGTGAGCCGGTGCGTTCCCGCCGCGCAGTTGATGGACAAGGCGATGGAAGTGGCAGGCAAACTCGCGCGCGGTCCGCAGCAGGCGATTCGGTTCACTAAACGTTCGCTCAATAATTGGCTGCGCATGGCAGGCCCCGCGTTTGACGCTTCATTGGCGCTGGAGATGCTCGGGTTTTTCTCGCCCGACGTGGCCGAAGGGGTGAGCGCGCTGCGCGAAAAGCGCAAACCGTCGTTTCCCGGTTTAGGTCCCGCCAAGGCCCGGTAAGCGGCGTCGATCGGACCGAATCGCCGCCTCCCTCTTTTGCTGCCGTCCGTTTTTTGGAATACTGTCGGCGGCGTCGAAAACCCATAACCTCTATCGGAAGGAAAGGATAAAGCGATGAAAAAGTTCTCTATGACGATTGCTGTGGCGCTGCTCGGAGCGGCATTCGCGGTCGCGGCAAACGTGCAGCCCGCCTTTGCGGCGCACAAGAAAGGCGATTGCGACATCGTGATGAAGGACCTGAGCAGCGGCAAGAAACCCAAGGAAGTCGCCAAGGATCTAAAAGTATCCACCCGGCACGTTTACTATTGCCGCGGCAAGGCGAGGAAGGCCGCCAAGGCAGCCGCGGCAGCGAAGCCGGCCGAGGCAAAGGCGCCGGTCGCAGCGAAAGCGGCGGCCAAATCGCCGGCTCCCGCAGCCAAGACAAATTAGCAACGCATCGCCAAGTCCCGGGTCGCGCGATCCCGCGCGCGGCCCGATTGCGAGCGATAGATGGCGCACTGCGAACTCTGCGAACTGCGCGACTACACGCGGCGGTACGCGAACTTTTTCCACCCGTTCAAATTCGCGATCCTCGATTGCGATTCGTGCGACACGCCGATGGCCGTGCTGGGCGAGCATCGCGCCGTCCCGGCCGAGGAGGAGCGCGTCTTTATGACGGAGGCGCTCTCGATGGTCGCGCGCGCGGTATATGGCGCGGATCGATTCGTAATCGACGGAACGATGCGCCAGATACCCGATCATTGCCATCTCCACGCCCGCCCGATTCGGTGGAAATTCGACTAGCGCGGCTCACCGGTTCAGCGAAAATTACGCCCTTATCGCCGTTTCGATCGGTTGCATGACACGCCTCCATCGCCGTATTGATCGCGAGCGGTCCGCTTGCTAATTTCAGATATGGCGCATCTGAAAAATACGAACGCGTTCGAATTCTGAGGGTGATTCAGGCCCGCGGGGAAATCCGCGGGCCTTTTTCTATTATGGAGGTTCAACAATGGCGCATCACGAACTGCCGGAAGCATTGACGTTCGACGACGTTCTTCTCCTGCCGCAAGCCTCCGATGTCCTGCCCGTGAATTGCGACACTGCCACCCAACTCACGCCTAAAATCAGCCTGCGCGTGCCGATCGTTTCCAGCCCGATGGACACCGTGACCGAATCGCGCGCCGCGATCGCGATCGCGCAGATGGGCGGGATCGGCTTCGTCCATCGCAACCTGCCGATTGAAAAGCAGGCCCTGGAAATCGAAATCGTGAAGAAATACGAAAGCGGGATTGTCGTCGATCCCGTCACCGTTCATCCGGAGATCAAGCTCGGCGAGGCGCTCGCCGTGATGGAACGCCATCATATTTCCGGCCTGCCGGTGGTCTCCGACGGCAAGCTCGTGGGGATTCTGACTCATCGCGACGTGCGATTCGAAAAGCGCCTCGACAAGCCGGTCCGCGACGTGATGACCACCAAGCTCGTGACGGCGCGGCCCGGAATCGATCTCGAACAGGCCAAGGAATTGCTGCAAGCGCATCGAATCGAAAAGTTGCCGCTGGTGGACGATCAAAACCGGCTCTCCGGGATGATCACCGTCAAGGACATCGACAAGGCGATTCGCTATCCCCATTCGACCAAAGACAAAATGGGGCGGCTCCGCGTCGGCGCCGCCGTCGGAGTCGGCCCGGAGCGGGAGGCGCGCGTCGCGGCGCTCGCCCGCGCCGGGGTGGACATCGTATGCATTGACACGGCGCACGGCCACACCCGCAACGTGATTGAGGCGATCCAGGCGATTCGCCGCGAATTCCCCGAACTCGAAATCGCCGCGGGCAATATCGCGACCGCCGAAGGCGCGAAGGCATTGTGCGACGCGGGCGCCGACGCGCTCCGGGTCGGGATGGGCCCCGGGTCAATCTGCACCACGCGGGTAATCTCGGGCGTCGGCGTGCCACAGATCACCGCGATCATGGAAGTGGCGGCAGTGGCAGGTCCGCGCAAGACGCCGGTTATCGCCGACGGCGGAATTCGATTCTCCGGCGACATCACCAAGGCGGTCGCGGCGGGCGCCGATTCGGTCATGATCGGATCGCTTTTTGCGGGGACCGAGGAAAGCCCCGGCGAGACGATTCTCTATCAGGGGCGCACCTACAAGCTGTACCGCGGGATGGGATCGCTCGGCGCGATGAACGAGCGCACGGGCGATCGCTACGGACAACTCGGCGTGCCCGACGGCAAGCACGTGCCGGAGGGAATCGAGGGGCGCGTTCCGCATCGCGGCTCGATGGCGGCGAATATCGAGCAGTTGGTTGGCGGCCTGCAATCGGGGATGGGCTACCTGGGCGCCGCGAACCTAACCGAACTTCGCAAGCGCGCGCGCTTCGTCCGGGTGAGCGACGCCGGAATGCGCGAAAGCCACGTCCACGACGTCTTCATCACCAAGGAAGCCCCGAATTATAGACAGTAGAATCGCGGCGGCGCCGAGGCACGGGATCGGGGCGGGCCGGTCTTTACGCGGGTTTGCGGCCGAGCGCGATTGGTTCGTGGAGTGCGAAGGTGCGGCCGGCGGCGGCCGCGCCCGCTTCGGCGATCATCCGCTCCGCGGCCCCACGTTCCGATTCGGGAATCACCGGCATCCAGCGGATGCGTATCCATTCGGCGACATCGTCCCATCCGACTGTGAACGGCGCGGCGCGCTCCTCGAAATCGAGGCCGGCGGCGGCGAATGCGGCCCGGTAGCGGGTATCGTCCCGTTCGCCTTCCGCAAAGCGGGAGGCTCTGGCGGCGCGGCGGAAAATGGCGGCCGAAATTTCCTCCCAGCGCGCGGCGCCGATTAGCCGGGCCAGCTCGCGGCGCACGCCGCCTTCGCCGTGCCGGGTCGCGATCAGCACGCCGCCGGGCCGGAGGCATCGCGCGGCCTCGCCAACTGCGGCATCCAGATCGGCGACGAACGGGAAGACGTGACTGCCGAAAATCAGTCCGAAGGATGCCGCTTTGAACGGCAGATTCGCCGCATCGGTGCGCACAAACCGGCATTTTCCGCCAAGGCGGCGGCGCGCTTCCGAGAGCATTTCGAAGGACAGATCGGCCCCGAACAACCGCCGGTCCTCCGGCACGCCCGCGAATTCGGCCGTGTAGGCGCCATTGCCGCATCCGAGGTCGAGGATCGAGTGGATGCGGGTGATTTCATCCGCGATCGCGCGCATCACCGCCACGCGCCGGACTTTGTAATAGGCGCCAGCGCCATAGGTCGCGGCGAGGCGCCCGAAGTATTCGGTTACCGGCGTGGCGAAGGGGCGACCCCCTGTTTCCGGGGAATTCATCTCAGGCAATCGCTCCGCGCGAAAAAATCGATTGGCGGTGCCGCGGTGGCGCGTTATTTTCGGGCTTTTCGGACTTTCTTGCGGGAAGTTTTTGGCGGCGGCGGAGCGGTCCCATCGAACTTCGCGACTTGGCTTTCTTCCCATTTCGCAATTGCATTGCGGCTGAACCGCCATGAACTGCCGACGCGGAAGCCCGGCAACCGGCCCTCACTCAGCAGGCGATAAATCGTCGTAGGGTGGACCTTCAGGTACTGGGACAACTCGTTGATGGTGAAAACATCTTCTTGCGAAGTCATCGCGCCGATCTACTCCATTCGAGCCGGAACATCTTCTCCCGTACAAACATAGGTTCGCGTTCCAAAGAGGGAATCAGTGAGGAGATACTCTGGTTGACGTGCGTAAGTCAACCGGCGCAAGGAACGGGCCGGCCGCGATTGCGGGTTTCGGCGAATCCCACCCGGCCTGGCCGGCCCGGTACGAATCGGAACCGGCGTGGTTCAGATCGCCTCGCTGACAGCATCCTCCCGCTGGACCGGCTTGGGCCGCGCCCCGATCGGGGCGTAATGGCGCAGCGGCTCGCCGATATAAATCTGGCGCGGACGGACGATCTTCTGTTCGGGATCGCGCACCATCTCCGCCCACTGCGCCATCCAGCCTGCGGTCCGCGCGATCGCGAACAGCACCGGGAACATCTCCATCGGGAAGCCCATCGCCTGATAAATGATCCCCGAATAGAAATCGACGTTGGGATAGAGCTTATGCTGGATGAAATAATCGTCCGCGAGCGCGATCCGTTCGAGTTCGACCGCGATGTCGAGCAGCGGATTGCGGCCGGTCACCTCGAACACTTGCGGCGCCAGTTCGCGCAGAATTTTCGCGCGCGGGTCGTAATTCTTGTACACGCGATGGCCGAAGCCCATCAGCCGGCGCTCGCCCTTCTTGACCTTTTCGATCAGCGCCGGGACGTTACCGGCCGAGCCGATCTCCATCAGCATCCGGATCGCCGCCTCGTTGGCGCCCCCGTGCAGCGGGCCATACAGCGCCGCGATCGCGGCCGCCGCGCAGGCGTAGGGATCGGACTGCGAACTGCCCACCGCCCGCATCGCGTTCGACGAACAATTCTGCTCGTGGTCGGCGTGCAGGATGAACAGCACGTCGAGCGCGCGTTCCAGGATCGGATTAGCTTGGTACTTGCGCTCGGTCATCTTGAACAGCATCGCGAGGAAGTTTCCCGTGTAGCTGAGTTCGTTGTCGGGATAGATGTAGGGATAGCCCTTGGTGTGGCGATAGGCGAAGGCCGCGATGGTCGGGATTTTGCCGATTAGCCGGCGCGTCTGGAGCCGGCGCGATTCGAGATCGTGGATGTCCTTCGCATCGGGATAGAAGGTCGAGAGCGCGCCGATCGTTCCGAGCAGAATCCCCATCGGATGGGCGTCGTAGCGGAAGCCCTGCATAAAATCCTTCACGCTCTCGTGGACCATCGTGTGAATCTTGATGTTGTTTTCCCAGCGCAGGTAATGCTCGCGGTCTGGCAGTTCGCCCTTGACGATCAGGTATGCGGTCTCCAGAAAATTGCTCTTGGCCGCCAACTCCTCGATCGGATAGCCGCGGTAGCGCAGGATGCCCTTGTCGCCGTCGATATACGTCACCCGCGAGCGGCACACGGCGGTATTGCTAAGCGCGGGATCGTAGGACATCAGGCCGAAGTCCTCCGGGCCGGTCTTGATCTCGCGGAGCGCGGCGGCGCGAATTACGCCGCCCTCCTCGATGGGAATTTCGTAATCGCGGCCGGTGCGATTGTCTTTGACGGTGAGCGTTTCCTTGGCCATGGCGGACTCCTCAATCGGTGGCGGCCAGCGCGCGGAGACTGGGCCGCCGCGCCTGACGTTCAACATATATACAGTTCATACCGCATCCCACCGCCGATGTCAAAGCGGGCAATGAGGCATTTCCAAATCGTGGCTTCCGCGCCTCTCGCATTGGAGGGCGGGGCATGGCATTATTGCCGGACGGGGTTGCCGTCCGCGCAATCCGCGCATCTTTCTGGGAACCGCTTAATTAATGATCGATAAATTGATCTCCGGGGTCTCGGCGTTTGTCATCGCGTCGATCTCCACGCTCGGCTACGGCGGCGTCATCCTGATGATGGCGCTCGAAAGTGCCTGTATCCCGCTGCCCTCCGAGGTGATCATGCCGTTCTCCGGCTATCTGGTAGCGACAGGACGCTTCGGCCTGCAAATGACCGCGATCGCCGGCGCGGTCGGATGCCTGCTCGGCTCGTACGTCGCCTATTACGTGGGCGCGACGGGCGGTCGCCGGTTCATCCTGCGCTACGGGAAATGGATTCTCATCGCGCCGCACGAGTTGGAGATCGCGGACCGGTTTTTCGAGCGATGGGGCGCGCCCGCCATCTTCTTTAGCCGGCTCTTGCCGGTGGTCCGCACCTATATCGCGTTTCCCGCCGGAGTGTCGCGGATGCGGCTGTGGCCGTTCACGATTTACACGCTGCTCGGCTCGTACCCCTACTGCCTCGCGCTCGCGTATTTCGGGATGGAAATGGGCAATAACTGGGGCCGCCTCGGCCCGTATTTCCATCGCTTCGACACCGCGATCGTGATTGCGATGATCCTGCCGGCGATCTGGGTCGTGTACAACCGGCTGAAAAGCCTCCGCGCCGCGCCTAACGCAATCGGCGACTAAGCTGTCGAGTCCCGCGCCGGCGAAATAAAAAGGCCGCCCGAATCGGGCGGTCTTTTCGCGTTTGCGATATTGGAGTTCCCTACGGGAGCATTCCGGCCTGCACGATGACCGGTTCCTCGTGCGGCGGAATAACCGGCGCGGGCTTGCGCTTCATCGCCTTCTCCAGAATCGGCGCCATCCGCTCGGCTTTCGCCTTGGCGCGTTTTTGCTCGCGCTCCTTGAACTCAGGCATCACCTGTTCCGCGAACAGGTTGAGCGACGCGCAAATGTCTTCGTGCTTGTTGTTGCCGGCCTGCGAGACGAATATCACCTGATCGACGCCCGCCTCCTCGTATTCGCGGAGCTTCGTGCGAAGCTGATCGGGCGTGCCGACGCAGGCGTTCATCGTCTCCATGCCGGGCATCGTGAGCGGGTTGGTCTTAAAGTTGTTCCAGATGTCGGTCTTGCCCGGAGTATGGCGGCCGAACACGTAATGATGGCCGAGCGCGTAGAAGAAGAAGCGGAGCCCCTCTTCACCGGCCATCCGCGCATGCTCGGCGTTGTTGTCGCACATGAAGCCGGTGACGATCGCGACGTTGGGATTGATCGCGGCGCCGATCGGCACGCAATCGGCGAGCGTAGTGTAGTAATCGTCCACCCACTGGTGCGCCTCTTCCGGCGAAACGAACGCGAACGACAGCGCGCCGATGCCAAGTTCGGCGGCGAGATGGATCGTCTCGCGCCGGGAACATGCCACCCAAAGCGGGGGATGGGGCTTCTGCACCGTTTTGGGCACGACATTGCGCACCGGCATCTCGAAATACTTGCCCTTATGCCCCATGAACGGCGCCTCGGTGAACATTCGCGTGATTGCGCCGAGCGATTCGCGCCATTGATCGCGTTTCTCCGCGCGGGGAATCAGGAAGCCGCCCAGTTCCAATTCGGCGGACGATTCTCCCGTGCCGAATTCGACGCGCCCGTTGCTCACCAGGTCGAGCGTCGCGATTCGTTCCGCCACGCGCGCCGGATGATTGTAGGCGGGCGGCAGCAGCGTGATTCCGTGGCCGAGCCGAATTTGCTTGGTGCGCTGGCTGCATGCGGCGAGGAAAATCTCCGGCGCGGAGGAATGAGCGTATTCCTCCAGAAAGTGGTGCTCGACTTCCCACATATGGTCGATTCCAACCTTGTCGGCCAGCTCGACCTGATCTAAGGCCTGCTGGAACAGCTTGAGTTCCTGTCCTTCCTTCCACGGCCGGGGCAATTGATGCTCGTAAAACGTTCCGAATTTCATAGCGGGGTCATCTCCTTTGTCACGCCGAGCCTGCCCTGATTAGGGTTGGCGGGTGCGCGCGTTGAACATACTGAAAAATTGAAATCATACGCAAGGGTATTTCGGTGGAATCACTCGGCCTCGCCGCGCTGGACGAACAGCGTCCGCTCCACCATCTCGATCACTTCGCGCTTGCGCCGCTCGATCGTGGCCGGCTCGACCAGGTTCATGTCCCACAGCCGCCGCGCCATCGCGGCGGTCGTGAAATAGCCCGCAGTGAGGGAATTGAGGCTGAGCACGAAATGGATCGGATCGACCTCGGGCCGGAACACGCCTTCGCGCTGGCCGCGGAAAATAAAATTGGTCGCGATCGAAAACAGCGGCGGCAGCCGCCGCTTGATTACCTGCCGCCCGACGCCGCTTTCGTCGGCCATCTCCTTCCACATGATGCGGACGAAATCGGGATGGCCGGCAAGGTAGGTTATCGTGTCGCCGACCGCGCGGCGCATCCGCTCCTGCGGATCGTCGCGGCCCCATGCGAGCGCGTTGGCGGCGTCCTCCAGGCGGTCGAAGATGCCGTTCAGCACCGCGATGTAGAGCTGCTGCTTGGAGGAAAAGTGATGGAGCAGCGAGGGCGCCTTGATTCCGACGCGGCGGGCGATGTCGCGAAGGCTCGCGCCGCGGTAGCCACGCTCGGCGAACAGCGCGCGCGCGACGGCGAGCGCGCGGGTCCGGGTGTCCCCGTTGCGGTGAAATTCGACAACCTTGCCGGCCGCGCTCTTATTCGCGTTTCGCATGGTTCGAATGTGAGCCTATTTAACGAGTGTTAGGCTGTCAAACGCGCCGCCCGGCGCGCTTGGCCTGGAGTTGAACCGGTTTGGTGGACGGTGTTGGAGCGAGAGGAAGCGGGAGGTTTCCAATGCCGCGAACATATGCACAGCCGCCCGACCCCCTGGCTCTGACAAAAGTGTTCAGATGAGAACTGCCGGCAGACAACATCAAAGTTACGCATAGGTCTGTGAAGGGAGAGGGGCCGGAGTTTACGAAATAAGTTTTTGATGTGCTGGCGGTAATCTTTATGAACTGCGGAGCTTGCGAGCCGCGTCTTTGGCGAAATACGTCAGGATCAGATCGGCGCCGGCGCGCTTGATCGACACGAGCATTTCCATCATCGCGCGCTCCTCGTCGATCCAGCCGTTCTTGCCCGCCGCGCGAATCATCGAATACTCGCCGGAGACGTTGTAGGCGGCGACCGGAACGTTGAACTTTTCCTTCACCCGCCAAATCAAATCGAGACAGGCGAGCGCCGGCTTGACCATTACGATGTCCGCGCCCTCCTCGATATCGAGCGCCACTTCGCGGAGCGCCTCGCGCGCGTTGGGCGGGTCCATCTGGTAGCCGCGGCGATCGCCCGACTTGGGCGCGGAGCCTGCCGCCTCGCGGAACGGGCCGTAAAACGCGGAGGCGAACTTGGCGGAGTAGGCCATGATCGCAACCTGGCTGAAATTGTTCTCGTCGAGCGCGCGGCGGATAGTGCCGACCCGCCCGTCCATCATGTCCGACGGCGCGACGATATCCGCGCCCGCCTTCGCATGGGACAGCGCCGCGCGCGCGAGCAATTCCAGCGTCGCGTCGTTATCGACCTCGCCGTTCTTGGCGAGCGCGCCGCAATGGCCGTGATCGGTGTACTCGCACATGCAGACGTCGGTAACGATCGCCATTCCGGGCGCGCGCTCCTTGATCTCGCGAATTGCGCACTGGACCGGGCCGTCGTCGTTCCATGCTTCGCTGCCGATTGCGTCCTTGCGTTCGGGAATCCCGAACAGAATCACTGCCGGAACGCCGAGCGCGTAAGCCTCGTGCGCCTCCGCGGCGATATTGTCGGGAGACATCCGCGCGACTCCCGGCATCGCCTCGACGGGTTCCTTCACGCCGCGGCCCGGACAGACGAACATCGGCAGGATCAGATTGTCGGGTGACAGGCGCGTCTCGCGGACCATTCGGCGGATAGTCTCGGTGCGGCGCAATCGGCGCGGACGAATCGCTGGAAATGGCATCGGGCGGTCCCTTCAACTCGATCATACAGGCGGCAATTCCCGTTTTGAACTGCCGCATGCTGTTCAATGCACCGTCTTTTTTGCCTTGGCGCGTGGGGTTCGCCGCGTCTTTCCCGACGCGGAACGGGTCGGAGCGGTCTTTTTCTTGGGCGCGATCATTTCGTAGGCGTCCTTGAGCAGTTCGGTGAGCATCCCCCAATTCGGCTTGCCGTCGATTCGCGCGCCGAGCCATCCCTTATGGCCGACATAAGGCGGTTTGAAAAATCGCTTCGGATCGGAATTGATGAAAATTTCCTGCACGATCGGCGTCGATTTGAGCCACACCGCGACACGGCCGCTGTCGTGATGGTTGTCGTCGGTCATCGCGAACATCTTGCCGCCGATGCGGAAGGTGCATTCTCCCCACGCCTCCTTTTCGGTGGCTTTGGGCAGCGCCAGGCAGATTTCTCGGAGCCGTTTAATGGGATCTTCGGGATCGTGATATTTTTTCGAATGCGCCATCGGTAAGTTCGCCACGCGTCAATTTAATGCTGTTTGAAATAATCGCGGATCGCGGCGGCGAGCGCAGCCGTGGTGTAATCGCGCGGTTGGACGACGACGCGAAATCCATGCCGCCGCGCGGTTGCGGCCGTGATCGGTCCGATTGCCGCGGCCTTCACTCCTTTGACCGGCGCACGAACCAGCGCCACGAAATTCTCTACCGTGCTGGAACTGGTGAAGGTGACGAGGTCGATTGCGTGCTCGTCGAGCAGCGCGCGAATCCGGGCGGCGGGCGCAGCTTTCGGTTTGATCGTGCAATAGGCGGGCGCAACTACGACTTCGCGCGCGCCCATCTTGCGGAGAGTTACCGGCAAAATCTCGCGCGCCGCCGCCGCGCGCGGAATCAGGAAACGCTTGCCGCGGATTTCCTTGGCCCCGAGCGCGGGAAGCAACGCCTCGGCGCGATACTCGTTGGGCATCGCCGCGACCCTCAATGCGAAGTCGTCGAGGCGCTTCGTGGTCGCGGGTCCGATCGCGGCGATCTTCGCCGCGCCGAGATCGCGGATATCGCGGCCCATCGATTTTAGCCGCGCGACGAATCGCTCGGCGCCGGTGGCGCTGGTGAAGATTATCCAATCGAACGAATCGAGCCGCGCGATCGCCCGGTCCAGAACCGCATAATTTTTCGGCGGCGCGAATTCGATCGTCGGAAACTCGATCGTCTCCGCGCCCATCGCGTGCAATTCCGCGGCGAAGCGTTCCGCCGCTCCGCCCGCGCGCGTGACAATAATCCGCCTGCCGAAGAGCGCCTTGCGCTCGAACCATTTGAGCCGATCCCGCAGCCGGGCGCATTCCCCAACTACAACCAAAGATGGCGCTTCGAGCCGCGCGCGTTCGCATCGATCCGCAAGCGTCCCGACTGTGCCCGTCACGGTTTTTTGCGCGGCGGTCGTCGCCGATTGAATCGCTGCGGCCGGCGTGACCGCCGGCATTCCCGCCTCACGAAGCTTATTGAGAACGGGGCGCATCCGCCGCGTCGCCATCAGAATCACGATCGTCCCGCGCCCGGCGATTGCCGCCGCGCCCAGTTCGCGCCACGGAATCGAGGAGCGCGTGCCTTTCCTCTCGTCCTCGTGTCCGGTGACAAGTACGGCGAACGAGCCGTAATCGCGATGCGTTACCGGGATGCCGGCGTAGGCGGGCGCGGCGATTGCGGAGGTCACGCCCGGAATAATTTCGAATCGCACCTTGGCGCGCGCGAGCGCCTCGGCCTCCTCGCCACCGCGGCCGAAGACGAAGGGATCGCCGCCCTTGAGCCGCACAACGATTTGCCCCTGGCGCGCCTTTTCGATCAGCATTCGATTGATCCGAAGCTGCCGGCGGCTTTTTTCACCCCCGCCCCTGGTTCCCGCGTAGGTCAATTCCGCCCCGCGCGGCGCGAGTCGAAGTAGTTCGGGGCTGGCCAGATGGTCGTAGATGACGGCATCGGCGCGCCCGATGGCGCGCGCGCCAGCCACCGTTATCAAGCTCGGATCGCCGGGACCCGCGCCGACGAGATACACGATTCCGCCGTGCTTAGCCATTGGAGAGCAATTCCGCGGCGCCGCGCGCGAGCATTTTTTCGGCCAATGCCGCCCCGGCGCGTTCAGCGGATGAGGGCGCGAGGTCCGGGTCGAGCGGTTCGCCGGCGGACTCGGCGATTTCCCGCGCGCCGTCGAGACTGAACAGGATCGCGCGAATCGAAAGCGCGCGATCGCCAACCGTTGCGCGGACGCCGATCGGCGTCGTGCAGGAGGCGCCGATCACGGCGAGGAATCCGCGTTCGGCCGCGATTTCATAAAAGGCGCGCGGATCGTTGATTGCCGCAAGCGCCCGCTCCAACTCGGCCGATCCGCGCGCGCGGCGTCCCGCGAGCGCCTCGATCGCAAGGGCAGCCTGACCGCCGGCGGGGATAAAATCGACCGCATTTAGTTCCTCGAATTTCACGCGCTCGGCCAGATTCAGCCGCTTAAGCCCGGCGATTGCGAGGATTACCGCGCCGAGTTCCCCGGCCTCGACGCGCTTTATGCGCGTGTCAACGTTGCCGCGAAGCGGTTCGATCGCGAGGCCGGGATTGATCCGCAGCGCCTGAAACCGGCGGCGCGGCGACGACGTTCCCACCCTTGCCCCGCTTGGCAGATCGGTGAGCCGCGCGCCGTCGCGCGTCACGAGCACGTCGGCAGTGTTCTCACGCACGGGCACGGCGGCGATTCGGAAATTTCGCGCCAGCGCCGCGGGCAGGTCCTTCATCGAATGGACGGCGATATCGATTCGCCGCTCCGCGAGCGCGTTCTCCAACTCCTTTATAAAGAGGCCCTTGCCACCCACCTGCGCGAGCGAAGCGCGAGTCATCCGATCTCCCGAGGTGCGGATTGGGACAATCTCAATCGCAAGTCCGGGTGCAGCGGCGCCAAGTAGCGAGCGCACAATCTCCGCCTGCGCGAGCGCCAGCGCACTGGGGCGCGCGCCGAGTTTTACCGCGGATGCCATCGGCGGCTCCGCCGATTACTCGTCGCCGCCGCCGTCGTCATCGAAGCCGAGTCCATCGCCGTCGTCGGCGATTTCATCGGCTTCGGCGGGACCGGCGCCGAACTCGCCGATCAGCAGGCGGCGGGCGATTTCAGCCGCATAGACCGAATCGGAATTGGCGGGATCGTGATTGCGCAGCCCGATAAGAATCCGATGGAGCAGCTTGTTGGTCAGTCCGCGCGCCAGCATCTCGACCCGGACGCGTTCGTCCGGGCCGAGGCCGGAGAGCCAGGCGCGATTGCGTCCGAGTTCCGCGTCGCGCAGCCGATCGATGCTGTAGCGGATGTCCTTGATGGTGGGGGTCAAGTCGAGGCCGGCGAGCCATTTGAGGAAGGAATCGAGTTCCGCCTCGACGATTTGCTCCGCCTTCTCGGCCTCGCGCTCGCGGCCGCCGCGCGAACGTTCGACGGCGGCGCCGAGATCGTCGAGGTCGTAGAGATAGACGTTTGGCATCGCGTTCAGGCGTTCGTCGAAGTTGCGCGGCACGCCCAAGTCGATCAGGAACATCGGGCGGTAGCGCCGCTCGCGCAGGATCGGTTCTAATTCGGCGGGGGTGAGCACCGGCTTGGCGGCGGCGACCGAGCCGATCAGGATGTCCACCATTTTCAAGTACGGTTTGTAGTCGTGGAATGGCACCGCCGTCCCGTCCATTTCGCGCGCGAGCGCGACCGCGCGATCGAAGGTGCGGGAGGCGATAAGCAGCGATTGGATGCCGAGCGCCTTGAACTGTCGCGCCGCCAACTCGGCCATCTGGCCCGCGCCCATGAGCATTACCGTCTTGCCGGTGAGCGTGTCGAAGATTTGCCCGGCCAGGCCGGCGGCGGCCGAACTGACCGATACCGAACCGTGGCCGATTAGGGTGCCTTGCCGGACCCGCTTGGCGACCGAAAACGCCTTGTGAAACGCGCGATGTAGGATCAGGCCGACGGCGCCGGCCTCCGCAGCCTGCGCATATGCGAGCTTGAGTTGACCCAAAATCTGCGGCTCGCCGACCACCATCGAGTCGAGACTCGCGCCGACGCGGAACAGATGGCGGGCGGCATCGCGCCCGGCGAAACGATAGACGGCATCGGCGAAGACGCCGGCCTCGACACCGCGATCGGCGGCGATAAATTCGAGCGCCTGATTCGCGGCGCGTTCAGGATCGGCGGATACGCCCGCAATTTCCACCCGATTGCAGGTCGAGACGAGCGCGGCCTCGGCCACCGCGGGCGCCGCCGCGCGCAGGCGGCGGAGCGCCGGGACGGCCTCGTCTTCGGCGAAGGCAAGGCGCTCCCGCACGCCCACCGGAGCGGTGCGATGATTCACGCCAACGATAAATAACGTCTGGTCCATCCGGTCCTGATTCGTCCTACCCGAAACTGCCGCCGTGCTTGCCCGGAAAGATTAAACTAACCCCAACGAACGATCCAACCAAGACCGTGAACAGCGCGATCGTGAGCGCGGCGGCGCGCCGCCCGCGCCATCCTATTGTAAGGCGCGATTCGAGCAGGCCCGCGTACAGCACCCAGATTGCAAGCGACCACGATTCTATCGGTTCCCATGACCAAAAATGGCCCCACGTCGCATCGGCCCAAATCGCGCCGGTCACGATCGCGAGGCTCAGCATCAGGAAGCCCCATCCCACCAAGCGATAGTTGATTCGGTCGAGCTTTTCGAGGCTCGGAACGGATTCTTCGCCGGGGGTGCGCGGGCGCTTCGATTTTAGCCGCGATTCATACGCGAGATAAACCGCGCTGACGCCGGCGGCCAGCACGAACATCGCGTAGCCCAGGATCGCGAGCGTCACATGAATCGGCAGCCACACGCTCCGCAGCGCCTCGGGCAGCACGACGCGCTTCGAACTCATCGTCAGGGCGGCGACGCCGAGCGCAATCGCGGCGGCCGGCGCGACAAACGCGCCCACCACGGCCATCCGCAGGCGCACAATCAGGATTAGTCCCGCGAGCGCGGTCAGCCAAGCGAGAAACGAGAGCGCCTGCGCGAGGTTCGCGACGGGGATATTGCCGGCTTGCACGCCGCGAACCAAAAGATCGAGCGCGTGGCATATCGCGCCGGCGCCCAGAAGCGCGGCCGCATAATGAGCGGTGAGCGCGCGGCCCGCGATCCGTTCGCCCACGAACAGGACGGCGGACAGGGCATAGCAGACGAGCGCCGGAACGATCCAGATGGTTTCCATTGCGATCGCTTAGTCCGGCACGCGATGCCGATGCGCCGGGCCAATCAGGCTCGGTCCGATTCCGAGTTCTCCGAGACCGAATCCATCGCCCAAGTGCTCGTGAAGTAATCGTTCAACAACAGTGGAATCTCCCGCGCGCAGCGCGACCGGCAGATCGGAATTGGCAAGGGCCGTCAATCGGCGCGCGCGCTCCGAGGAATCGGCAATCAGCGCGCGGAGCCGGCCGCGTGCGGCGCGCAATATGTCCAGCATCGGTCCCAACTCCGGT
The DNA here is from genome assembly GCA_050736715.1 of Binataceae bacterium (SeqCode). Taxonomy (GTDB): domain Bacteria; phylum Desulfobacterota; class Binatia; order Binatales; family Binataceae; genus Binatus. The sequence continues at coordinate 25,579 of JBOHWK010000111.1, read as the reverse complement.
CCAAATTGCGGCTCGAGTTCGCGGCGGACGCGGCTGGCGAACGCTGGTGACGCGCCTCCCGTGGAAATCGCGATCTGAAGCGCACCCTGCCGGACGACCGCGGGAGCGATGAACGAGCAAAGCTCCGGATCGTCGGCCACGTTGAGCGGGATTCCGAGTTCGCGGGCTTCCGCCGCGATCGCGCGATGGACGGCATCGTCACCGGTTGCGGCATAGACCAGGGCGCATCCTTTCATATCGCCGCGCCGGTACTCGCGGTTTAGATGCGTAATTTCACCGCGCGATGCCATCGCGGCCAGCGCGGGCGTCAGGCGGGGACTTACAACGATCACCGCCGCCTTGGCAAGCAGGAGTGCTTCGGTCTTATGCTCGGCGGATTGTCCGCCGCCTACGACCATGCACTTGAGGCCGGCGGCATTGAGGAATATCGGAAGATAGCCCATTAATCTCGTTGAATTTTATTACATGACGCTACAGGGCGACAGTGCCAATGGGCACCCATAGCTTATTCTGCTAATCTGAGAGAATGCGCCCCGACGGAGAATCCGCAACAGTCACGAGCAGCGCCCTCGATGCCGGCGCGGCGCGAGTCGCCGCAGTGCCCTCCGCGGCAATTTGGCCGTGGGAGTGGACCGCGATGTTTCTGCTCCTAGCTCTCGATGGGATTCTCGCGAACCATGCGGGATTGGTCTTCAAGCGATGGGAAACACCTGCCCTCGTCTTGAGCGCCTTGATAGGCGTGAAATATTACGGTCGCTGGCGCCGGGTCGAACGTTTCGAAGAATTGGGTCAATATTGCGCGCTTTGGATGGTATTCGGTCCGGCGTGGGTGGTTCTTTGCTATATTGTGGCGGCGTGGGATTTCCCGTTGCACGACACGTTGCTTGCGCAGATTGATGCGGCGTTGCATTTCAATTGGATCGAATGGCACACTTTCATCCGGGCGCACGCTTGGTTCGAGTATAGCCTCATATTCGCTTACAACAGCATCTTTATGCAGTCGTTTGTGCTGGTCCTGTATTTTGCGCATACCGGTCGAAAGGATCGCAATCGCGAAATGTATTGGATCGCGATGCTCACGGCGACTGCGACGGTGCTCATCTCCGGGCTCCTGCCAGCGATTGGTCCGCATGTCAAGCTCAAGAGTTTCGAGCGGGCCTTGCTGAGCATCCGTGGTGGCAAAGGGTTTTTACAATCAGCAACTTACAGGGAATCGTGACGTTTCCATCGTTCCACACCGCACTTGCCATTTTATTCGTCTACAGCAGCCGGCCGCCATGCCGCATGTTTATCCCGCTTTTCGTCCTCAATCTCACGATGCTGCTGGCAATCCCCTTTGCAGGTGATCATTATCTTGCCGATATGATTGGAGGCGCGATCGTGGTGGCGGCCAGCATCTTGGTCACACGGAGAGCAATGCGTCGCCGGCACGATGATTTGCCGACGGAAAGCGGGATTGTATCAGCCGCGTAATCCGCAAGTTTGCGAATGGATTGATCGCGAACCGCATGTGAACGAACGGTGGCGAGTGCCCGGCGATTGCTTGCCCGGGCGGTGAGTTTGGAGCATCTGCGACGATGGCGCTGCAAATCGCTTGAGGGGCTTGGGAGGCTACGATGGCCGGAATCTTGCGGGCAACTAACCTCACACGGGGCACGGTTCTTTGTGAAAGGCTTGAGAATGCAGGCGGGCTTGCGGGGCAGAGCCGCGGCTTGCTTGGCCGCGAGGGCCTCGACCCGGACGCAGGGATGTTGTTCGAGAATGGCGGGCCAGTACCGGTTATGTGGATGCATATGTTCTTCATGAAGTTCGCGATCGACCTTGTGTTCCTCGATCGGGAGGGGAAAGTTCTGAAGATCGATCGGAACCTGAAGCCGTGGCGGCTTTCTTCGGCGGTGTTCAGAGCGCGGCGCGCATTGGAACTGGCGGCCGGGGCGGCGGAACGAGCTGCGACGCAGGATGGCGACCGAATTATCGTCGAGCCGGCCAATAGCCTTGGGTTGGCAAGCCGCAAATAAATCTACCCGTTCTTATGCCTTAAAACAGCTTTTAATGCCCGCTGCTTATCAGCTTCGATGCCTTAACGAGAACTTGGCGGCGGTTGATCGTTGCTTGACGATGCGATGGCTCTTCCCTTGTGCGTCACTTTTTGTTATAAATCCCAGCAGATGCGTAGTTTCGAGGAGCTAATGCGGTGGGTCAATTTTGTTGCGGGCTCGCAACCAAGAGTTGCAGGGCAGCCTGACAATGCGGGAAGAGAAGGAAAAAGATCGCGGGTTTCGTTGGCGCGGTGTATTGGCACGAGTGATGCTGAAGCAATAACTCGCTTCGCAGCCCTTCGAGGCGCCAAGCTGGAAGTTGGATCGATGGTTTGTCTTCGGTAAGCTTGGTTGAAAGATTTGGGGACAATGGCCAATGGTGGCCAATAAACGACACGGTTAGGGAGGATACGGAAATGGACAAGATCAGGAAAATGTACGTGAAGGCGATGGAGTATCATCGGGGCCAGACGATGACGGAGTACGCGTTGATTCTCGCGGCCGTCGCGATCATCGTGTTCGTCGGCTATCAGACGATGGGCACCGACATCAGTGCCCTGCTGGTGAGTATCGACGGCGACCTCTAGCCCCAGGCGAACCAGAGCAATACGCGGACGGGGACGGGTGGTTTAATCCGTCCCCGTCCCAAATCCTTTCGAGGAAGGAGGCAGGGCAAGACAGCGGAGGGTGGTGCGTTTGGCCGGTTGGCGGGCGAATGCTAGGCCATCGCCGGATGACGGCGGTGGTGAGCCGAAGGGCGGAGAGTGAGAGCGGCCTGAAGATTACCCGGCATCATCGACGCGCTTTTAATTATCGCAGCGGATTTGACGGTTGATTGGAGACAATGCTTGTTGGTGAAGGCTCGATGTAGCTCTTGCCAAGAGGGAATGACTCCAACACCAGGCGGGCGAGATCCTGGGGAGGGGAAGCCGATGAAGCTGCTGAAAAGAGCATTCGATTGGGTGATGCGTGCCCGCAAAGGGCAGACAATGGCCGAGTATGCGATCATTGTAGCCGCCATCGCGGTTTTGGTCTTCGGTGTTTACCAAGAGCTGTCATCGATAGGCATCGCTCAAGGTGTGGTGCAGCAAGTTGCCCAAGATATTGGTCTGTAAGCGCGACTAAGGAACACCTGCGGATACGCAAAAATTTCGCCAAAGTTACTTCGCTCTCCGCCTGCGGAGTCGGCTGGGAGGCGGTAGCGGGTTGCCGTGCGGGGGTGGCGGGGGTTGAAGTTTCTTGCCGCGGGTGGGCTTTTTTCCGGTTGAACTTCCAGCTAGTCTAATCGTCGGCGAGTAATGCATGACAGCATGAACAGCAAAGCGCGCTTTATTTTTGAACGTGCTGGCCGGCGGGGAGACAGCCGGAGTGGAGGATGGGAAATATGAGACGGCCGATTGTTTTGGTTCTGCTTGCAGGGCTGGGGGCGATGGTGGCGGCGGTGCTGGTGTATTCGGCGCTCAAGAAGCAAGATCTATTAAACAACAAATTGAAGACCCAGAACACCCAAATCGTGGTGGCAAGCAGCGACCTGCCACTGGGCACGCAGATCGAGCCGAGCGAAGTGAAGATGTCCAACTGGCCCAAAGACAGCGTGCCGGAGGGCGCTTTCACCGATGCTAAGCAGGTGCTTGGGAGTTATGTGCGGAACTCCTTTGTGGCGAACGAACCAATCGTTGCGCCGAAACTGTTTATCGGGCACGCGGCGTCCGGAGTGATGCCGCTCTTGATTCCGTTCGGGATGCGGGCGGTCTCGGTGCCCGTGGACGAAGTCAGCGACATCGCCGGATTTGTCTTGCCGCATACGCGGGTGGATATCTTGGTTTCACTCTCCGGCAATGGGTCGCAGTCCAAGCCGATATCCAAGATCGTCCTGCAGGACGTTGAAGTTCTCGCGGTCGCGCAAGAGATCGAGAGGAAGAAAGACTTGCCGACGGTGGTAAAGACCGTCACCTTGCTCGTATCGCCGCATGAAGCGGAGGAACTCGAACTCGCCAGCCATGAAGGAACTTTGCGGCTGGCGATGCGCAATTACAACGATAATAGAATCGTGCTTACCAGCGGCGCGGACTTGGACCAATTGCTCCATTCTTACAGCCTCCAACCCGACGAACCCGCGATGCCGCCGATGCCCGAGCCGATCGCTCAGGCCCCGGCTCCAGCCGCCGCGCCAGCCGCGGCGCCGCGGGCGGTAACCATCGATATTTTGCGCAACGGCAAGCCGTCCGAGTCGGTCTCGTTCATCAACCAAGCTCCCAAGGGCGCTTCGCATCCGGAAAAGACGGATCGTCGCCAACAGCAGGGGAAACTCAGCGGCGGTTTGGGGCGGCCCGAGGCGGTTGCCGATGCGATCGAGCCAAAGCCGGCGCTTGATGCGGAGCGGCATTCCGATGGCGCCGCGATGCTGGCCGGTGACGCGATGAGACCGAAAGGCGGCTCGATCGCGGCCGCTGCCCGATATGTACCAACACCCAAGACAATCGAGGTCCCGTAGAGGAAGCGGGGGAGGAGGCAGGGTAGGACGATGAGAGTTGAGTGCGGAAGGGGCCGGCGGTTATGGGCTGTTGCGGCGGGGCTTGGCCTGTTGCTTCTCTGGCGGGCGATGCCCGCGACGGCGAAGGATAATGCGGCGAAAATGTCGCTGACGATCGGTGCGGGGCAGACTTACACCATCGATGGTGTGAAAGCTGGGGCGACCCCCGGGGTCACAGTGATCAGTAATCCCGGCGCCTTGGTGATCCACGGCGAGGTGCCGGGCAAGGTGACGCTGCTCGGCGCCGAGTCCGGTGAATGGAAAGTCAAGCTGACAATGGCCGATGGCAGCAAGGCGATCTACGACGTGACCGTCAAGTCGGTCGCCAATCCCTACGCCATTTCCAGCCCGGCATCGTATGGCGCAGTGGTGAGCGGCTCGACACCCAGTGGCATTTACACGCCGCCGGTGGCGAAACTCGAAAAAGCGGCGGGCCCGGCCGGGGCGCCTTCGGCGCCCAAGGCGGCGGTGCTATCGGAATCGACTCTCGGCGGCGCGCGAACGGTGACGGTGCCGGAATCGAGCGCGCCGAAAGCGGCGGCGGCCCAGCCGGCGGCGGCTCTTCCACTGCCGGTAAGCGTGGCGCCGGTGGCCAAAGCTCCGGCGCCCGCGTCGCCGGTCGCTGCCCAAGTTGCGCCGATCAAGATGACCACCAACATGACGGTGGTGCGGCCTTCGCTCAAATACCTGACCAACCCGGCGATCGCGATCGCGGGCGGCGCTTACTCCACGCCCGCAGTCAACGGCGGAAAACATTACCTGCCCGCCGATGTGGTGGAGTTGCAGACCGGCACCTCGCGGGTCATCGATTTTGCCGCCCGCGTTCGCCGCATTTCGGTCGCGGATACCAAGATCGCCGATATTGAGGTCATCAATCCGTACCAAATCAATCTAATCGGCCATACCCCCGGATTTACGACGCTCGCGGTATGGAACAAGCAGGGGGAATATGAGGAACGGTCGGTCAGGGTTGACCCGGACGGCACCCAGCAGGTGTTGCTAAATACGATGGTGGCCGAACTCAATCGCAGCGCGCTTGAAACCCAGGGCACCAACCTGAGTGCGTTCTTGGTCAAGCAGGGTGTGGGTTTGGAGAGCTTTCCAGGCTACGTGGGAGCGCCGTACTCGCCGACCGCGGCATTGGGAAACACGCAACCAGCCGCAGGCGTCGTGCCGAACCCCGGCGGCCTGATTCCCCTGCTCCTCTCGCAGAATCCTACCTACGCCTTGACCGCGCAAAACTCGAATGTCCAAGTCGAGGGACTCTTCCAGTATCTTGAAACGCACGACTTGGCGAAGGTTCTTGCGCAGCCCAACCTGCTCGCCAATTCCGGCGAGGAGGCAAAGTTCCTGGACGGCGGCGAGATTCCGATCGTGATCGCCCAGGCGCTGAACACTTCGATCGTATTCAAGCAGTACGGCACCTCGGTGGAATTCGTCCCGACGGTGGTCGGCAGCAAGACCATCGAACTATTGGTCAAGCCGGAGTTGTCGGAGCCTGACTTCACTCACGGAGTCACGGAATTCGGGTTTGTCATTCCGGCCTTCGTCACCCGGCGCGCGGAAACGATGGTGCGCTTGATGGACAACCAGACGCTAATCATCGCGGGATTGCTCCTGCATGAGAAGACCACTTCGATAAATAAAGTGCCCTATTTCGGCGACATTCCCTACTTGGGAGGATTGTTCCGCACCACCAGCTACAACAACTCCGAATCGGAACTCGTGATGAGCGTGACGCCGCAGATCGTCCGTCCGCTGCCGGCAGCCTCGGAGGTTTACAATCCCACGACCATGCCTGAAATGACCCGCGAGCAGATCGAGACCAAGCGGCTGCCGCAGCCGGACGTGACACGGCCGAGGTTTTAGGGGATATTGGATTAACGATCCAGGGTTAGTTTGGAGGATTGTTTCGAGTGTCAGTGCTGGGAAGACAGTCTAACGCGCGGCGGGGCGCACTCCGGGTCCATTTGATCGGGGAAGAGGAAGAGGCTCGTGCGGAAGTGCGGGTTGCCTTGGCTGCGCTGGGGGATCCCGCCCTCGACATCTTCGAATCCGATCCCAACGGCGGGACCGCGCCCGATCCCTCCACTGACATGACGATGGTGATGTTCGGGGGCGATGACGAGCGTGCGTTGAGTTATCTGCAGCAGCAGGCGGCGGCGGAGCCGCACCCGAAGTTGTTCGCGCTGCTGCAGGATCGATCGCCGGAACTGATGAAGCGGGTGTTGCGCGCGGGCGCCGACGAATTGCTCTTCCTGCCGATCGACCCCGGCGAAGCGATCAAAGCGCTGTTAAAGATCAGCGAGGTGCGCCAGCGCGAGGATATCGGCGGCGGAAACGGCATGATAGTTTCGCTGGTCAGCCTGATCGGCGGCAGCGGGGTGACCAGCTTGGCAGGCAACCTGGCCCTCGCATTGCATTATACTCTCAACAAGAAAGTCGCGGTGTTCGATCTCGATCTGCAAACCGGAGGGATGGCGGCATTCCTGAACTTGGAGCCGGAACGAACCGTCATGGCGCTGACCGAGAGCGGCCGCAAGCTCGATTCGATCGTCTTGGAGTCCGCGCTGATCAAGCACGCGTCGGGAATCTGGATGCTTGCCGCGCCCCAGCGGATAGAAGACAGCGAGTTGGTCACCGATGCGATCGTCGGCTCGGTATTGGATATTATGCGCCAGTTGTTTGACTTTGTGGTTGTCGATTGCGGCACACATATCGATGCCAACACGGTGGCGGCTTGGGAGCGCTCGGCGCATCTATTCTATGTGCTGGATCAGTCGATCGGAGCCGCCCGTTGCGCATGGCGATTCGTCGATTTGATGGGGCGGCTGGGACTGACCTCAGTCGAGCCGAATTTCATTCTGGGCAAGTATATTGCCGGGCATCCGATCAGCGAGGAGCAGTTGAGCCATACTCTGGCCAAGCCGATCTTCGCCAAGATTCCCCGCGACGACAAAGTGCTCGAACGGGTCGAACTGAGCGCCCAAGACCTCTGGCAGGTGGCGCCTAATTCACCGCTGGCTAAAACGGTGGAGGATGTTGCGCGGCGCTTGGAGATGGGCACCGCCGTGGCCGCGGAGGAAGGCGGAAATTCCTTGGTTTCGCGCCTGTTGCTCGCGATTGGCGCGCGCGCATGAGGTGATCGATGAAGCTCGTCGAACGAATTTCCCAGCAACAGAACAGCACTCCAGCGGCGGCCTTTCAGCAACGATCGCTGGTTGGCGGCCCGCAGAAGCGGTCGAAGGACGTCCAGGCCGAAGGCTTCCAGCAACTCAAACTCAAAGTGCATAACAGCCTGTTCGAATCGCTCGACGTCTCGCGCTTGGAGAGTTTGGAGCCGGCGCTCGCGTCGCAAAAGGTCACCGAGGCGATCACCGGTATCCTGAACGAGGAAGCCCGCCTGCTCACCGATGCCGACAAGAACCGGCTGATTGAGGAAATCAAAAACGAATTGCTCGGCTTGGGGCCGCTGGAACCGCTCCTCTGGGACGACGAGATAACCGATATTCTCGTCAACGGCCACAACCAAGTGTACGTCGAAAAGCGCGGCAAACTTCATGCCACCGATGTCCGGTTTCAGGACGATCAGCATTTGATGCTGGTCATCGATCGCATCGTGTCGCAAGTGGGCCGGCGAGTTGACGAATCCTCGCCGATGGTTGACGCGCGCCTGCCCGACGGTTCCCGTATTAACGCGATTATCCCTCCCCTCGCGCTTGACGGCCCCGCCCTCTCAATTCGGCGGTTCGGCCGCAAACGTTACAATGTCGAGGACTTGATCGAAAAGAAAAGTATCGTGCCGGAAATGGTCGAGTTCCTGCAGGCCATCGTGAAAGCCCGGCTCAACATCATCGTCTGCGGCGGAACCGGCTCTGGAAAGACCACGCTCCTCAATTGCCTCTCGTCGTTCATTCCGGCTGAGGAACGGGTGGTGACGATCGAGGACTCGGCCGAACTTTCCCTCCAGCAGCCCCATGTGGTCAGGTTGGAGACCCGGCCTGCCAATATTGAAGGCAAGGGAGAGATTACTCAGCGCGAATTGGTCAAAAACTGCCTTCGTATGCGTCCCGATCGAATTGTGGTCGGCGAGGTCCGCAGCGCCGAAGTGCTCGATATGTTGCAGGCCATGTCCACCGGCCACGACGGCTCCATCACCACCATTCACGCCAACACGCCGCGCGATTGTGTCGGTCGCTTGGAGATGATGATGCTGCTGTCGGGCATTAACATCCCGCAGCGCGCGATGCGCCAGCAGATAGCCTCGGCAATCAACATCATCGTCCACGCCTCGCGCCTCTCCGACGGCACCCGCAAAATAATGAAGATTTCGGAGATTAGCGGAATGGAAGGCGACATGGTGATGATTCAGGATTTGTTCGAGTTCAAACGCACCGGGATCGGGCCGGGCGGCGAAGTGCAGGGCCAGTTCCTTGCCACGGGAATCCGCTCGACTTATTCGCAGCGCCTGGAGGCTGCCGGCTTGCGGCTCGATGCGAAGCTGTTTCGCAATATGAACGGGTGACGCTTATGACGTTATTGATCCCAATCGGCGTTTTTCTGGCGGTATTTCTGCTGTTTACGATTATCCTCATGAGCGCAGGCGGCCAATCGGACCAAATGCGCGACGTGGTGCGGCGAATGACCCGTCCCACCCAGGGGGATGACATCGATGTTGACATCACTCGAAAACGCAAGCGTGAAGAGGGGCGGCTCCTCAGCTTCGTTTATCGAGTCAACCTGATGCGCAATCTGGAGCAGATGATGTGGCAGGCGGGGATGTATTCTCGCGTCGGCGACGTTCTGCTCATGATGATTTTGCTGTTTGGAGCGGGAATGTTCGGTGGCCGGATTGCCTTCCACAGCACTCCGTTTTCGCTTCTGGTCGGCGCGGCTTTGGGCGCAATCCCCGTGCTTTATATCCGCTTCCGCAAGGGACGGCGGCTCAGAGCGTTTGCCGAGCAGATGCCGTTTGCGCTCGACATGATGAAGTCCTCGCTGGAGGCGGGCCATTCTCTCCAACGCGCTTTACAAGTCGTCGTCGGCGAATTCGGCGAGCCGCTGGGCGCCGAGTTTCGCACGGTACTCGAACAGAATCGGATCGGATTGCCGCTGGCGCGCGCGATGGAAGACCTGATCAAGCGGGTGCCGCTGGATGACTTGCGGCTGTTCGTGATCGCGGTCAAGGTGCAATCCGATGTGGGGTCTAGTTTGGCCATGATGATTGGCCGCCTGTCCGAAATCGTGCGCGTCCGCCAGCGCCTGCGTCTTCAGATCAGCGCATTGACCGCACAAGCGCGGTTTGGCGGCATGATTGTCGGCCTCCTGCCGGTCTTTGTTCTCATCGCATTCAGCCTTATTCAGCCGGGCTACACTGATAAGCTGTTCTACGATCCGACGGGGCAGAAGATTCTAAAGTTTGCCATCGGGGCGGATGCTTTGGCGCTGTTCACTATTCGTCGATTGGTGAGGGTGAATTATTGATATGAGCCTGGTCATGCTTTCAGGGTCGGTGTTCTGTCTGATCGGTGCCGCTATCGTGGCCCTGGTTATGGCCTTCTCCCGTAACAATCAGACGGTCGACGAACGGTTTGCCGATTTGGCGGTCAAGGTGCGCGCTTCGCAGGGGGCGTTCGAAGGCGGCGTCGTCGTTGACGAAAACTTGATGAATACGGTATTCAAATGGGCCGCCAAGCGGGTTCCCGCGCCCAAAGCCGGGACTCCGGAGGGCGAAAAGCTATCCCAGACGCTGGCAGAGGCAGGCTATCTGAAATCAAGCTCGGCGGTCACCTTTCAGGTTATTCGCTTTGGGTTAACCATCGTGTTCGGAGTGGCAGGGTTGGCAGTGGGCTTGGTTATGCATTCGAATACCAGCCAGCCGCTCCTGTTCGCTCTGGCGGGAGCGGTACTCGGATACCTACTCCCGCAACTCGTGCTTGCGCGCCGTGCCCGCGCCCGGCAGCAAAAAATATCGAGCCAGCTCTCTGACGTTCTTGACTTGTTGGTGGTGTGCGTCGAAGCCGGCTTGGGATTGTATGAAGCAATCAGAATTGTCGGCACGGAATGCGAGCGGCAAGGACAGGTTATCGGCACCGAACTCGGCTTGGTTTCGGCCGACATCTCGTCAGGTGCGACCCTCGGCCAGGCGGTGCGCGCGCTTGCGGATCGGACCGCCGTCGAAGACATTAAACCGCTTGCCGCCACCCTGGTCCAGAGCGAGCAACTCGGCTCTCAGATCGGCCCGGCATTGCGCTCCAGTTCCGATGCGTTGCGGATGCGGCGGCGTTTGCGCGCGGAAGAAGACGCACAGAAGGCGTCGGTCAAAATGATGATCCCGCTGGTGGTCTTTGTCTTGCCAGCGATGATATCGGTGATTATTGGGCCGGCGCTAATCGGAGTGATCAAGGTAATGAAGGGCGCAGAGTGACGCTGAGACGTGGCGGGGATTGACGCCGTCCCGCGCGGATCGCCCCTAACGGGAAGTTTCACCATCCAATTGGATTCTTGTCCTCCCAAGGGGCCGTGAACCGGCTGGGCCGTATTCGCCGGTTTGCGGCGGTCCGTTTCCAAAGCGATAAGGCGAGGTGGTGAGAATGGCTCCCCGGGCCGGATTCGAACCAGCGACCCGACGGTTAACAGCCGTCTGCTCTACCGACTGAGCTACCGGGGAACAATTTAGGCGCGCCGGAGGGATGTGGATTCACGGCGGGTCCGGCCCGCGCCAACAACGCCGCGATTATAGCCGGATTCCCGCGCTCCCGATCAACCGCCATGCTTGCGCGCCCGCAGTGCCTTGTCCTGCACCGCAGCCATCGCCTTGACCGTCTCGTCAATATACCGGGCGGGCAGGATTCCCGCCAAACCCGCAAATACCGGGTCATGCGTGAGCGACGTGTTGGCTTCCAAAATGCCCCACAGGGCGAAATGCAAGCCGAGGCTCGCGAACACCGGCGCGCCGCTGGAAAATCCCGGCGTACCGCCACCGTCGAGCAGGGCCAATTCCTGCAAGCCCGCTCCCGTCACCTCCGTCCGCGCCGGCCCCGGAACCGACACATGGCCGAACCGTGCCAGCGCCTCAAAGCGCGGATTCACCGCATCCACTGTGGCGGCGGTCAAATAATAGACCTGAGCGCCGGTTTCGGGGTGGGCGTAGGGGTCGTCGGCGCCGAGCAGCGAGCTTAAAGGAATCGGCGCAATGCTTGCGCCGGAAGTTCGCAGTGGTATGGCCGCCACATCCGCCTTGGTGTCTTTCGGATCGAGCACCCATTGCGTTTCGGGCGGCAACGCCTGCTCGCGCATCGCTCCCGTTTTCGCATCCTCAAGCGTAAGGAACAGGCCTGTGCGCGGCTGTCCCTCATCGTCGAGGAGGTTGTGATGGGCCGTCACCAAGTAAATGAATGAACTGCCCGGCACCGCCTCGCTCGGCACCGCGACAAAAAACGCGGTTCCGATTTGGACAACATGCCCGCCGCTGTGGGTGACGATACCGGCCACGTTGCGGGTGGCTGCGGGCGGATTGCCCGCGGCGGTGCCGGCATTGGGAAGCGAAGCCGGTCCCGCCGCCGCCATTGCGCGCGGCGCCGCAATGACTGCGGCCGTGAATGCGGCCAGCGCGATCGCCTTCAATTTCCCGAACCGGTTCGCAAGCGAGTTTCGATTGAATTCCAGCATGGCGAACCAAGATAGCAAAGCCGGGGCCGCGATGTAATCCGGCGCACCATAGTTTTTCCTCCACGGAGAGCATTGCGGTCACCGCGAACCGCCGGTTCGCCTCTCCCACCGTACCCGGCCGGCCCGGCCTTTCGCCGCGCGGCCGGCATGTTTGGCATCCGAAAGCCGGCTTTTCCGGAAAATAGCGCTGCCCGATGGTATGCAGGCGGCCAGGCAATCCGGATTGTGACCGCTCCCGCCGCTCCTGGCGCAAGCCGAAATGGCAAACCGGCCGCGGTGAAAAAATGGCGTTGCCGTTCGACCGGTTCGGAGCCGGCTGCCGGCCCGATTTGGCGCTCGCTTGCTCGGAACATCGCAATGAAATCGTGAACCGGCACGACGGCTCCGGGAGCTATTGCGGGATGGCTGTCAGGCTGCGGAGGCGCTATTCTTCCCCGATTCATCCCAACCGTCGCGCCCTTACGCGAAGTAATCCTCCGCGCGGCCGGCCGCGGCCACGAGATCGACCGCGCGGTTGTTGCGCAGGAGCTTGAGCGCGATCGCGTCGCCGGGGCGATGCTTGCGCACCGCGTCGTAGAGCGCGCGCCGCTCGCTCACCTCGCAGCCGTCGAGCTCCAGCACCAGATCGCCCTGCTGCAATCCGGCCTTCTCGCCCGGCGTCCCCGGCATCACGCCCGCGATCACCACGTGCTCGTGCATCGTGTAGGACAGCACGCCCAGCCATGCGCGCGGCGGGGCGCTCACGCGCCGCCCGTGCTCGATCAATTCGTCGCGCGCGGCGAGGAAGCATTCTCCCGGAATGCCTAGGATCGCGCGGCCCAAGTCGGCGAAGTTCAGGTACGCGACGCCGATCGCGCGTCCCTGCGTGTCGCAAATCGGACCGCCGCTGAGACCGATGCCGAGCGAGGGCGCCGTCACGCAGACGCATCGCTCCAGCACGAACTCCCACACCGCGTCGAACGCACCCAGGTAGGTGATCACGCCGCAATCGGCGCAGCGCTTCTCCCCGCCGAGCGACGAGACGGTGAACACCTCCTGTCCGGTGGCGCAGCGGTCCGACGCGATTACCTCGACGCACGGCAACCGCGCCCCGGCGATCTTGAGCAAGCCCAGTCCGGTGCCGTAATCCCGGCCCACAATCTTCGCCTCCGTTTGTTCGCCGCCCGGCAGCGTCACGATCGCCTGTTGCGCGCCTAACAGGAGGTAGTGCGCGGTCAGGATCAAACCGTCGGGGCTGACGATCGTGCCGGTGCCGCGCCGATCCGTGCCCAAGCCGATCGCGACCGACACGTGCTCCGGCGGGATGCTCGAATGCACGCCCACGATCGCGCGGGTGGTTTTGGCGAGCAAAGATGGGGGGGCGTCCACGAATCGGCTCCGCGAATTAAGCTAAGTCGGCGGCCGCGCGCTTTCAAGCGCATTCGGCGCGAGCGGCATCCGCTCGGCGTTCGCCGCGAAAAAAAACGGCGGCGCTCCCGCTGAGGAGGACCGCCGCCGCAATTCGGTTCGGAGTTACTTGGAGGTTTTGGCGGGCGTTTCGGGAATCGCCGTCTCGCGCGCGCGCATCGCCAGTGCCTGAATGGCCTGGCCGACGTCCAACTCGCTGTACTTGTCGTTCGAGTACAATTGATTGAGTTGCTTGACGGCCCGCTGGGGAGTGAGCTCGTTCATCGACAATTGTTTGGCCAGTTCATGGACGATCTTGCGCGCGCCTTTCCAGTGGAAGAGATCGGCTGCGCCGTTCAAGTACTCAAGCTTGGTTACGCTCACCCGCATCGCGTCGGCATAGCCGATCACGTAACCGTCCTTGGCGGAATGATTCAGGCGGACCCAGAAGTTGCCGTTGTGGCTCGTCTCCGCCGTTGCGAATGCAAGCGCGCAACTCGCCATGAACCCCATCATCACACCCGCTACGAATTTTTTCATCTGGCCACGCCCCTAGCACCGATCAATGGTTGAACTAACTAGCAGATATACGACCGCGACGCAAAGCGGTTACAACCCACACCGCCCGCTCATCGCCGTTTCTCCATTGGGCGACGCTGTGGCCCCGCTATCGGCTCGCTTGCCGTCGCGGTCTCCCAACCGTCTCACTAAGCCTATGATAATTCCAAGTCCGCGTAAATGCCGGTAAATCTCCCCGCATGGCGATGCGCGGCATCCGGCGGCATTGAATGGAAGCTGCCCGCGATGCCATCATCGTTGGCGTCGGGCGCCATGCGCCCCCGCCGATGGCCATCTACGAGCAGGTTCTTTCCTTTATCCACAACCCGCGGCCGGATTCATTCGAGGGACTCGCGCTCGCGGTCTTTCGGCATCAATTCGATGCCGTCCCGGCTTATCGCCGCTTTTGCCTCGAGCGCGGAATCGGCGCGGATGGCATACCCAGCGTCGCTGAGATTCCGGCGGTTGCGGCGGCCGCGTTCAAGTTCGCCGATCTTTCAGGCGGTGACGGCGGCGCCGCCGCGAAATTGAGTTTTCTCACCAGCGGCACGACGCGGGGGAAGGATCGGCGTGGCCGCCACGTCGTCCCGCATCCGGAAATTTACCGTGCATCGGCGATAATGCACCTGCGCTCAATGCTTTATCCCGATGCCCGGAGGAGCGCGATGCTGGCGTTGCATCCGGCGGGCGATGCGATGCCGGAATCGTCACTGGCGGCAATGATTGGCTGGGCGATAGAGGAATTCGGGAGCGGCGCGGTCTGCGCGGCCGCGACGCGCGCAGGCGTCGATACGGCGGCGGCGGCGCGATTTCTGGCCGGGACGGCGGCGCGCGGCGAACCGGCCGGCATTCTCGGCACGACCGCCGCGATTCGCGCGCTGTTCGATTATTTGCGCGAGCGCGGCGAAAAAATTCCGCTCGCGTCAGGCTCGCGAATCATGGACACCGGCGGCGCGAAGGGTCAGGCGGCGCCGATGACCAGATTGGAATTGCTGCGCGGCGCGAAGGAAATCCTTAACGTCGCGCCGGAAATGGTCATCAACGAATATGGGATGACGGAACTGTGCTCGCAACTCTACGACGCAACCCCGTTCAACACCCCCGGCGCGCCGCGCGAGGACGATCGCTTCAAGGTCGCGCCGCCATGGATGCGCGCGATCGTGCGCGATCCGGCCGGCCTCGAACCCCTGCCGGACGGCGAACTCGGGCTGCTCTCGTTCTTCGATCTGGCCAATGTTGGCTCGGTGTCCGCGGTGCTGACCGAAGATTACGGCGTCGCCGATCGGGACCGAGTCCGCCTGCTCGGACGCGCCGCGGCGGGACCGCCGCGCGGATGCGCGCTCGGAATCGCGCAATTCGCGGCCGCGGGCGAATGACGATCGCATGAATGCCGCGGCGGGAAAATTTCTCGAACTATCGGCTGCCGCGGTCGCCGCAATTGCCGCCCGCGTGCGCGCCGCGCGAACCGAAAATTCAACGCCCGAACGGCGCGCCGAGGCGCTGGCGCGCGCATTCGAGCGATGGCGCGAGGGCGGCTTTCCGGCCCGGCGCGCCGCGATCGCGCAAATCGCGCGGCGGACGGGCTTTTCGCCGGCATTGCTTGACGCCTCGATCGATGCGCTGCTCGCGCCGTTTACGCGCGACGCGCTCCTCGCGATGGCGGCGCGAGTTGCGCCCGCCGGCGATACCGCGCGTCCCAACGCGATCGGATTCATCGTGGCGGGGAACGTCGCCGGCGCGGGTCTCCATGAAATCGCGATTGCGCTAATCGCGGGTGCGGCGGCGGCAATCAAGACCGCGTCGGCGGAGCCGGTCTTCTTCGCTGAATTTGCGCGCACGATTGCCGAGTGCGATCCCGCCGTGGGCGAGCGCATCGCCGTGCTCAACTGGAACCGGTCCCGGACCGATTTGACCGGCGCGCTAATCTCCTCATGCGATGCGATCGTTGCGTATGGCGGCGATGCCACGATTGCCGCGCTTGCCGGCGCGCCCCGGCTAATCGGATTTCCCAGCCGCGTGAGCGCCGCCGCGGTTGTCGCGGATGAGCTCGATTCCGCCGCGCTCGACGAGATTGCCGGATCGTCCGCGCGCGATGCGGCGCTGTTCGAGCAGTTGGGCTGCCTGTCGCCGCATCAGGTGTTCGTAGTTGGCGGCGATTCCGGCGCGGCACTCGATTTCGCGTCGCGCATCGCCGCAGCGTTCGATCGGCTCACCCGCTCGATGCCGCCGCCGGCCGCGCTCGCGCTGGAAGATGCCGCCGCGATTCGCCATGCCCGCGAGGTGGCGCGATGGCGCGGGATCGGCGGAGAGCCGATTAAGCTGTGGGAAGGGCCGCGCCTCGACTGGACGGTAATTTCCGATCCGGCGGCGCAATTCACGGTGTCGCCCGGCTTTCGGACCGTATATGTCAGTGCTGTGCGGGATCTTTCCGAACTGCGCGAACGGCTGGCGCCGGTTGCCGGCCGCCTCGAAGCGTTCGCGATCGTCGGGAACGGGCCGGAGTGCGCCGAAATCGCCGCGATTGCGCGCGCGCTCGGCGCCTCGCATGTATGCGCGGCGGGCGCGATGCAATCGCCGCCGCTCGATTGGCGGCACGGCGACGGCGCGTTCCTCGATTCGATGGGAATGGCGTTATGAGCGAAGTGCGCGGTCTTTTCCGGCCCCATCTGGCGCCGACTTCGAAGCATCCGATCGGCCTGGAAATCGACCGCGCCGAGGGCAGTTGGCTAATCGCGCGCGGCGGCCGCCGCTATCTCGATTTTATCGCTGGAATCGGAGTCAGCGCGCTCGGCCATGTAAATCCCGAAGTGCTCGCCGCGATCGAGGCGCAATTGCGGCGCCATCTGCACGTCATGGTGTACGGCGAATACTCAATCGAGAGCCAGGAGCGGTACGCCGCTCTGATCGCCCGGATGCTGCCGCCGGCGCTTGCGAGCGTCTATTTCACCAACAGCGGCGCAGAGGCGATCGAGGGCGCGCTCAAGGTGGCCCGCAAGCACACCGGGCGGACGGCGTTCGCCGCTTTCGACGGGGCTTACCACGGCGACACGATGGGCGCGCTCGCGCTCGCCGGGAATCCGGCTTTCCGCGAGCCGTTCGAGCCGTTGCCCGGCCCGGTGCTTCGTCTCCCCTACGGTAACGCGGCGGCGCTTGGCGCGATCGACGATTCGATCGCGGCCGTGGTAGTCGAGCCGGTGCAGGCCGAGGGCGGCGTGCGCATCCCGCCTCCCGGCTTCCTTCAGGCCCTGCGCGAACGATGCGATCACATGCGCGCGCTGCTGATTTTCGACGAAGTGCTGACGGGGCTGGGCCGGACGGGGCGCCTATTCGCGATGGAGCATTCGGAAGTTGTGCCGGATATAATTGTGCTGGCGAAGGCGCTCGGCGGCGGACTGCCGCTGGGAGCCTTCTGCGGACGCGACGAGGTAATCGGCGTGCTTTCGCATGACCCGCCGCTGGGGCATATCACTACCTTCGGCGGCAATCCGCTGTCGTGCGCGGCGGGGATGGCGGTGTTCAACGTCATTGTCCGGGACCGCCTGCCCGCGCGCGCCGTGGAGGCGGGGGCTTCCATAATGCGGAAACTGCGCGGCTTGAACGCGCCCGAAATTGCCGCGGTGCGCGGAATCGGCCTGCTAATCGGGATGGAATTTCACGACGCGAAAACGGCCCATCGGTTTGTTGCCGAAACCCTTGCGCGCGGCGTGGTGATAAACTGGACGTTGAATGCCGAGGCGGTGGTGCGAATCGCGCCGCCGCTCACGATTTCGGCCGGCGAGATCGATTTCGCCATGAACGCGATCGAAGGAGCCTTGAATGCCGTCCGCCGTTGACGAGAAATCGATCGGGCACGGTTTCGCGCTGGGTGGACAGCCGGCGGATTCCACCGCCGCCGATTCGCCCGCGCCGGGCGCATGGACTCCCGACGACGACGAATCGATCGGCGTGTTGAAGCTCGCCGGCACGCTCGCGCTGCTGATGGTCGTGGCGCAGGTGGTGTACAACTTGGCGGAGGGAGGGCCGGACGCCGCCGGCGCGGTGATGGCGATCCGCTGGACGCTGATCCTCGCCAGTTGCGGGTTTCTGGGGCTGCTCTGGACGGATTCGTTCAAGCGCCACGTAAGGTTCTGGACGCTCTCGTATTTCGCTTTTCTATTTGCCGCCGTCACCGCGGCCAGCCATTTCACCCGCAATCCCGAATCGCGCTTCGTCGTGATAATCCTGTTCCCGATTGTGACGGCGGGCTTTATTACCTGGGGACCGCGCTCGCAATTGATAATCGGCGCGATGGCGGTGTTCGGCTATCTGATCGCAAATCTGCTGGTTCCGATCCCCGGCCCTTTCGATGCCTACCGCTGGGTCGGATTGCTGGGCGTCACGCTGTTTGCGATCTGCACGTCGTTCCTGATCGATCGCTATCGCCAGCGCCTGGCCGGGCAGGTCCGGGACTTGGAAGCGGCCGCCCGCTTTCGCCAGGGGCAAATCTCCACGATGTCGCACGATATCCGCAGCCCGGCGGCCGCGCTCAGCGGTTACGCCAACCTCCTGGAGGAGGAAACCATCACCGACCGCGAGCGCGCCGAAGTCCTCGCCCGAATCGGCGCGACGGCGTGGCGGATGGACCTGGTGGTCGGCAACGTGCTCGATTATTACGACGCGCAGGAGCGCGCGCTGGCGCCGATCGCGGCGGACATCGATCCCAATCCGCTCCTGGCCGAAGTCGCCGCCGATTGCGCGATGCAGGCGCGCCGGCGCGGCGTGGGCCTGCGCACCGAATTCTCCCGCCTGCCGAGGTGCCGGCTCGACCCCCGCCACCTCGAACGAATCGTCAAAAACCTGCTCGCCTTCGCAATCGGCCGGATGGTCGGCGGCGAGGTGGTCCTGCACACGGCGATTCACGGCGAAGCGATCCTGATCGACGTGGCCGACAAAGGCCCCGCACTGACCGCGGCGGAGATGCAATCGCTGTTCGAGCGGCCGGCCGACGGGCGCGGGCGGTCCGCCGGCGGGTTGGGTCTTTACCTCGCCCGCATGATGGCCGAGACGGCGGGCGGCCACATTGATGCGCGGCTCGGTGGGCGCGGCCTTTCGCTGGCCGTGGAGTTGCCGGCCGGAACCACGGCGCCGGATGCGAAACCCGCCTCCGAGTGACTCCGCCTCAGGTCCGGCGCGCGGCGGTGGACGATGGTAAAATGCGGGAGTCATTGCCAATGGCGGCCCGCACCACCACTGTGCCCTCCGAATTCGAATTGATCGCGCGCCTGTGCGCCGGAATCAAACCCGGACGGGCGACGATCCTCGGCCCCGGCGACGATTGCGCGATCCTCGCTCCGGCGCGCCATCCGATCCTCTTCACGATCGACACGATGGTCGAGGGCGTCCATTTCGATTTGGCCTGGGCGCGGCCCGATGTAATCGGAGCGCGCGCGCTCGCGGTCTGCCTGAGCGATATCGCGGCGATGGGTGGGCGGCCTGCGGCCTGCGTGGTCAATCTCAATTTGCGCAAGGGAATTTCAATCGCGGCGATCGACGGCCTCTACGCCGGATTGCGCCGCGCCGCGAAAGCGCAGAGCGTCGATATCGTGGGCGGGAATATCGCGCGCGCGCGCGACCTTTCGATCGCAATCGCGATTGTCGGTTATGCGGAATCGCCGGCGATGCGCCGCGATACGGCGCGGCCGGGCGACGAAATTTTCGTGACGGGGACGCTCGGCGATGCGGCGCTGGGCTGGCGCATCCTGGCGGGTAAAATGCGCGTTCCGGCTGCCGCGCGAAAACATTTAATCGACCGCTGCCTCCGTCCGTCCGCACGCATCTTCGCGGGACGGCGGCTGGCCGCGATTTCGCCAACTCCGGCCGCAATCGATGTCAGCGACGGCCTCGTTCAGGACTTGGGCCATATCCTCGAACGCTCGCGCGTGGGCGCGGAAATTGACGCGGCGGCGATTCCGGTATCGCGGGCGTATCGCGCCGCGATGGGGAGGGATTTGTCGCTGGCGATGAGCGGCGGCGAGGATTACGAATTGCTATTTTGCCTCCGCCCCGGCCATTCGGAGGCGGAACTCACCCGGCGGTTGCGGGTTCCGGTGCGGCGCATCGGCCGGATCGTGCGCGGCCGGCAACTCACGATCGATGGCGCGCACCCGCCGCACTTGGCGGGCTGGGACCATCTGCGAGCCGGCCGGCCCTAACCTTTCGCGCCTCCTTCGCCCATCGTCATTGGCACTCGCTGAAGCCTCCGACAGCGGAGGGCAGGTTGGCGTCGGGCACGTCCGTGATAAAGGGACTTCCCTCGACGAGCTCGAACGGCGATGGGAAGTCCTCCGGCTGCTCGGTCGGGTAATAACAGGTACCCGTCCCAGGGCCGGTGCAACACGGAAGATATGTGCCGGGTCCCGTACATTCCAATGCGTTTAGATTCGGGCAGTCCGGGGTCCCGTAGAGTTGAGTCGGACTAAAACTTCCAATCGTTGCCGCCCAGTAATAGGTCGCATAGCAGGAAGCGGGATTTGCTTCGCACCCCTCGGGCGGGGTCGGTTGGGTATAACCCGTGCCATTAGTCGAGGGCGCGCCGCTCACGGGATTTCCGTTGGGCGCCGCGATCGAGAAACAGGCGCAGTTGGTGGATGAATCGGTGCAGCCGCCCGTGCAGTCGGTTCCGGCCGCGGTCGTCGTCAGGTAGGGCGCGCCGCCGGTGCCGTTCTGGCTACCGTTCGTCGTGCCGTTGGGATCGGCCAGTGGCGGCACCAGCGCGTCCACATCCAATTCGGATTCCGAGTAACCCGGAAACAGGATGGCGCCGACTACCGGCTGTGCGGGAACGAATGTGACGTCATCGCCGGTTCCCGGCCCGCCGAGCCCCGCGGTCGAAAACATCCCTTGCAGCGAGTTGGTACTGCTGTTGGTTGCGGGTATCAGCGGAATTTCCAGGCCGGTCAGGAGTCCGGCCGGTTCGAGCGGTCCCGTTATGGTCGCATCGGAGGGCGAACCGCCTGTCGGCAGACTGTTGGAGTCCGTGACCACGACAAAGGAATTGGGCGATCCGTAAGTCGGCACACCCGTGAATGAGAAATTTCCAGACCCATCGGTCACGGTGGTCTGGATCAAGTACAGCGGTGAGCTAATCACCGTGGGCGCCGCCGTCGGCGTTGGAAGCATCGTCGGGGTCGGCTGGACGGTTGGGGTGGGACTCAGGATATAGACCGCCTCTAGCCACACCGGCGCACCCACAACCGGAGCAACCGGCGAATTGGGGGTAACCGTCCCGCCGCCGATGGAACCCTGAACGACCTTCCCGCTAATCGTAATCGTGGTGGGCACTCCAGTTGGGGTCGGGGTCGTACTGGGAGCCGAGGTGCGAGTGGCCGTCGGCGTGGGAGTTCGCGTGGCGGTCCTGGTCATGGTCGGGGTCGCGGTCGAAGTCTTCGTGGGCGTGGCCGCGGTTGGCGTGCTCGTGGCGGTTCGCGTCGGCGTGGCCGTGGAAGTCGGAGTCGCCGCCGTCGGCGTCACGGCGCTGGTCGGCGTGACGGTCGCGGTGGCCGTAGCCGTCGGCGTGGGTGTCACGCAAACGACTTTGGATTTCCCGATCAAGGCGACCTCGTACGGACTTAATGTATCGGGACTGTCCGTTATCGTCATCGTCGCTGTCCGCGTCCCGATGCTCTCCGGATCGAATATGACTTCGTAAGTGCAGTAGGTCCGCGGCGCCAGCGTCCCCGTGCAAGTCCCGCCGGTCAGATTGAAATCGCTCGCATCAATCCCGGCGATGGCTTCGCTCAGGGTGAGCGGGTCCGTCTTCGATAGATTCTTTACTTTGAGGGTTTTGGTCTTCAGCTTTGCGCAGCTTTTCGTGTTGCCGAAATTGAGCTTTTTCGGCGCCACGCTCACGACCTTAGGGATCTTGGCGCCGGTAACGCCGGCGCCGTCAGAACCGGCCCATGAAACAGACGCAACTGCGGCGGTAATGGCAAAAACTATCGCCACGACCACCGCACCTTTAACGGTGCTAAACAATATCCTTATTCCTCCGGGGGAATCGGCGATGCGTTCCTTCGCCGATCCCCGCTAGATAATCGAAGATTCCGGTGCGTGTCAAGCGCTGCTCCGCAAGCGACGGATCGCGCAGAAATTTAGGTTCAATTTCGCCGCAATGCTATCCTGTGCGCCATGGCGGACAAAGTGCGGCGCGCGATCCCAGACGCCGCCGAAGGCGAACTGGAATCGCGCTGGAACGGGGGCGAACGATGACGGTGATGTTGCCGGTTGCAATTGCGATTCTAATCGTCCTGAGCGCGGCGCTTGCCGCCTCGGAGACGGCGCTGTTCGCGCTGGCGCGGATGGAGCATACGCGCGAGCGGTTAAGTCGCCCGGTGCGCGACGCGCTGGAACGGCTGATGGCGCGGCCGCTCGAATCGCTGGTGGTGGTTATCGGCCTTAACGAGGCGTGCAACATCTTCGCCGAATGCCTCGCGACAATTTTCCTGATCGGATTGCTCGGCGGCGATGCCGGGCCGTGGGTGGCGGCGCCCGTGATGTTCGCGATCGTGGTGATGTTGTGCGACATCACGCCCAAGACCTTCGCACTCGGCTTTCCCGGCGCATTCGCGCGGCTCACCGCCCGCCCGCTTGCCGTGCTGGCGGGCGGGGTGCATCCGATCGCGAGCCGATTCGCGCCGCTCGCCGCGGTTCCCACGCCGGCGCCGGTCTCCGAGGCGGAATTCAAGACGCTGCTTAGGCTGGGCGAAACCGGCGGCCAGGTCGAACCGGCCGAGCGCGCGATGATCGATCGGGTGTTCGACTTCGGCGCGCGGCGCGCGGCGGAAGTGATGACGCCGCGGGAACGGATGTTCACCGCCGATGCGGACACGCCGTCCGCCCAATTAATCGCCGCGATCGCGCAGGAGAGCTTCTCGCGCGTGCCGGTTTGGCGCGGCAATCCCGACAATATCGTGGGCCTCGTCCACGCCAAGGATCTGGCCGCGCGCCGGCTCGATCCTCAGCCGCCGCGAATCGAACGGCTCCTGCGCCCGGCGGTCTTTATTCCACCCGGCAAGGCGCTCGGCGAATTGTTCGACGAGATGCGGCGCGGGCGCTATCAAATGGCGATCGCGGTCAATGAATTCGGCAAGGTGCTGGGGCTGGTCACACTCGAGGATTTGCTCGAGGAGCTATTCGGCGAACTACGCGACGAATTCGATCTGGAAGTTCCCGAACTCACGCGCAGCTCGGACCGCGAATGGACCGCGTCGGGAGCGATCGCGCTCGACCGGCTGGCGAAAGAATTGGGACCGGCGCTTGCGATCGACGCACCCGGCGCCGGCAAAACGCTGTCGAGCCTGATTTTGCGGCGGCTGGGCCGCGTTCCGCGCGTTGGGGAAAAACTCAAACTCGGCGAGTTCGAGGCGACTGTCGAGCGCGTGCGTGGCGCGGCGGTCGAACTGGTGAGGCTCGCGCGATGAGTATCGAGGGGATCGTTCTGGTGCTCGCCGCGTGCGTTCTCGTGCAGGCGTTCTTCGCCGCCGCCGAGATCGCAACGGTTTCCGCCGATGAATTAAAGGTGCGTGCGGAAAGCGAGCGCGGCAAGCCGGCGGCCCGCGCGCTCGGTAAGCTGCTCGAAAATCGCGATCGCCTCCTTGCCCTAACGCTGACCGGCAGCAACCTTGCCACGGTAATGGCCGCCGTCGTGCTGACCAGCTTCCTGCACAATGTGGCCTGGCACTGGGTATTCCTTGCCCCCTTTATTCTGACGCCGATTACGCTGCTCCTTGGCGAGGCGATGCCGAAGCTGCTCACGCTCCGCAATCCGCACCGGGCGGCGCTGCTCGCCGCGCGTCCGCTGCGGATAATCGCGGGTGTGCTCGCGCCCGTACTCGCCGCGGAGACGGCGCTGTCGCGATGGCTGAGCCGGCTGGCCGGGGTTCCGCCGGAGGTCCGCAGCGTATTCCTGACGCGCGAGGATTTGGCGCAACTGATGCGGCGGCGGCCGGCCGACGCCGCAGCCGCCCCCGTGCACGACGCGATTCTGCCCGCCGAACAGCGCATGATCAGCCGCATCTTCCGCTTCTCCCGCGCCGAGGTGCGCAAGGCGATGGTGCCGCTGGTGCGGGTCGAGGCGATCTCCGAGAAGAGCACGATCGCCCAGGCGATCGAAAGCGTGCGCCGCGAGGGCTTCAGCCGCATCCCGGTTTACCGCGGCCATATCACCGACCTGGTCGGCGTCGTGCATGTTTTCGACCTCCTTTCGGCTCCCGATATTACGCGCCCGGTCAGTGAGATAATGCGCCCGGTCAGCTATTTTCCCGAGTCGATGCCGCTGGACGAAGCATTGGTTGCGATGCAACGCACGGGCGAAAATCTCGCCGCGATCGTGGACGAATACGGCGGCGCTGCGGGCATCCTGACGGTGGAGGATTTGCTCGAGGAGATCGTCGGCGAAATCGAGGACGAGCACGACCTCCGCGAGGAACTGGTCCGCATCGTGGGGCCGCGCCGACTCGCGGTGATGGCGCGGGCGGGAATCGCGGAATTGAACGAACGCTTCGGGCTGGGGCTGCCGGAGGGCGACGAATACGCGACGATCGGCGGATTGGTGGTGGAGCGGCTGGGCCATATTCCCAAACCCGGCGAACAATTGGCCGAGGGCGATCTGACGATTTCCGTCACCCGCAGCGACGCCCGCGCGGTGCGGGAAGTGACGATCGCACTGGCGCGTCCGATCCGCCCCGAATCGCTGCGGCGGCAATGATCGATTCGCGCGCCCGCCGCATCATTGGGCCCTTCGTGTAGGCGTTTCCGGGCGCGGCGGAAAGAGCCAACCTAACCCCCAGCCCCTTCCCGCACCGGGAAGGGGGGCCGGAAAGAATCTCGTGCGCCCTCCTATCCCCCTAACCCCCTTTCCAAGGTGGAAAGGGGGAACAGAATCCAGGCAAGTTAATGGCTATCTGGACAGAGCATCGGAATGCCGCCCGATTGAGTGCGGGGAACGCAATTAGCAAAAGTGTGAACGCAATCCCGCGCAACGGGAAGGGGGCCGGAAAGAATCCCGTGCGCCGTCCTATCCCCCTAACCCCCTTTCCAAGATGGAAAGGGGGAACAGAATCCAGGCAAGTTAATGGCTATCTGGACAGAGCATCGGAATGCCGCCCGATTGAATGCGGGGAACGCAATCCGCAAAAGTGTGAACGCAATCCCCCCTGCATCGGGAAGGGGGGCCGGAAAGAATCCCGTGCGCCGTCCTATCCCCCTTTCCTTTAGGAAAGGGGGGCAGGGGGATGTCCGGTTGGTTGTTGGAATTGAGTGACGGCAACATAGTTATTTAAGCGGCTTTCTCCGCATCGTCAATCCTTGGTTCTGGGTCGATTTCGGCGTCGTGAGCGCGCAGGGCGGCGACCAG
>JBOHWK010000110.1:0-4264 GCA_050736715.1 Binataceae bacterium (SeqCode) | reverse complement strand
CCTCAACCCACAACGGTCACCTATCTATCTACCTCGGTGCGGAGCGAAAAGCGATCATTTTTCCGCACCCTGCTAGCTGGAGCACGGTGTCCAGCGCTTCCCTAAAACCTTGCGCCGCAGCAAAGGACGGGATTCTGCTCATTTTACGTTTGTAGGTACCTCTCTTACACTTCGGGAAAGTGCCGGCACCATATTTGCAGGCACATGGACTCTGACTGCCGACCCAAATCGGCCACAATCCCCAACCTACACTCGATACGTTGTTGATCCAAGTAGTAGTAAGCTTTTCGTCGAACCCGTGATTGACTGCGTGGTTCAGGTAGAACCCCACGTCGTAGTAGGGACTCTTGTTCCACCAAGTCAGCATATCGTCCTGGTTCGCGACGTAATATTGTTCAAACCCCAAACGCTCGCTGATTTTCGGATTCAGTCCACCCGTGGGAGTCGGCGTCGTGGTTGGGGTTGCCGTGCTGTTTGGTGTGGCGGAACTGCTCGGCGTGGCAGAGGCAGTTGGTGTTGGCGAACCAGCCGGAACAAACTTGCTCGAACCCGCCAGGCCGGGGGCGCTCACCGGCACTTCCTTCGGCAGCTCGCCGCCTTGCGGATGAATTTCACGGGGTGGCGCTCCGGGTGTAATATCGGTCCAAGCGGCGCCGCCGTCGGCGGTCGAAAGCAGGCGGCCTTCGTAGGTCTTAATCCAACCCTCTTCGGGCGTCACAAAGCTGGGGTCGGAATCCACGAAATGGCCTGAATACATACCGGCGAACTTGACGCTAACTTGCTCGCCCGCGCGAAGCTCGGTAATCGCCGGGGCTTTCTGCATCAATGTTCTGGGTAAAATCCAAGTTGAGCCGGCTACTGTGGAAGGAACCCTGTTCCCTATGCTGCTTTCGTCAAGATTTTTCAGTATTCGATCCGACTTCCAAGTTCTGCCGCCATCCCCGGTCTTGAAGAGTACCGCGGCCGACTTGTCGCCATTTCCGCCGCTAAACGTAACGGTCACAAAACCATGCTTTCTATCCTTGAATACTGGAACCCCGGCGGTAGGATAAATCGCTGGGTATATTTCCTTGGGCGCTGGTAGAGGAACTTTGTGCCAAGTCTTCGCGCCATCGCGAGTAACGTACAGATCCTCGTCTTCCGCGCCTCCCGCCATCCAGCCTTCCTTTGGCGTAACCAGCAGAATTGGTCCTTGCCCGCTTGGATCGTCGGGCGCATCCCGCCACGTCCGTCCCCCGTCCGACGTAAGAAGCAGAGTTCCGGAATGAAACGCGGAACTCGTCTGAACGTCGACGACCATCCAGCCGTGGCGATCGTCAGCGAAGAAAAGCTGCCCGCTCGGGTCGAGAATTCCTTCGTCCGGAGGCATGACGACCTTCCACTCCGACCAGGTTGCGCCAGCATCCGTGGTGGAGGCCATAGCGAATTCCGCCGTGGGCTCGTGGGAGCGCGAAAAAAGCACCCATCCGCTGGATGCATCGACGAAGAAGACGTCAGAGATATTCCAATTCCAGCCGCGAGGGAAAGGCGGCGTGATGTTCTTCCAATTCGCGCCGTTGTCGGTGGTCCAAAACAGACGTGTACCGCCCATGTACGTCAGCGCCCATCCCACTCCCGGCGCGAGCAGCTTCATCTTCGATACTTTCAGCGGCCCTTGATATGGATAATGCTCAACCTCGCCGGGTTTCATCTGTCCCGGTATGCCGCCCGGGGGCGCGGGCGGCAGGTCGCGCATCCACGGTGGCGGCGGGCCCCTGAACCGCCAAGGGGGCGGCGCGGGCGTCTGCGCCGAGGCGTTCGCGGCCATCCCGAATGCCATCGCGATGATTAGCAATATCCGTGTGATTTTCATCTGAACCTCCGTAGGGATTCCTCGCGCGGCAGCCACGCGCGGGAATGACACTCGGCAGGAGCGGCGTGGTTGTGCATCTTCATTTTATCCTCGGGAAAGGATGTTTGCACCGTCTTGGCCTCTGATTCGCGTTCCCGCCGATGTCCGGGGATGATACGCGGCGTTGTCTCGATTCGGGACATTCATCGGCCGCGTTCAGTAGCAGTCTCATTGCGGTGTCGCCAATTCGTACCATTGAGCGCCCTACTGCCGCATTGATGGCCAGCGGCGCCCGGCTGGTGCGGATCGTAAATCGGGCACGGCGATTGCTCCGGTTTCAGTCATTGCGAGGTGGCCTCGAATGGACATACTACTGGTTGAAGACAGCCCGACCGATCGATTGGTGATCGAGACGCGGCTGCGGCGCGCGCTGCCGATGGCCAATATCATGGTGGCCGACGATTCGGACCAGTTCCGGGAGCATCTGCGCCAGGAACGCTGCGACGTCGTGGTGACCGATTACTGGCTCGGATGGACCGACGGCCTGTCGGTGATGCAGCGGGTGCGGGAGCGATGGCCCGAGGCGCGCGCGATTATCCTGACCGGCAACGGCGGCGAGGAAGTTGTCGCGAGCGCCTTCAACTACGGCCTGTTCCAATATCTCCTGAAGCCCGACGGCTTCGACGAATTGCCGGCCGTCGTGCGCGCCGCGTACGAGGACAAGCGCGGCGCCGATGCGCGGCGGATCAAGGCCGCGATTTTCGACTCGATTCCGTATGCGGTGTACAGCGCCGACCCGGCGGGAATCGTCACCGCGATCAATTCGGAGGCGGCGCGCCGCTTCGGTTACGGCGGCGAGGAGATCGTCGGCCGTGCGGCGCAGACGCTGATTCCGCCCGAATGCCGCGACGAAGTGCGGCGGCGCCAGGCCGCGATTCTGGGCGGCGCGCCGATCGAGCGGTTCGCAACCCGGATTCTCCGCCGCGACGGGGCCACGTTTGCAACCACGCTGACAATGGTTCCGATTCGCGGCGGCGACGGCGAGATCGCCGGGGTCGCCTCAATGGCGGAAGGCGGCCGATCCGGTCAAGGGCTGAGCGTGAGTCCAAGCGGGGAGAACAGCGCCGTTTGCGGTCCCGCGATTGTTATCGCGGGCGCCGCGTTGCCGTTCGCGCCGCGAGCATAGACGGTGACGCTGTCGTTGGCCTCATTACTGATGTAAATGTTCCCGCTCGAATCGACCGCGATGCCACCGGCTTCGTCCAGTCCGGTGAGATTGCCCGCGATCGACGCATTGGGAGCCGCGTTGCCGGAACTGCCCGCCGGATAGATCGTCACGCTGCCGAGATTCGACGGCCCGCCGGCGTTATTCACGACGTAGATGTTGCCTGACGAATCGAGCGCGATGCCGTCGGGGAGGTCGAGTCCGGTATTGTCCGTGCCGCTGGCGGGCGCACTAATCGTGACGGTAGGGGACGCATTCGCGGTGGCGCCGGTGGCATAGACGGTGACGCTTCCATTCCCCGCCGGGCCGCCGATATGGTTCGCCACGTAGATATTGCCGCTGGAATCGAGCGCGATCCCATACGGCTGGCTGAGTCCGGTGGCAGCGCCGGAGATCGTCGCCGACGGAGAGGCATTGGCGTCCGCGCCGGGGGGATAGATCGTAACGCTGTTGAGGGAATTGTTGGCCACATAGACGTTGCCCGTGGAATCGATCGCCACGCCCTGCGGCGCGCCAAGCCCGGTCGCCGCGCCAGTGAGATCGGTTAACGGAAGCGCGTATCCGGTGCCGGCATAGAGATATGAGGTGACGCTGCCGTTGGTGGATGCACCGCCGGTGACATTCGCGACGTAGATATTCCCGCCCGAATCGAGTGCGATTCCGTTGGGCATCGAAAGCCCCGTGCCGGTGCTCGAAATCGTCGCGCTGGGCGCGACGTTGTTCGCGCTGCCGGCGGAATAGACTGTCACGTTTGAGGCGGCCGAATTGGCAACGTAAATGTTGCCGCTGGAATCGACCGCGATGCGCTCGAGACCGCTCAGACCCGTGTTTCCGCCCTCGATAGCCGTAGTGGGAAAGACATCGCCGCTCGCGCCCGCCGCGAAGATCGTGATGCTGCCGAGGCCGGAGTTGCCCTCGTAATTCGTCACGTAAATGTTGCCGGCGGAATCGAGCGCGATGCCTTCCGGCAATGCGAGGTAGGTGCTCGATCCCGAAATCGTGACGGTTGGCACAGCGTTGGCATTGCTGCCCGCCCGATAGACGGTGACGCTGCCGAAGCTCGACGGGCCGCCCTGCTCGTTCGCCACGTAAATGTTTCCGCCCGAATCGAGCGCGATGCCTTCGGGAAATGCCAGTCCCGTCTTGGAGCCGGAGATCGTCGAGGACGGCGATGCGTTGCCGTGGGCGCCCGCGGCATAGATCGTGAT
>JBOHWK010000109.1:0-12012 GCA_050736715.1 Binataceae bacterium (SeqCode) | reverse complement strand
ATGTAAGGCTACCCGGCGAGAGCCGCAGTTGCGCGGCTCTCGCCGGGGCGCGCTCACAATCAGGCCGATTATAGCCGCGGCAATGGCCGACGCCCGCGATGGTTTCATCGAACTCCTCCCGCGCCG
Organism: Binataceae bacterium (SeqCode); assembly: GCA_050736715.1. Classification (GTDB taxonomy): domain Bacteria; phylum Desulfobacterota; class Binatia; order Binatales; family Binataceae; genus Binatus. The sequence continues at coordinate 11,886 of JBOHWK010000109.1, read as the reverse complement.
CTCGATTACACGGCAACCCGAGTTTTAACGGAAGTAGCGATGCGATGCGTATCTTATTCGACTCATTGGCACAACCACCGCGCCGCGCAGAATCTCAGCGCCAGGACACCAACCGATTCGGTGAGATCGGACCATGTGGCTTTGTGCCTTGGGGCCTTGGTGGTAATGGTTCCCAATGATTCCGCTTCGCGATCGCGCCGCGCGGCGCCGCCTGACGCCCGCCAACACGCTGCTAATCGCGGCGAACCTCGCGGTCTTCGGGTACGAGGTTTCGCTCGGCCCGCGAATCGTTCCGTTTGCCGATCGGTACGCGATGGTTCCCGCGCGGATCGCGGAGGCGCTCGGCGCACATCCCGGGTTCAGCGTTCAGGTTTGGCCGCCCGGCGCGATGCGCGCGCTCGCGTCGATCGTCACCGCGATGTTCATCCACGGCGGCTTCTGGCACATCGCGGGCAATATGCTCTACCTGTTCATCTTCGGCGCCGCGGTCGAGGAGCGGATGGGCACGGTGCGCTACCTGTTCTTTTACTTCGCTGCCGGAATCGCCGCGGCGCTCGCGACGGTCTGGATCGATCCCGCCTCGGCCGTGCCGGTGATCGGCGCCAGCGGCGCAATCGCGGGTGTGCTGGGGGCGTACTTCATCTTCTTTCCGCGCGGCAAAATTCTGACGATTATCCCGATCTTCGTCTTTATCGAATTCGTCGAGATTCCCGCCCTGGTCTATCTCCTGTTGTGGTTCGCGGTGCAACTGATTGCGGGGCTGGCGGAGGGCGGGGCGGGAGCGGCGATGGGCGGAGTCGCATGGTGGGCGCACGTGGGCGGCTTCCTGTTCGGGATCGCGGCCGCGCCGGTTCTCGCCAGGCCGCGCCGCCGATAACCGTCGAACAGCGCCTGTCAAGCTCGTGCATTTGTGGATAGTGGGGACAACCGTGAACGCCCGGCTTGAGCGCGGCTATCGCATCTTCCATACTTTGATTATGGAAGTAAGGGCGTGCACGGCGGTTGAGGATCGGGGTAAGTGGCGGATTCGACGGACGATATTCTAAAGCGCGTTCCCCCGCAAAATCTGGAAGCCGAACAATCGGTGCTGGGCGCGATCCTGCTCGATAACGAGTCGATCAACCCGGCGCTCGAAATCATCGGCGCGGCCGATTTTTACCGCGAGTCGCATCGCCAGATCTTCACCGCGATGGTCGAGTTGTCCGACCATGCCAATCCGATCGACGCGATTACGCTGATCGACGCGCTGCGCGGCAAGGGCGTGCTGGAGGCGATCGGCGGCCCGGCGTATATCGCGGAGTTGGCCACCGTCGTGCCGACCGCCGCCAACGCGGCGCATTACGCGCGCATCGTGCGCGAGAAGGCCATCCTGCGCGGGCTGGCCTCGATCGCGGCCGACATCGCCAGTTCCGCGTACGAGGCGCCCGCCGACGTGGACGGCTTCCTCGATCTCGCGGAGCATCGCATCTTCGAGATTTCCGAACGGCGCATCCAGCCGTCGTTCCATGCGATGCCGGAGCTGACCCGCGAATCGCTCAAAATTCTCGAACGGCTGTACGAAAACAAGGAGATGGTGACCGGGGTGCCGACCGGGTTCATCGACCTCGACCGCATCACGGCGGGCTTGCAGGCGGCCGACTTAATCGTGATTGCGGCGCGTCCGAGCATGGGCAAGACGGCGCTCGCGCTGAATATCGCGGCGCACGCGGCGATGGACGCGGATCGTCCGGTGGGCGTCGCGTTCTTCTCGCTCGAAATGTCCAAGGAGCAACTGGTGCTGCGGCTCTTGTGTTCCGAGGCGCGGGTGGACAGCGCGCGCGCGCGGCAGGGATTTCTGGCCGAGCGCGATTTTCCCAAGCTTGCGCAGGCGGCGGCGCGCCTGTCCGAGGCGAACATCTTCGTCGATGACTCGTCCGACACCTCGGCGCTGGTATTAAAGGCCAAATGCCGCCGGTTGAAGCGCGAGCATGCCAACAACCTGGGCCTCGTGATCGTCGATTACATGCAATTGATGCGGGCGGCGCGGCCGGGGGAATCGCGCGAGAAAGAGATCGCGGAAATCTCGCGCTCGCTAAAGGCGCTCGCCAAGGAGCTTAAGCTCCCGGTGATAGCGCTTTCGCAACTCAACCGGCAGGTCGAATCGCGCGAGCGGCGCCGCCCGATGCTGGCCGATCTGCGCGAGTCGGGCGCAATCGAGCAGGACGCCGACGTGATCGCGTTCATCTATCGCGACGAGGTTTATCATCCCGACGACAGCAAGGAGCCGGGCGTCGCCGAAATCATCGTCGCCAAGCAGCGCAACGGACCCACCGACACCGCCAAGCTTACCTACGTGAAACAGTTCACGCGGTTCGAGAACCACACGCAGGATTCCGGCGAGTTCGGCGTCGAGGACGCGGGCGGCTGAGCGAGGCGCGGTTAGGCGTCGGACGGTTCCGGATCGTCTTTTTCCGCCGCCGCCGCGTCTTCCGGGTGGGTTTCGACACTTTCGATCGGCGGCGTGTTGGTCTCCTCGACCGCGCGCTGGATTTCCTTGAATTCGGAAAGATCGGGCAGGCTGCCCAAGTCCTTCAATCCGAACAGTTCCAGAAACTCGCTGGTGGTTTCATACATGATTGGGCGGCCCGGCGCATCCTTTCGTCCGGCGATTCGGACGAGGCGGCGTTCGAGCAGCGTTTCCAGCACGCCGCCCGAATCGACGCCGCGCAATTGTTCGATTTCGGGGCGGGTGACCGGCTGGCGATAGGCGATAATCGCCGCCGTTTCCAGCAGCGGACGGCTAAGCCGCGGCGGCTTGGCGGCAAGGAGCTTCCGCACGTGGACCGCGTAATCCTTGCGGGTGCGCATCTGGAAGCCGCCCGCGACCTCCTCGATCGCGATGCCGCGACCGTGGGTGGCATACTCCGACGCCATCGCGGTGAGCGCCCGTTGCACTTCGGCGCGCGGCGCGTCGGCCGCCGTTGCCAGCTTCGCGGCGGAGACCGGCTCGCCGGCCGCAAAAAGCAGCGCTTCGAGAATCGGCTTTAACTGCGCTTCTTCCATCGTCCCGCCGATTTTGCCGTTCGCGCGCGCGCCTGTCCATCCCGCTTGCGGTCAGTTGAAGCGGCCTTGCGATGCGCCTGCACGTACGAGCGGAGGACGGCGTTGATGCGAGTCTGATAGCGGCGGCCGTGCGACTTGAACCAGTCCACGACCTCGCGATCGATCCGGATCGAGACGGGAACCTTCCGCTCCGGCATCACCAGCCGCGCGTTCTTGAACCACTCCGCATCGGCGATCGGAGCGGCATCGGGGTCAGACCGTGCCGCCTCCTCGATCTCTTCGTCGGTCAACGCATCGACCCTTGCCCAGTCGGTCTCACCCCTGAGCGTCCGGAGTTCATCCTCGCTCACGACGATAATCTTCTCTTTCATCCCTGCTCGCTCTCCTTGCCGTAATTATGCGGCGATTATCGCTCCGCATGGTATATACAACCGCTAGAATTTTGCGTCCGCATTTTCCGTACGCGATTATTCTTCGCTCTCCGTAGTCGCGGCGGTTATCTTCTTGTTCTAGTATTGGTCCCTCGAAAATTCGCGCGGCTTCAATGAAACTGACGCCATGCTTCGCAAAATTTGCCGCAGCCTTGGCGGTGTCCCACTCGAACGGCATTCACGTACTCACAAATTGTATAGACAACGCCGAAGGCGAGCAATCCCAATCATGCCGGTTGAGAAGCGGCAGGCGGTTCGGCGCGTTCCAGGTAGATCGGGCCGAAGCGGACCTCCTGATAGGCGCGGACCTCGCGGCGGCGCAAGAGTTCGAGCAGCGCCATGAAGGTCGCGACCACGACCGAGCGGTCGTTCGCATCCTCGAAGAGCGCGGTGAATTCGACCCGGCCGCCGCCAGCGAGCGCGCGGAGGATTCGCGGGATGCATTCCGCGACGGGGATGTCGCGCAGGACGATTCCGCGCGGCGTCCGATCGGCGATGCGCTTCAGCACCGCGCCCATCGCCTCGACCAGATCGAAAATCGAGACATTGTAATGCGGCGCGTTGGCGTCTTCGGGCACCGGTTCGCCCGGCGCGGCGAACACATCGCGGCCCAGGAGCGCGCGGCCCGCGAGCTGTTCGGCCGCTTCGCGGTAGCGCTGATATTCGAGCAGCCGCTCGACCAGGTCGCGCTTTAGCTCCTCGGCTTCCTCGGTATCGGCAAACTCCGGATGCGGCAGCATCGCGAACGACTTGATGAGCAGGAGCGTCGCCGCCATCACCAGGTATTCTCCGGCGACATCGAGGTTGAGCTGGTCGAGCAGTTCCAGGTAGGCGAGGTACTGCTCGGTGATCGCGGTCGCGGCAACGTCGCGCGGATCAAGCTCGGCGCGTTTCAACAGATGGAGCAGCAGGTCGAGCGGACCTTCGTAAATCGGAAGGCGGAAACGTACCTGAGCTGCCGCATCGGCGCCGAGGCGCGAAGATTCCTCGCTCACAGCGGCACTCCCAGCGCCCGCGCGGCCACCATGATAATCGGATTGATCACGCGCTCGACCGTATCCGTATATAGCAGGAAGAGCAGGATTATGAAGCCGTATGGCTCCAGCCGCGCGACCACGCGCGCGGCCGGAATCGGCAGCATTCCAACCATCACGCGCCCGCCATCGAGCGGGAGCAGCGGAAACAGGTTGAAGATTGCCAGGACGATGTTGATTATCACCGACGCCCGAAACATCAGGTAGAGCGGCCACGCGATCTCGCGGCCCATCGGCCCGCCGATGAAGCCCGCGGCGGCGTGCATCGCGAACGAACTCACGATCGCGAGCGCGACGTTGGTCAGCGGACCGGCCGCCGCGACCATCATCATCCCGCGCCGCCCATTACGCAGGCGGCCGAAGTTCACCGGCACCGGCTTGGCGTATCCGAACACCGGCAAATTGAAGAAGAGCAGGAGGCCGGGAAGGACGAGCGTGCCGAACAGATCGATGTGCGAGATCGGATTAAGCGTAAGCCGTCCCGCGCGCAATGCCGTGTCGTCGCCCAATTGCAGCGCGACGAAGCCGTGCATGATCTCGTGCAAAATGATTGCGAAGATCGTCGGCACGGCCCAAATCGACACTTGGACCATGAAGTTGCCGGCGCCGCTCAAGCGATCGCCTCTCCGGCCGCGGCCGCGCGCGTCGCTCGCGGATGGAAGGTGCGATGCACTTTGCGCAGGTGGCTCTTCGAGAGATGGGTGTAAATCTGGGTGGTCGAAATGTCGCTGTGGCCGAGCATCTCCTGCACCGCACGCAAATCGGCGCCGCCTTCGAGCAGATGGGTGGCAAACGAATGGCGGAGCGTGTGCGGGCTAATCCACGCCAGCCGCGGATCGGTTGCCGCCCATCCCTTGAGCGCCTTGAAAAAGCCCTGCCGCGTCATCGCCTTGCCCAATCGGGTGACGAACAGGGCCGGCGAGCGGCGCGCAGGCCGCTTCTTCTTTGCGCGGCCTTCGCCATCTTTGGGATTGAGGATTTCGTCGCGCCTCGCAACCCATTCCTGCATCGCTTTCACCGCTGCACCGCCGATCGGGACCATCCGCTCCTTGCCGCCCTTGCCCAACACCACGACGACGCCCGCGCCGAAGTTCACCTGATGCGGTTGAATCGCGATCAATTCCGACACGCGCAGTCCGCATCCGTACGCAAGTTCGAGCATCGCGCGATCGCGCAGGCCGCGCGGCGTCGAAGTATCGATCGCGGCGAGGAGATTTTCGACGTCGCGGCGCGACAGCGTGCGTGGCAGCGGGCGCGGATGGGGCCGGAGCTTCACGGCGGGCGCCGGGTCGCGTTCGAGGATTTTCTCATCGACCAGTTCGCGCACGAGTCCGCGCAAGGTGGCCAACTGACGCCGCTGGGAGGAGACCGCCAGCCCGCGATCGGCCAGCGCTTCGAGGTACGAGGTCATTGCGGCGGCGTCCAAGGCGCCGGGCGCGAGCCGCTCCTTGCGGCACCATTCCTGAAAATCGCGGAGGTCGCGCGCGTAGGCTTCCATCGAATGGCGGGAGAGTCCGCGCTCGACGGCTTGGCGCGCGAGATGGCGATCGATCGCGCCGTCCCAATCGGCGGGGTTCATCCGGGCCGCTCCTCCCGGCCCGGATTTTCCTCGGCCTGCGCGATCAGCGCGGCGCGCAACTCGCGCATCCGCTCCAGATCCTCGATTTTGCGCCCCACTCGATCGCTGACGTAAAACACATCGAGCGCCTGGCCGCCGTTGGTCGAGATGCGCGCGAAATGGATGAGCAATCCGAAATTGAACAGGGTATGGGTGATCGCGAACAGCAGTCCGATTCGGTCCTGCGTGAAGACGTCGATCACCGTGAATTGTTCGGAACTGCGGTTGTCGATCGTCACCTCGGCCGGCACGTGGCGCACGAACTTGCGGCTCGCGCCCGTGCGATGCGCCGCGGCGACCCGGTCCACGATGTTCACCTCGCCCGTGATTGCGCGCTCCAAATCGCGTTCGACCCGCAGCCATCGCTCCTCTTCCATCGCCATCTCGCCGGTCCCCTCCGGGTGCGACACACGAAACACGTCCATCGCGGCGCCGTTAGTGCGGGTGACGATCCGGGCGGACAGGATGTTGAGGCTGTTGGCGGTGAGCGCGCCCGCGATCATCGAAAAGAGGCCCGGCCGGTCGGGAGTCACGGCGATAAACTCGCTGAATTCCAATTCCGGATAATGGCGGACGCGGGCGACCAGGGCCTGGCCGGGCAGCGCGCGCATCAGGTCGAAGTGCAGCGCCATGTCGGATTCGGGCACGGTCAGGAAGTAGCGATCTGGCATCTCGGCGAGAAACGATTCGATCTCGCCCGCTGGGCCTTCCGCCGCCGCGAGTTGCTCGCGCACCGCCGCCTTGACCGTCGCCAGACGGCGGGCGGGATCGACCGCCTCGCGATCTCCCTGCTCGAGCATCTTGAGCGCGCGCATGTACAGCTCGGAAAGCAACATATCGCGCCAATTGTTGTAAACTTTGGGTGCGACGGCGCGCATATCGGCGTAAGTCAGCAGGTAGAGCGCCTTCAGCCGATCGATCGATCCGGCCAGCCGCGCGAATTCCGCGATGGTGGCTTCGTCGTTGAGGTCGCCCTTTTGCGCGCCCTGCGACATCACCAGATGGTTGCGCACGAGGAAGACTACGAGGTCGGCCTCCTCGGCATCGAGGCCGAGCCGCCGCGAGACCTCGCGCGCAAGCTCCGCGCCGCGCTCGTGATGGTCGTGGCCGTGGCCCTTGCCGATGTCATGCAGGAGCATCGTCAGAAACACGAGCGGCATCCGGTCGAATTCGCGCGCGACCTCGGTCAAGAGGGGAGTCGGGTTCTTGAACTCGCCTGCGCGCAGGCGCTCCAATTCGCGGACGCCGGCCAGCGAATGCCGATCGACGGTGTAGATGTGGTACAGGTCGTGCAGGACGCGCGCGTAGAGATTGCCGAATTCGGGGATTATCGCGCCCAGCACCCCGGACAGATGCATCGCCTCCAGGGTCGCGGCGACGCGGCTGCGGCCCGCGAGAATTTCCATCAGCGCGGCGCCGGTGCGCGGGTCGTTGCGCATCGTCTCGCCGATCAGTGCGAGGTTGTCGCGCACCATCTGATACGCGGAGCCGGACAGCCCCACGCCCTGCGCCTGGCAATCGGCATAAATCGCGATCAGGTTGAGCGGATCGTTCTTGAACAGGTCCGGGTCGGAGACGCTCAGCAAATCCTGCTGGACGATCACGCCGGGGCGCAGCGTGCGAACCGGCTTGCGGCGGAAGAAGCGGCCGCCGGGGCTATGCTCGGTCACCCGCGCGATTAGTCCTTCCGCGAAACGATGGATCGCGCCCGCCTGCTGGTAATACGCGCGCATCAGGCCGGAGCCGGCCGCCTGGCCCGGCTCGGAAGCAATGCCAAGCATCGGCTCGATCTTCTCCTGCATCTCGAAGGTGAGCTGATCGAAATGGCGCCGCGCGATGAAATGGAGCGAATTGCGCACCCGCCAGAGGAAGCTGCGCGCCGCGACGATTTCGGCCGCCTCGCGGTCCGAGATCACCGCTCGCTGCACCAACTCCTCGATCGAATGGACCTTGTACTTGACCTTCGCCAGCCACATCGCGGTGTGCAGATCGCGCAATCCGCCTTCGCCGTCCTTGATTTGCGGTTCGAGCAGGTAGATCGAATCGCCGTATTGGGCGTGGCGGGTGCGGCTCTCCTCGAGCTTGGCCTTGAAGAACTTGTCCTGATTGCGATTGAGGACATTGGCAATTAGCAATTGATCGAGCGCCGCGTAGAGATTCGCGTCGCCGCACAGGAGGCGCGCGTCCAATAGCGCCGTCTTCTCCTTGAGGTCTTCGTTAGCGATTCGCACGCAATCCTTGGCGGTGCGGACGCCGTGGCCGACCGTCAGGCCGGCGTCCCACAGCGCGTGCAGGATCGTTTCGGTGACGATTTCCTCGTAGGGACCGCGCCGGTAATCGTGCAGGAAGAGCAGGTCAACGTCGGAATAAGGGTTCAATTCGCCGCGACCGTAGCCGCCGCGCGCCACGATCGCGAGCCGCTGATGGAGCCGGGGGAATTTGCGGCCGTAATCGGCGTCGGCGTAACGGAATAGCGCGCGCACCAGATCGTCCATCGCGGCCGTCATCGCGCGGACGATCTCTTCGCCGCCGCCGCCCGCGATATGCCGCTCGAACAATTCCGCGCGGACCGCTTCGAGGCATTCGCGCGCCGCCGTTCCGGGCCGGGTTCCCGCGGCGAATTCCGCGAGCAGACCGGCTTCGCCGCGCGGGGCGGCCTTGGGCGGCGCGGCTTGGTGTTTCGCGCCCGGCGCGGCGGCGTTCACAGATTGCCCACCGCAAGATCGGCGTTGAAATAATTTGCCACCGCCGCGGCAATCGCCAGGGCGAGCGTCTCTTGATAGCGCGGCTCCATCGTCCGGGCCGCCTCGGCCGCGTTGGACAGGAAGCCGCATTCGACCAGCACCGCGGGCATCCGCGCGCCGACCAGCACGTAAAAAGGACCTCTTCTTGCTCCGTCCGCTTTCATATTCAATCCGAATCCGGTGTCCACGGCGTTCGCCGCCCGCGAATCGATAGCGGCCGCGAGCGACGCCGATACTTCCGCCTTATAGTTCTGGCGCAGGTCGGCAAGAATGTAGTGTAAATTGGGATTTGCCGATGCGCCATAGGCCGTGCCGGTTCCGTTTTCCATCCGCGCCAGCCGAATCGTCGCCCGGTCGGTCGTGTTGTTCAGGTAATAGACCTCGATTCCCGACGCATCGGGGTTGGGGCTGGAATTGAGGTGAATCGAGATGAACAGGTCGGCGCCGGCGCGATTCGCAAGCTTGGTGCGCTCGGGCAGGCTGATGAACTCGTCGGAATCCCGCGTCATTTCAGCATGAATGCCCCGCGCTTCAAGCGCCGTCTTTAACCGCTCGGATATTTGCAGCGCGAGAGATTTTTCCGTGACGCCCGCGGCGGAATGGGTGCCGGGATCGTAGCCGCCATGTCCCGGATCGATCATTACCAGCGGATGGCCGGGTGGAAATTCTCCGCGCGGCTCAATCGAATCGGAGTGTGTTGCGGGGGGCGCGGCGGAATCGTCGCGGAATTTGGGGATCGCCGCCGACGCGACGACGCGGCGAATCGGCGGCGGGCGGCGATGCGCGAAATGGCGCACCAGAATCGGCGCGGCGATATCCGGGTCGGTGCCGGCGGGTGCAATGCGCAGAATAATTTCATGGCCGACCCGCGCGGCGGCGTAGTCGGTTTTGCCCTTGACCGCGACCACGATTCTGGAATCGCCGCCGTCACCCTCGATTGCGCGGACGCTTTGGATCGGCGGTGCCTCGTAGCCGAAGAGCGGGCGGGGCGGAATGCCGATTCGCGCGCCGCCGAGATCGATTCGGAGCGTGCCGCCGTGCGCGGACATCCGAAAGCGCGGCGCGATGCCATTGAATTTGAAGCGCAGTTCCTGAGTCGGTCCGCGCCGCTCGATCTTGGCCGAAGTCAGGGTAATGGTGGCGTGCGCAAAATTAGCGGTCAAAAAAATCGCGCCAAGTGCAATCGCCGCGCCCGCCGGCGCATTCCACAGCTCCGTCCGCATCCCCATCCAGCCCCGGCATTCAGGATAGCGCGCGAATCGCCCCCGCGCCACGCGGGGGTATTTCAATAAGACCGCCAGTGGCGAAACTCCGAATCATATGGCATACTGTGCCATGTATGAGACGGGACGTGGAACGGGATGGGGAAAGCGAAGCTTATCCGATGGCGGAAATGGACCGATGGGCGCGGCAATCTCTACGAAATCGTCGTATGGCAGGTCGAACCTAACCGCCGTTATACGGACGGGGTTCGATATCGGCTGGCCTTCATCCGGCGCGGGGAGGAAAGGCCCGCGCTCCTTTACGACAACCATCATCCGAAGGGCCACCACCGGCATATCCTGTCGCGCGAGACGCAATATGACTTTCCGAGCGTTGAGCAGTTGGTTGCGGACTTCATGGCCGGCGCTGAGGCGCTCGAAGGAGGCGAGAAATGAAAACAGTGACTTTTTCGATCCGTTCGATGAACGAAGTGATGAACGATTTCAAGGAAACCTTCAAAGCTTTGCAGGCGGGCCGTCATGTCGATCCGCGTGAAGACGTCGGCTTTACCAGCCTGGAGGCGGCGCGCAATTTTCTGACCCGCGAGCGGCTCGCGCTCCTGCGGGCGATCAAGACCAGCCGTCCGCGCTCGATCTACGAATTGGCGGGAATTGTGGATCGCGATCTCAAGAACGTTCAGGAGGACGTCCGGATTCTGGAGCGGCATGGGCTGGTGAAGATCGCCAAACGTCCGCGCGGCAAGCGCATCGTCAAGGCCCCGCGCGTGCCGTTCGACGAGATCGCGCTCCGTATCGCGATCTGAACGCTGTGGCAGTACGGCCCGCTCGTGTGCTAACTTGCCGCCATGCCATTGATCGAAGACTTTATTGAAGCGGTCGAGGTTGCCACGCAAGGGGTTTTGCCAGAAGGCTTCTTCGATACTTACGACTACGTTCAGGCCGAGAACGACAAGAACTTTTGCCATCCTCGGACCCTTGGGTTTCTCGCCAAAGCAGCTTGGTCACTACCAGCTACGAGAGCCGTAGAAATCGACAGGCGCTTCAACTTGGGAAACAGCGTCAAATTTCAGCCGGATCTCGTCGTCCGCGACCAAGAAGAAAAAGTAGCGATGATTGTTGATTTCGAGAGTCCCAACTCCAGCGATGAGCGAATCGTTACCAAAGACGTGGGTAATTATATGAAGTGGATAACGGCTTGTTCGCCACCTAAGCCAGTGGAGTATCTCATCATCACCGCTTTGCCGGATAAGTCGTCTCCGCGGTGGAAGGCCCTCTACGATCCAAAAGAGCGCAAGACTGATATAAGGCAGAATCCATTTCGCTATTGGTATCAATTTTATCGTGAGAAGCTCGATCGCCGCTGGCGCGATTTCCCCATTCGGTTTGCGAATTTCAACGGCAACAAGCTGAGTGATTCGACTCGCTTCGCTCGCTCGGGGTGACTCGAAGAGCAAAACGCTCAGTTGCTCAGGCTTGCTACCGCTCCTTCTTCAGCATCGCCACGATGCGGCTTCCCTCGAATCGCGTGGCTCTCCGGATGCCCCGGAAGGCCAGGACCTCCGCAGGCCACTTGCGATGGCGGCTGCGATGGATTTCCCGGTATGCCGTGTCGAGCGCCTCTTGTTCCGTCAGGCGGGAACGCTTTCCGGCGCGCTCCAAGAGTTCAAGGGGATGTCCGGTTGGTTGTTGGAATTGAGTGACGGCAACATAGTTATTTAAGCGGCTTTCTCCGCATCGTCAATCCTTGGTTCTGGGTCGATTTCGGCGTCGTGAGCGCGCAGGGCGGCGACCAGG
>JBOHWK010000108.1:0-49232 GCA_050736715.1 Binataceae bacterium (SeqCode) | reverse complement strand
TCCTTGCCCTCTCAGCCGTCTCGGACACGGATCATCGTACACGAATTCTTACACAATCAGGTGAAGAAGTAATTGTTAATGAGCAACTATGGAATCTTGAAGGTTTCAATCAAGGAGTGCTCTAATGTCAAATGTGGTAATGTCGTTCGAATCGGAGCAGCCCATTGGTCGAGTTATGTCGGTTGACACGACGCGGGTATTCATCCACGTGGATGACCATGAGGCATTAAAGGCGGTAATGGTCGGCAATCTGATCGCTATACAGGGTGCAACGGGTCACCAGCTTCTCATTTCCATTGTAGAGCGGATTACTCGTCTCCCTGAAGATGCAGTAGAGGCCGGCGACCTGGAGGATGACGATAGCGCGCCAAAACCAGAAGAATTGCGGGATACGATTCGCTCTGTGCTGGTTGGCACCTATCGTACCAAGGACGGCGACGCTGGACCGTCGTTCAAAAGAGGCGCTGATTCGTGCCCCCAAATTGATCAGCCCTGTTTCCTCATCCGCGGCTCCAATCTTACTTCCTTCATGGGTGTACTGTCGCAGGAGGTGTCGTCGGAGAAAGCGCTCAGGCTGGGACATTTTGCAATCGACCCAACTGCGGAGGTACTAGCCGATGGTAATAGATTCTTCCAGCGACACGCGGCAATACTGGGCAGTACAGGAAGCGGTAAAAGCTGGACCGTTGCTGCCCTCCTCGAAAGAATTAGCAAATTGAGTCATCCCAACGTTGTTCTTTTAGACATGCACGGTGAGTACGCCTCTCTGGCACGCGGCAAAGGAAACGGGTTCACAGAATACTTTCGAGTTGCCGGGCCTGCGGACCTCCAAACGCCATCAGACCAAATTTTGTTCCTTCCCTACTGGTTGCTCAACCGAGAAGAGATGCTGTCGATGTTCCTCGACCGCAGCGACGACAACGCACCCAACCAAGCGATGCGGTTCACGAACTTGGTTGCTGAGAAAAAGCGGGCCTTTCTTGAAGAAAAAAAACTCAAAGAGGTGCTCGCGACGTTCACAGTTGATTCGCCCATTCCTTATGACCTGGGGTCGCTCATTACGGCGCTTCAACAGGATGATGAAGCAATGGTTCCTGGCAGTGGTTCGCGTGATAAGCAAGGTCCATGGCACGGTAAGCTGACCCGTTTCATCAGTCGATTACAGGCGAAGATAGCTGACCGGCGATACGGGTTCCTTTTCCAGCCGCCCGTCGATACGGCAGCGTATAGATGGTTTGAGCAGTTGGCCGTCATTTTTCTCTCCACCAGTACCGACTCGCGCTCCGGAATTAAAGTGATCAATTTTTCTCAAGTACCATCAGATGTTCTCCCGACTGTTGTTAGCGTCTTCGCGCGGGTGTTGTACGATGTTCAGTTCTGGATGAAAGACGAAGCCCGAACCCCGGTCTGCTTGGTTTGCGACGAGGCTCATCTCTACCTACCAGTTCGATCCGATGCGGACGCTGCAGAGAAGCGCGCGCTCGACACTTTTGAACGCATCGCTAAGGAAGGCAGGAAATATGGCGTCTCATTGCTTGTCGTCAGCCAACGCCCGTCGGACGTTAGCAAGACTGTTTTGAGCCAATGCAACAATTTCATTGCCCTCAGGCTAACTAACGAGCAGGACCAATCCGCAGTCAAATCCGTGATGCCCGATAGCATGGCTGGCATAGCCGACGTACTTCCGCTCCTGGATATCGGCGAAGCAATTGTGCTCGGCGATTCGGTCCTTCTGCCCTCGCGTATTAAGCTGGACCGGCCAACTGTCACACCTCTGAGCTTGACCAAGAACTTTTGGCGAGAGTGGTCCGAGAGAGGCTCCGACGAGGCCGCGATCCGTGCCGGCGTGGAAAACCTGCGCCGCCAAAGCAAGAGTTCAGACAAGGGCCGATGAACCCGCAGCGACTCGAACTCACTTGGATCGGCAAGGAGAACCGGCCCAAGCTGGAGCCGCGCATCCTGCTGGAGGACGCGGAGAAGTCCTACCACGCCCAGCACCGAATCACCGGCCGCGATCTTTCGGTTTTAGCCGGGTCCGGCGCCTCCCCATCGTGCATCGGGGTAAAACCGGAATTCCGGGATGCCTCGCGCGGCGGCCACGCGCGGGCATGACACGGAGAGGGGAGTGCGGCGGCATGGCGGACGATCCTGCACCCCTTCGGGGATACTCAGGGCGGGCTCTCACCTGCGCGGCACGCCGCTTGCGCAAAAGAACCGCAAGGGCCGCGCCGCGCTTTCCTCTCCCGTAAAATAACGGGGGAGGAATTTTCGGAGCGGACTCGGAAGTTCATGGCTGAACCGGTTCATCCATAATGCGGGGATGGGAAGCGGTGTAGAATTGGCCCCATGATGACGGCAACGCTATCCACTGGTTGCGCCGCGCCCAAGAAATGCCGGCACCCTGAAACATTCAAGCGGTTTGTATCGGCGAAAAAAATAAAAAATGCCGAACGAACCCAATTTGCGATCGAAATTCACCAGTATTCTCAAGGCATTTTCCAAAACCGGGCTGAAATTCGAACAACGAACATGAGCAAACGAACCCATTATTCGGTGGGCCGCCTCTCCCGAAACGAACGGGCGAGGGGTTTTAGGAGGGGGCGCGATCATGGCGGATTGCTCCCCGGCGGCATCACCGGGAGCGTTGCCTTGAAGGTCATCCCAGCCTTCCCGCCGGATTTCGCCGTGCCGGCGGAACCGATTCCGCTGCGCCGCGCCCATAATCTTCCCCCGTGAAGGGCGACGATTCGATGGCTCAGCACCAGGCCCAGGCCCGAGCCGGCGGGCTTGGTCGTGAAGAAGGGGGTGAATAGCTGGCCGAGTTGCTCTTCGGACATTCCCGGCCCGCTGTCGCTTATCTCGACGCGCAGGAACCGATGGCGCTGCCCCTGCGCGGCCATCCGGAATTCGGTCTCCATCCGGGTGTGCAGCCGAATCGTCCCCGAATCGCCGATCGCCTCGGCGGCGTTCTTGATGAGATTCAGGAAGGCGCGTTCGAGCGCCGCCGCGTCGCCGATAACGTCGGGCAGGCTGGGATCGAAATCCTGGATAATCGTCACGTTCGCGGGCGGATTGGGGAACAGCCCCGCCATTCGCATCGCCTCGTGCAGCACCAGATGGATATTGACCGGCTCCTGCGCCATCCGCTGCGGCGCGCCGGCGGCCAGGACTTGCTCGACGAGCGTGGCGATTCGATTCACGCCGTCCAGAATCACCCCGCAATACTGTTGCGCCCGGGTGTCCGCGGGGAACATCCCGGCCATCAGCTCCGCCGCGCCCTTGATTCCGGTAAGAGGGTTTTTGACCTCATGGGCAAGGCCGGCGGTCGAGAGCTTTAGGTTAAGGTCGCCGAGCGCGGAGGCGTCGGCGGCGCCCTTTTGATGCGCCAGGTCGTGCAGGAGAATAATCGCCCCGGCGATCCGGCCAACGCCGTCCGCCAGCGGCGATACCTCCGCTTGAACGAGGATTTCGCGCGGCCCGATTGCCATCGTGGTTTCAGGGTCGCCCAAGTCCTGCCCGGTTTTCAGGCAGACTTCGACCATCCGGCTAAGCCATTCGTTCTGGCGCACGAGGTCGCCAACGAGGGTGGCATTGACTTGGGAGACCCCGAGCATCGTCTCCGCCGCCGGGTTGACCGCGAGCAGTTCCATTGAGGGCGATACCACCAGGATGGCATCGGTCAGGCTGTCCAATATGTCGCGCCAGAGGTTCAAATCGGGGTTCCAAAGCGATTCATTTCGATTGACGATTTTAAGAAAAGATAACACAACCCCGTTCGCGAGCTAAGCGAAATGTAAGATTTCGCCAATGTATGCTGGTAATCTTTTGAAAACGTAAAAACTTCAAAAGTTTGCCTCTTGCGGGAGATTAGATTTTTTAATGGCTTATCCACCTGAGTCGTATTGCTTCCCAAGGACCGTGACAGTACCCTAAACCTGTTTTTGGGGATGAGGCGAAGCTGTTACATTACAATCGCCCTGACCGTTGCCGCACTAACGGTCAGTCTCGGGTGGGGGAATCCGTCCCTCGCTCAGAGCGACAACTGGGTCAGAACCAGTACGATCAATTATGACCGGAGCGCCGACGATACGACCGCCGGTCATGCCTACCGGCTTGCCGCCCGGACGCCCCCGATTGAGCAGGGCGACCTCTCCGACGGGTCGGGATACATTCGGTCGGAGCCGAGGGCGGTGGCGCCCTTCCCGATTCGCCTGAACGAATTCGTCCGGAAATACTTGGCGAAGTACCTCCACGCGCCGGCCGGCCTCCAAAACTCGTTCAACCGGAGCGCGCCGTACCTGGCCCAAATGGTCGATGTGCTCCAGCAAAACAAGATTCCGCCCGATTTGGTCTATCTGGCGTTTGCCGAGAGCGCCTTTTCCAAGCGCGGCGACGGCCCCTGGCAATTGACCAAGACGACCGCCCGCGAATATGGCCTCAAAATCAACTCCTATGTCGATGAACGGCGCGATCCGGTAATGTCCACCCGGGCGGCGGCGAAATACCTGGCGCATCTGCACGAGGCCTCGGACGGCGACTGGACGATGACGCTCATCGCGTGGAACAACGGCGAGGGGACGCTCGATAAGTATTGGTCGCTCCGGGGTCCCGGCTTCGAGCAGTTCGGGAACCTCCTGCCGCAACATACGCGGAGCCTCTTGGGCAGGTTTATGGCGGTGGACTATATCGCGCGCCATGCCGGAACTTATGGAATCGTTCCGGCAAGCCTGGAGGAAGCGCCGGCCTACCGGACGGTGCGGGTTTCCGGCGGGACTTCGCTAACTTGGCTCGCCTTCGAGCACGGGACGACGCTCGGCCGATTGCGCGAGTTGAACCCCGCCCTGCTCCGGGACATCACGCCCCCCTACGCACGCAGCTATGCGGTCCGAATCCCGATCGTTCAGCGTACGTACTCCCTAAACAACTACTGACATTTGGCATTGCGCGCCGGTCCGCCGCATCCTCCCGGCCGACCGCGGGCTTCCTAATCGGCGCGAAAGCCGCGTATTCTTGAGGCTGGCGGTACGATCATGATTAGCGCGGACGAAGCCCTGGCAATCGTACTCGAAAGCGTGGCGCCGCTTGGAATCGAGCGGGTTCCGATCTTGGGCGCGCTCGACCGGGCGATTGCGGAGGAGATTCACGCGCCGCGCAACATTCCTCCCTTCGACAATTCCTCAATGGACGGATATGCGGTCCGCGCCGGCGACGTGGCGGGCGCATCGGAGGCGAATCCTGTAAAACTTGCCGTCGTGGAAACCGTTCCGGCGGGGACGATGCCATCGCGCCGGATCGGTCCCGGCGAGGCCGCCCGCACGATGACCGGCGCGCCGATCGCAGCGGGCGCCGACGCGATCGTGCCGGTGGAACGGACGCGGCGCGCGGGAGACGCGGTCGAAATCCTGAGCGCCGCCGAGGCGGGCGCATTCATCCGTCCGCGCGGCGAAGACCTTAAGGCCGGGGAACTGGTGATTCCGGCGGGCAAGCGGCTGTCGCCCGCGGACTTGGGGATGCTCGCGGCGCTGAACCGGCCGATGCTCGATGTATTCCGGCAGCCGCGCGTGGCGATTGTCACGACCGGCGACGAATTGGTGGACGTGGGTGACGCTCCCGCCGGTGCGCAGATAATTAACTCCAGCGCCTATTCTCTGGCCGGTGCGGTTCGCGAAGCCGGCGGAGAACCGTCGATCCTGAAGACCGCACGCGACGATCCGGCCGAAATTCGTGCGCGGCTGGCCGAGGCGCTCGCCTTCGATGCCGTGCTTGCCACCGGCGGCGTCTCGGTGGGTGAGTTCGATCATGTGAAGGGCGCGCTGGACGAACTCGGCGTGCGCCCGCTATTTCATGGCGTCGCACAACGGCCGGGACGTCCGCTCAAATTCGGCACGCTTGGCTATCGCCCCGTGTTTGGATTGCCGGGGAATCCGGTATCGACGCTGGTGTGCTTCTATTTGTACGCGCGTCCCGCCATCCTCAAGATGGGCGGCTTCCAGCGATTGGGATTGCCGCGCGCGCGGGCGCGATGCGGCTGCGACATCAGGCTGGCGAAGGAGCTGACCGAATTTGTCCGCGTAAAGCTCGAACGCGACCGTGAAGAATACGTCGCGCGGCCCACGGGAAACCAAAGTTCGGGCGTGCTAAGTTCGCTGTCGCGCGCCGACGGATTATTGATCGGTCCCGCAGCGGAAACGATGCTTAAGGCCGGTGCCTATGCGGACGTCTTGCTGCTGGGTGCCGGTGCGGAGAGCGGTCCGGTAGGAGCGCCGCCCTTCGAGGAGCGCCGCCAGAGCCATTGAACGATCAACGTCACGAGCGCGCCGAAAATCGCCGCACCGATTACGACGACGGAAAGCTGGAACGTCAATACCACCCCGAAAGGCAGCAAGGTGAATTCCACCGGTTTCAATTGGAAGTTGGCATAGATGACGTATGCTACCCACAGGACCACGATTGTGCCGATGATGAATTTTGGGTTCTTTACGAATGCGGGCATCGCGGGCGTTCCTCCTGAGCTTCCGATGAAGAAAGCTTGCTTGGGCGAATGCGCAATGTCAACGCAGCCGGGGCGCGGCAGAGGAGTGCGATGAAGTACCGCATCGGCAACGGCTTCGATTTTCATCCGCTGGAGGCCGGCCGCCGGCTCGTGCTCGGCGGCGTCGAAATCCCCCACGACAAGGGCCTGCGCGGCCATTCGGATGCCGATGCCGCCGCACATGCCCTCGCCAATGCGATTCTCGGCGCGATCGGGGAAGGCGACCTGGGCCGCCATTTCCCCGACCGCGATCCGCGTTACAAGAACGCCGACTCGATCGCGCTGCTGGCCGAAGTCTGGAAGCTCGCGGCGGCACGCGGATGGCGAATCGCCAACGCCGACCTGACAATCTTTGCGCAAGCGCCGAAGCTCGCGCCCTATCTCGGCGCGATGCGCTCGCGGTTAGCCGGCGCGATCGGCGTGGACGCATCGCGGGTCAATGTCAAAGCGTCAAGTCCGGAGGGAATCGGCGCGCTCGGCCGCGGCGACGGAATCGCCGCCGCCGCGGCCGTGCTGCTAGAATCGGATTAGAATGGCAAAGGAGCGCCTCATATGACTGGCGCGATTCGAGCACGAGTCCGGCGGGGCCGCTTGGAACTAATCGACAAAGTCGATCTTCCCGAAGGGAAGGAAGTCGAGGTGACCATCTCCGAGGTTCCTTCGGCGGAGGATGTCGAGCGATCGCGGCGTTCGGCCGGTTCTTGGAAAGGACTGGTGGATGCGGAGAAGCTTATCCGGAACATCTATCGTGACCGTTTGATCCACACTCGAAAGAGGCCGCGATTGTGAGCCTGCGCTACTTAGTCGATACGGATTGGGTGATTCATTATTTGAACAGCGATGCGCGGACAGTGACAGCCCTCGACGCACAGCGGGCGGACGGGGTTGGCATCTCGCCGGTGTCAATCGCCGAACTTTACGAAGGCGTCTATTTTGGCCGCGAACCGCAGGCAAACGAAGGTAAGCTTCGAGATTTCCTTGCCGGCATAACCGGACTCGGTCTCGATGAGGCGGCCTGCCGAATCTTTGGCCGGGAGCGCGGCGGGCTCCGCGCGGCGCGCAAAATAATCGGCGATTTCGACCTGCTGATTGCCGCGACGGCGCTCCAACGCGGCCTCATCCTGCTCACCAACAACCGCCGGCACTTCGAACGGGTCGAACGCCTGCGGATGGAATCGTTGTAGGCCCGAGCCGGCGCGGGTCAGATGCCGCGCGCGATCGGTGCGGAGCCGTCGCGGGTCAATGTCAAAGCCTCGAGTCCGGAGGGAATCGGAGCGCACGACCGCGGCGAAGGAATAGCCGCCGCCGCGGTCGTGCCGATCGAGTCGGATTGACTACGGCGCCACTGTGGACGCACCGGTCGCGGGTTGTGCCGTGCTGGCGGGCACGGGCGGTTTCGATGGGTTGCACGCGACCACGGCGACAGAGAGATCGGTGTAGCAGGCGCTTACAACGCAATCGGAGCCGTTCGTGCTGGACAGGCTCGACCGCGAGAGCTGCGCCTCCAAGGTTTCCGGGCCGTACAACCCGGGCAATAGATGAACCAGTACGGTGCTGTTGTCCATGCTGGTGCAAATGGTGCCGGTGAGAACATTGCCCCCTTGACCCGCGATGAAACCGGTAAACGGACTGCAACTGTTGGCCTTTGGTATCGAGGCCTTCGTGCCGACAAGTCCGGCATTGCCGAAGTTCATGCAAATGTACTTCGCGCTGGCGGTCTGTGGGACCATCAGTACGAGCGCGAAGAGCGCCATCATTCCCCATGGCACGACAAAGTGTTTGCGTTTACTGAAATTCATTTTTCCTCCCGCGGCGTCATCGCCGTCTTGCCGAAACCTCGATTCAATTCGTGTTCCAACTCCGCACAGATATATCCGAGCGGCGCATTGGTGCATAGTACCGCGCGTGCCGACTGCCGCAATGGGCGTCCACTTGCGCCGGTAAGAATGTTAAGCAGGAATAGGACTGGCTAATGGTTACAAACCGCCGTTGTCCGAATCGTCGCCGTCCGATTCGCCGCCGCTTTCGATTGCTTCGACCGCCTCGTCGAAGTCCGGGCCGCTGAATTCGTCCCCGCCGAGTTCGGTGCCCATCTTCCGCATCGTCCTGGCAACGCTTTTCGGATCGTTCTCGTCGAAGCCGCCGTAGCTCGACGGGTCGGACATCCGATCGAGGCGCGCCTGCTCGCTCTTCGGCATCGCAAATCGCGACATTAGGCGATGTAATTTCTTGCTGCCGCAATGGCCGCATGCGGCGGTAGCCTTCTCGCCGACGCGCGTGGTCAACACGCTGGTCATCCGGCGGCACTTGGCGCATTGGTATTCGTAAATCGGCATCGCGGCGCGGGAAGCACCCCGCTTATGAAAACAGCATAACCGTTCGCCGGCCGGACGCGAAAGCCCGCTTGCTTACGCCGGAGCGGGCGCGATACTGGTCAGCGATGGATGCCGCACGCACCTCGGCTTCGCTCCGGGCGGCCTCCGGCGAAGGCAGCGAGATGCGCCTGATGTGGCGCAACACGCGGATGGTCGTGCTGTGCGCGATCTCCGCCGCGCTCTACGCCGCGGTATTGGTGCCGTTCAAGGTGATCCCGCTGATTCCGGGCGTCACGGAGATGCGCCCGGCCAACGCGATTCCGATCGTCTGCTCGTTCCTGTTCGGGCCGGCGGCGGCGTGGGGCTCCGCGATCGGCAACATGATCGGCGATTTCTTCGGCGGCGTCTCGCCGGGAGACATCTTCGGCTTCGCCGCGAACCTTGCCTACGGCTGGATTCCCTACAAGGTATGGGAGGCGATCGGGAACGGCGAAAGCCCGCTCTCGCGCTCCCCGCTCGGAATCGCCAAGTACGTCTTCACCTGCATGTGCGCGAGCGTGCTGTGCGCCGACTTGGTCGGATGGGGCGATAACGTGCTGGTAATCAGGCCGTTCGCGTTGCTTGGCAACGTGGTCATCCTCAACAACATGATATCGGCGCTGCTGCTCTCGCCGTTCATTTTGTGGGAGGTTTACCCGCGCGTGAAAAAGGGCCGGCTCCTCTATCGGGACGTGATGCCGGAAATTAAGCCCCGGCCGCGCGCGATGCAGTTAATTGGACTTGCGATGCTGGTCGCGGGCGAAGGGGGAGCGTGGGCATTCGGCAACCTGATTTCCATGAATCGATGGCAGCCGCCGTTCCTGCCCGCGTGGATGATTACCGCGCCGTACGACAAGCCGATCCTGATAATCGTCGGGCCGTTCATCCTGCTCGCGTTCGCGGGCTTGTTGATAATGTGAAACCCGAAACGGAGACAGGTCCTGAGCGAAGCCGAAGGATCGCGGTTGAATCGTCCGGCGATCGCGCCGATGCGGTCAGCGTCGAGGACGTTACGTTCACCTATCATGGAGGCGCGCGCCCGGCGCTCGCGGGAGTCAGCTTCGCGCAACCGGCGGGCAGGACGATCGGCGTAATGGGGGCGTCGGGTGCGGGAAAATCGACGCTCGCGAAATGCCTCAACCGCATCATTCCCGAATTCGAGGACGGTGACTTCCGCGGCGCGATTCGGATCGGGAGCGAACCGCTCGATGCGCTCCGCGTGTGCGACGCGGCACAGCGCGTTGGGATGGTCTTTCAGGATTTCGAGGCGCAGTTATTTTCCACTAATGTCGCGCATGAAGTGGCGTTTGCGATGGAACAGGCGGGGATGGATCGCGCGGAGATGAACGCGCGGATTGCTCCCGCGCTCCAAGCGGTCGGACTCCGCGGCTTCGAGCATCGCGATCCCACTTCGCTCTCCGGCGGCGAAAAACAGCGGCTCGCGATCGCTTCCGTGCTGGCGCTAAGGCCGTCGGTAATCGTGCTCGACGAGCCGGCGACCGACCTCGATCCCGAAGGCAAGCTGGAAATCTTCGATTTGATTCGCAAGCTGCGCGGAGACGGATTGAGCCTCGTCGTGATCGAGCACGAATCGGAGGAGTTGCGCGCCGCCGACCGGATAATCGTGCTGCGCGAGGGCGCAATCGCCGCCGTTGGCCCGCCGCATGAACTGTTCGCGAATTTCGAACTGCTCGATGCGTGCGGCGTCCGGCCGCCGGGCTTGGGACATCTGTTTCGGCTGCTCGGTATCGCCGCCGTCCCGGAGAGCGTCGAGCATGCCCGCGCCGAAATCATCAAGGCGTATCCCCGAATCGCCGCCGCATCCGAAACGGTTGCACCCGATCCGCCTGCGGCAATCTCGAACGGAACGCCGCTGATTGAGGTCGAACGGTTGAGCTTCAGCTATCAGGACGGCCCGCCCGTGCTCGATTCGATCGGCCTGCGAATCGAGCAGGGCGATTTTCTCGCGATTGTCGGGCAGAACGGCTCCGGCAAGAGCACGCTCGCCAAGCATATCGTGGGGCTGCTTAAGCCCGGCACCGGCCGGGTGTTGCTCGAAGGAAAGGATCGCGCCGCGATGCGCCCCGCCGAGACCGCGCGCGAGGCCGCCTATGTTTTCCAGAACCCAGACCATCAGATTTTCGCCGCCACGGTCGAGGCGGAGGTCGCCTTCGGCCCGCGCAATTTCGGCCTCGAACAGGACGAAATCCGCCATCGCTGCGATGAGGCGATCGCGGCGGTCGGCCTCGAAGATTGCCGCGACAGCGATCCCTTCCTGCTGAGCAAGGGCGAACGCCAGCGGCTGGCCGTCGCGAGCATGCTCGCGCTGCGGCCCAAGCTCCTGATTCTCGACGAGCCGACGACGGGGCTGGACTATCGCGAACAGCTCAAGATGATGGAACTGGTCCGGCGGCTGAATCGCGAGGGCGTCGCGATCGCGATTATCACGCATACGCCGTGGTTGGTCGCGGAATACGCGCGGCGCGTGGTCCTGATGCGCAAGGGGCGGAAAATGTTCGACGGCGGGGTGCGCGAATTTTTCCTGGACGATGCGCTGCTGAAATCGTCGTCGTTCCGGCCGCCCGAAGTCACGCAGCTTTCGCGCCGCCTCGGCACCCTCGCGCTCACGCCGGACGAATTGGCGCAATGGGTGAAGGCGCACGCCTGATGCCGATATATCTCTACATCGACCGCCGCTCGTTCATCCATCGGTTGCATCCGACCGTCAAGGTCTTTGCGCTGTTCGTGATGTTCTGGTCGGTCTATTGGGTCGATAGCCCCCTCGCGCTGGTTCCAATCGGAATTTTCATGGCTGGCGTGGCGTATGTAATCGGCGCGTGGCCGAACTTCTACCGCCTGCGATGGCTGTTCATTATGACCTTCACCGCGATGGTTCCGTGGCTGTTTTACAACCAAGGCCCCGTGCTGGTTAATGTTCCGATCCTCCACCTGAGCCGCTACAACCTGATTTTCGGCTTCGGCCGGGGAATCAAGCTGGCGGAATTGCTGGCGGCTTCGATCCTGTTTCTTTCGACCACGAAGATCGAGGAATTCACGGTTGGCTTGCAGCGGATGGGGGTCTCGTACCGCGTCGGGTTTGCGATTTCGCTGGCGTTCCGGCTGGTCCCCCTGTTTATCGAGTCGGCGGTGACGGTAGTCGATGCGCAGACGTTGCGCGGCTACGACTTCAACGAGGGCAATTTGCTGAACCGGCTTCGCCGCTACGTTCCGGTGGTGATTCCCGTATTCATGGGGGCGCTGCGCAAGGCGAACAACATGGCGATGGCGCTGGAGGCGCGCGGCTTCGGCCGCACCGCGGAGCCAACCACGTTCATCGAGTACCCGATCGTTGGCGCGGACATTATGGCATTCGCAACGCTCGCCGCGCTCGGCGCGGCGTACTTCATGTTGTATTACACGGGCCTCGGCGGCCTCGGCCCGGTGAAGTAGGGGGATGAAAGCAATCGGAATGAAGGTAGTCGAATTGCGCGTGTTGACAGCATCGAAGCTGGAATCCCGCAACGATGCCCGCTAGGATCAAGAATTGATGAGGACCGTTGAGGAAATCGAGAGCGCCATCGAGCGGCTCGATGCTGGCGAGCAGGCTCGCCTGTTGCGGGATTTGCCCTCGATCCTGAAAATCGCGCCGGACGACGTGGCGTTGCTGCAGTTGGCCGAACCGGCGTTCGAGTTCTGGGACAATCCCGAGGATGCCGCCTACGACAAGATATAGGCGCGGCGATGTCGTTCTCGTCCCGTTTCCGTTCACCGATTTGACCGGCGCAAAACAGCGCCCGGCGTTGGTTGTCTCCTCCGATACAAACAATGCGAGCCGGGCGGACCTCGTTATCGCGGCCATTACCTCGCAGCTTCCCGCCGCTTTGGCGAGCGATGAAATTGCCGTACCGGCGGGCGGCCTTGCCGTGTGCGGGTTGCCCAAGCCGTCGATCGTCAGGACGGCGAAGCTCGTGACGATCCACCAAGCCTTGATTCGCAAACGGATCGGCTCGATGCCACGCGAGACCTTGGAGCGGGTGCTCGCAGCCATCCGTAATCAGTTCAAGCCGTAGATAAAGACCGGCGGCTGCGCGCGCCGCGGCATGGCAAGCTTTCCAATCCTTGTTAAATTGTTACGCAAGCGCTAACGGCGGCCGTTGAGCGAGCCGCTCGATCCGTTCATTGTGTAGCGCGAGAGGGAATTGGCGATGACCACCAAGGCTGAATTGTTGAAGCGTCCGATCGAGCATTTCGACATCACGCGCGAGAACGCCGTGCCGATTGTCGAGGCGATGGCGTCGATGGCGTACAGCGCCCGCGATTTGCATCGCGCCGCCACGATTTACGACCGGATGCTTCGCGATCGCGATTGCGGCGTGATCCTGTGCCTCGCGGGTTCGCTGGTAAGCGCGGGGCTAAAAGGAATCTTCGCCGATCTGATTCGCAACCGGATGGTCGATGCGGTCGTTTCGACCGGCGCGAATATCGTCGATCAGGATTTCTTCGAGGCGCTCGGCTTCCGCCATTGGATCGCCGAGGACCGCTTCAAGCAGGGCCTCGACGACGGCCAGTTGCGCGAGCTGCACCTCGACCGCATTTACGACACGCTCATCGACGAGGACGAATTGCGCGTCTGCGACGAGACGATTCACAAAATCGCCGACCGCCTCGAACCGCGCCCCTACTCCTCGCGCGAATTCGTCGCGGAGATGGGCAAGTATCTTTCCGAGACCGGCGCCAAGACGGACGCGAGCATCGTGCTGGAAGCGTTCCGCGAGGAGGTGCCAATCTTTTGCCCCGCGTTCAGCGATTGCTCGGCGGGCTTCGGATTGGTCGCCCATCAGGCGGCGCGCAAGAATAAGCCGAAGGTTAGCCTCGACAGCGCGAAGGATTTTTACGAATTGACTCGGCTCAAGGTAAAGAACCAGAGCACGGGGCTCCTCATGATCGGCGGCGGCGTGCCGAAAAACTTCGCGCAGGATATTGTCGTCGCGGCGGAGGTGCTGGGGCATGAGGTACCGATGCACAAGTATGCCATCCAGATCACCGTGGCCGACGTTCGCGACGGCGCGCTCTCCGGCAGCACGCTCAAGGAGGCGAGCAGTTGGGGCAAGGTCGATACCACCTATGAACAGATGGTCTATTGCGAGGCGACGATCGCCGTCCCGCTGATCGCCAGCTACGCCTATCAGAAGCGCGGCTGGGAAGGCCGCCCGTCGCGCAAATGGAGCGCGCTCTTGGACCAAGAACCGGGGTAATGCCCGCGCTGGCGGCGAAGCCTCTCAACGGGCTTACTCTTCGGACCGGACCCGTTTCACAATCCCGCGTGCGCCACTCTCGCACTCCGGAAACGCGCCCATCCTGAAGTACCGGTTCCCCTACCCCTCCGGGCGATCCATCAATTCCCGGATGCGATCGCCCAGGCCCGCGAGCCATTGCTCGAAATCGCCGTCGCGCTCCACGACTATCTCCAGCTTGCCGTCTTTCATGACCGACACCCGTCCGGGGTGCTCGGTGCGGAGCGGGATCACGAGCGCCTCGCGCGATATCCCCATCGGATCGGTAATTGCGAAGATGCGTTCGATTTCCTTGAGCGTGACGGCCTTCAGCATACCCCATTTTACTTACGGCGCGCGCGGGGTAATCTCAAGCCGGGCGCGGGACCAATTCGACAAGTTTCGCGCGGAGGGGATTTCAACGTGTACGGAACGATCAAGAAAATCATCAAGGACAAGGGCTTCGGCTTCATTACTCCGGACGACGGCGGCGACGAGGTATTTTTCCATCGCTCGAAGCTGGCGGAGAAGGTCCAATTCGACGACCTGCGCGAGGGCAACGAGGTCCAGTTCGAGGTCAAGCCGGGCGAAAAAGGCCGGCAGGCGTTCCAATTGCGCCTGCGCTAAGCGCGGTATTTCAGCCCGGCGCGGCGGACTCGAGGGGATCGTCCGCCTTTAGGCCGGCGAGCGCCGCTATCCCGCAGATCAACGTGACCGCCGCGCAGATCGACACCGCTTCGCGCGGCCCGATCGCCTCGCCCAGATAGCCGATCGTTAGTGCGCCGATCGGCGTCATCCCGACCGCCGACAACTGATAGGTGCTCATCACGCGCCCGCGCAGATCGTTGTCGAGCGCCAATTGCACGAGCGTGGTGTTGCCGGCGCGGAAGTTGGTCAGTCCCGCGCCGATAACCATTTGCGCCGCCAGCGACAGGTACAACCACGGCGACAATCCGAAAACCGCGATTCCAACCGCCGAGACCAGCAACCCGGCGATCAGGTTGTTGCGGATTTCCTTTGTGCTCACCCGCGAGGCAAGCGTCGCCGCGCCGATTACCGATCCCAGCCCCAGAATCGCCAAAAGAAATCCGTACGCGCGCGCGCTCCCGTGCAATACGTCGCGGGCGAACACGGGCAGCAGGACGAGATACTGGTAGCCGAATCCGTTGGCGGCCGAGGCCAGCATCATGTGCCGGGAAATCCGCCGATGCCGCCGGACGTAGGCGAGTCCCGCGCGCAACTGCTTGAGCATCGTCTCGCCCGCCCCCGCGATCGTGCGCGGCGGGATTACCATCAGGTAGAGGCTGAATATGACCGCGAGAAAACTTATTCCGTTGATGAAGAAGCAGGTTCCGGTGCCGAGCCATGCGATTATGATTCCGGCCAGCGCCGGCCCTAGCATCCGCGCGCTGTTGAACATCATCGAGTTGAGCGCGATCGCGTTGGCCAGGTCCTCGATCCCGACCATCTCCACCACGAATGCCTGCCTGCCCGGCATATCGAATGCGCTGATGGTTCCGTTGAACGCCGCGAGCGCGATCACGTGCCACGGCCTCACCACCCCCGACCAAGTAAGTCCCGCCAGCGTGAACGCGCTTAGCATCAGCAGCGTCTGCGTTCCCATCAGCATCCGGCGGCGATCGATTCGATCGACTACGACTCCCGCGAACAGCCCCACGATCAGAACCGGCAGGAATTGCGCGAACGAGACCACGCCCAGCATGAAGGAGGAATTGGTCAGCTTGAGGATCAGCCACGCCTGCGCCGCGCTTTGCATCCAGGTGCCGGCGAGCGAGGTTAGTTGCCCGGTGAAATAGAGCCGATAGTTGCGATGGTGCAGCGCGCGGAATGCGCCCATCCGGCCGCGCGGTTCACTCTTGTCTTCGAGGCGCTCCGGCCCGGCGCCGGATTTCATTTCGGGCGTTTCCAAGTTGAATCCCGATGCAGTCTAGCACCGCCGGGCGCCGCAGCGAGGCGGTTGGAATGAGGCGGGGCCGCGCGCGTAGAATCGGGCGGTGAGAATCGCGATCGCGCTTTCGCTCTCCCTGACCGGCGAGTATGCCCCGATGGGGAAGCAGGCCGAGGCCGCCTTGCGCCGGTTTGTTGCCGACGCCAACGCAAGCAGTAATTTCCGTGTCGGCGGCGAGCACTGCGAATTCGTGCTGGAATGCCGCGACGACGGAAGCGAACCGGCGCGATGCGCCGAAATCTATCGCGAACTGTGCACGGATCGGCGAAACGATCTCATCTTCGGCCCCTACTCGAACCGCCTCGCGCGCGTCGCCGCCCCGATCGCGGCGGATGCCGGCCGCGTCTTCGTCAATCATGGCGGCGCGGGCGAGGCGTTGTACGCGCGCGGAAACCGGCTACTCGTCGGAGTGCTGACTCCGGCGGGCGATTACACGCGCGGATTCATTCGGATGCTTGCGACGCTCAAGTTCTGGCGCAAGCGAATCGCGATCGTCGCCGCAAAATCGGAGTTCGCACTCGCCGTCGCGGCGGGCGCCGAACGCGCCGCCGCCGAGCGCGCGGCGCGCCGGCACGGAGTCAAGGTGCGCGTGAAATGGAGCGGCGCGTTCGATGCCGAAGCGGCGCCCGCCCGCCTGTTTCCCGCGCTCCGGCGAAACCGGGTCAACGTGCTCTTCAGCGCCGGCCCGTACGAGTACGATGTTGCGGTGATGCGCGCCGTCGCGGCAACTCCGCTCAATATCCCGGTGCTGGGATGCGTCGCCGCAGGAGTGCGCCGCTTCCGCGAGGGGCTGGGAGAACTGGCGGACGGAATCGTCGGCCCCTCGCAATGGGAGGAATCGCTCGATCTCGCGCCGGAACTTGGCCCTACTCCGGTGGAATTTGCGCGCCGGATGCGTGCGGCAGGATTCGCCGATCCGGATTATCCCGCGGCGCAGGCATACGCGGCGGGATTGCTCGCGGCGGCGGCAATTTCCACGGCGGGCGAGCTGGATCAGGCGAAAATCCGCGCCGCATTCTCCGAACTGCGGACATCCACCTTGTTCGGCGATTTCGCGATCGATCGCGTCACCGGCCGCCAGATCGGCCATTCGATGCTGCTCGTGCAATGGCATGACGGGCGCAAGCTGATAATCGATCCGGAAGCGCACGCCGAGACCGGAGAACTGGAATTTCCCTCGGGATGGCGCCTCTTGCTCGCGGGCGCGGAGATGCTCAAACTTTCCCGGCGCGGCCCCGTGGACAAAATGGAAGACGACGATGGCGAAGAACCCGATCGGGATTAAACTGGGACGTGGGCCGCTGCTCGCGATCGGCCTGATGTCGGGGACGTCGCACGACGGGATCAGCGCCGCGCTCAACGAAATCGACCCGCGCGCGCGCCCCCCCGCGCGCGTGCTCGCGTGCCAAACCTTTCCCTATCCGAAGCGGCTACGCGCCGAGACGCTGGAGGCGTCCGGCGGCGGGAAGATCGGCGCCGGCGCACTGTCGCGGCTTAATTTCGAGCTCGGCCGCGCGCTCGGCGATGCCGCAATAGCGATCGCGCGGCAGGCCCGCGTGAGTTTGGATCGCGTCGCGTTTATCGGATCGCACGGGCATACGTTTTTCCATTTGCCGCCCCGGCGCGCGCGGCACGGCGAGATCGCCTCGACGCTGCAATTGGGCGAATCGGCGGTAATTGCGGCGATGACCAGCCGGCCGGTCGTGGCGGATTTCCGCGCGATGGACCTCGCGCTCGGCGGCGAGGGCGCACCGCTCGCGCCGCTTGCGCATCTGTGGTTCTTTGCGGATCGCAAGCGCGGGCGGGCAATCCAGAATATCGGCGGAATCGGCAACGCGACCTATCTTCCGGCCGGCGCAAGTCCGGACGGCGCGGATGTAATCGCGTTCGACACGGGGCCGGGCGTGGGGCTGATCGACGCGCTCGCCTCGCGGATTTCGGCGGGCAGGATCAGGATGGATCGCGGCGGAAAAATCGCGGCGCGCGGCCGGGTCAACGCCCCCTTACTCGCCGCGCTGATGCGCCATCCGTATTTCCGGCGCCGGCCGCCGAAATCGACCGGGCGTGAGGAATTCGGCGCCGACTACCTCGATCGCTTCGTCGCCGCCGGACGCCGCAGCGGGCTGACCGATGTGGATTTGATGGCGACCTTGACGGCGCTCACCGCGCGCTCGATCGGCGACGCGGTGCGCCGGTTTATCGTCCCGCGCGGGCGAATCGATCAACTGATCGTATGCGGGGGCGGCGCGCGAAATCCCGCTCTGATGAAAATGCTTGCGGCGGAAGTGCCGGGAATCGAAGTGATTCCCGCGTCGGACGCGGGCGTGGACGGCGACGCGCTGGAAGCGGCCGCATTCGCGATCCTGGGGTATCAAATGCTGCGCGGCCACGCCGGGAATCTGCCGAAAGTCACCGGCGCGCGCGCCCCCGCGATTCTCGGCAAGCTCACCCTGCCGCCCAGCCCGCTGTAGGTTGAAGATTGAAGGACCGAATCAAACGGCTAAGGGAGTTTTTGCGATGAAGCGGAATGCGCCGGAAATTGTCCGTGGAAGCGGCAATATATATCGCGATTTCGATCTTCCAGATGCGGACGCGCGGCAACTCAAGGGAATCTTGGCTACCGCGATCGTTAAAGCGCTCGATCGCCGAGGCTTGAGCGTTCGCAATGCGCAGCGCCTTACAAAAATCGACGCGGGCGATTTTTCGCGGGTCCGCAATGCGGATTTCAGGCGCATCAGCGTTGAACGCCTAATCGCCATGCTCAACCGGCTCGGCTCGCGCGTGAACGTAAAGGTCAAACTTCGCCCGGCGCAATCCGACGGCGAGGGCGTGACGGCGTAAATTGGCGTAACATCTCCCCTCTCACATCAGGCGGTGGTCTTCGGGCGGTTCGAGTTCCGCCTTGCGGGCGGATTCCAGCGCCGCCGAGCGGAAGATTCCGTGCGCCATCGTCGAATCCGCCTTTAACGCCCGCGCGGCATAGATTTTCATCCGCGCTTCATGGACGGCCTTGTCATCCGGCGCGGCGGCCACCGCCCAATCGGCAAGATGGCACGCGAGCGCAAGCTCGCCCGCCGCGAATTTCTCCATCGCCCGCGCCGTGACTGCCGCCACGCCTCCCGCCATCGCGGCGATTTCGCGCCCGCGCTCGGCCTCGGCCGCCGGCTTCAGGTTCGAGGGCGCGCCATCGTACCATCCGCCCTCCAATCGCCAGATGTTGCGCACGATAAATTCCGGCTCGTCGTACACCGGCTGCAACCAAGGCTTATCGGCGAGATTCGGCGGCGGTTTGACCGTGTGGATTATATCGTCGAGCGGAGCGCCCGTATTCATCAGCTCAATCGTCTGGTCGTACAGGCTCTGAAGGTAGTTGGCGGTATCGAGCAAGACTTGGCGCACGCGCATCAAGCCGAAGACGGGATAGCCGTGGCCGGGCAGGAGGACTTCCGCGCCGGTCCGGGACATCGCGCGCAACGCCTCGGCCCATTCGCGAGCGTAACGCTGCGCCTTCTGCGGATTGCCGGCGTTGGGCGCGGCCCAAATTACGAAATCGCCGGTGCATAGAACCTTGCGATCGGGAATGTAAACCCAGGTGTGATCGTCGGTCTCGCCGCGCCCGTGATGGCATTCGAAGCGGTCGTCGCCGGCGGTGGCGCTGAATTTATCCTCGTAATAGGTGTCGGGATAGACGTACTCGACGGGGAACGATGCCGGCCGGTTGAATTGGCGCGTGTTGGCGGCGTTGTTGTAGCCGATGGTGCGCTTGTAGCGGTCGAAGCGCGCAGCCACCGCGCGATGGCCGACGACGCGTGGGCGGGCAACCTTGTTCTTGCCCGCTTCGGCCACAATCGCCGGCATCCCGCAAGCGTGATCGACGTGGCCGTGCGTGTAGATTGCGGTATGGATTCGGTCCGGCGAAAAATTGCGGACCAGCCGAAGCGTTTCGCTCTGATTGAAGTAGGCCCCGGTATCGACCAGTACGAGACCCTCTTTGGTGCGAATCGCGGTGACGTTGGCGAACCAATGCAAGAACATTACGCCGGGCGCCACTTCCTCGCTCTCGCCGGTGGGGAAGAGCGGATGCAATTGGCGGACGGTGGCCTCGCCGGTAAAGAGTTTGTCCGATTGCTCTTTCAGTTTGCCCATCGCGCACGCTCCCTCGGTAATAATGTCCGCCCGGCACGATTATCCGATCCGGCGGTGAAACGCGCAAACCGAATCAGCCGCACCGGCTAAAGCCTGTGCCAGCTAATCGAGCGGGTGCAATTCCGCGATGTGGCGGATTTTTTCGTGTTCGACCCAGGTGTAGCGGCCGTGTTGGTCGATCAGCGCGGCGTCGATTCCGGCCGCGCGCGCGCCCAGAATATCGATCGAGTAGATGTCACCGGCGAAGCGGGCTTCCTCCGGCGACACTCCAAGGCGATCGAGCGCGATCTTGAAAATACGCGGGTCGGGCTTCTCGATGCCAACGATGTGCGAATCGATAATCGTGTCGAAGTAGGGCGCCAGGCCGAAGCGGCGGCAATCCGATTCGACCCGGCCCTCGGCGTTCGAGACGATTGCGAGCTTCAAGCCCGCCGATTTCAGCCGTTCGAGCGCCTCGAAGGTTCCGGGCCGCACGACGCGCCAGAGCGTCGCCTCGCGATGGAGCGCGCGGAAGCGTTCGCCGCGCGCCTCAATCTCCCCGGTGGGGACGCCGGCCGCCGCCATCCAACTGCGGAAAAATTCCTCATAGGAGGCGATAACATCGCGCTTGCCCCCCATCAGATGCCGATCGATCGCGGCGCGTCCGGCGTATTCGGCATATTCGAGCGTGCGCGCGTCGAGCTTGCGCCCTTCGCGCGAAAATTCGCGGGCGAGCAACTCGAAATCCAAAAACGCGAGCGTGCCGCCGAAATCGAACAGCAGCGCCTTGACCTTGCCGCGCCGCGCCGTGCCGGCGCGATGAGCTTTTGTGTGGGCATTCATCGGATCATCACCTTAAACCACTCGCGCGCGCGGGACAAAGCGGCCTCATGACTTCCGGCTCACGTATTCGCGAAT
This sequence comes from Binataceae bacterium (SeqCode), assembly GCA_050736715.1. Taxonomy (GTDB): domain Bacteria; phylum Desulfobacterota; class Binatia; order Binatales; family Binataceae; genus Binatus. Next base: position 28,061 of record JBOHWK010000108.1, on the reverse strand, counting down.
CAACCGGAGATTTTGCGCCATTCGGGCATCGAATCTATAAGAGAGGGTGGAAATTCGGCGGGCGGACTGATGCTTGGACGGGTCCACTGATGAAGCTTCTCCGCGGCGCTCTTGATTTCCGCGTGAGTTGGTTGCGGCTTGGTGTAATCGGTGGATTCGTCCACTGTCTTTCCCAACAAAGCCCGAATCCAGGTCTCCACGTGCCGCTTCGGGATCAGGACGACGATTGGCTCACGTACGCCCCGCTTCATTGCGCCTTCGGCCTTTAGCGCATCCGCCAGTTGGGAAGCGCGATGTTCCGTCGTTTCAGTGTCGGCATCGATCATTACAATCAGCAGGGCGGATGCCTTTTTGCCGGTCGAAGAACGGCACGCCTTGACTTGCTTTGCATAATTGTCACGCACGTACTTCTCGCCGCTGCCACCGGAAGCTTTCGCGGTAAGTGTAACAAAACGCGCGAAGCGGACGTTGTGACCGCATTTTTCCAAGTAGCGGCGCACCAAATTCTGCTGCTCCGCGTCTTCAGTAAGAACGATCTTGTTCGCAATTCGATCAGGCACGCTCCCACCCGCGGGCTATGATCTCAGACGGCCTTAGACCGGTGTCGTTGCCAGGGAGAAAGGGTATAACCCTCGTTTCGCGCCCGTCGGGCCTATCGAACAATACGCCGCCTTGGCTTGCCAATTGGTCGAGTAGTTCCGGGTGATGCGACACCAGGATCACCTGAGAGTTCGATTCGTCCACTCGGTCCAGCAATTTCATCAACCAAGGCTGAATCTCGGCAAGCGCAATAAAGTTGTCGGGTTCGTCGATAAGCAACGCGCGGTCTTTCGATATCGCGCAATGGAGCAGGATGTAGAGCGCGATCAGCGCGCGCTGTCCCTCCGAAAGATCCGCGAACGGCAGGAGAACGGTCTTCCCATTCGTGCGCATGGCGGCCTGAAGCACGCGCACATCAAGCCCTGCCTCTTTCGCGTCCAGCGCTTCCAAGCCGGGAAGGGCTTCGCGCAGGCTTGCCATCGCTTCAAAGATCGCATTACCGCTGTCGAGACGCAGATGCCGGTACCAGTCCGCGAAGTTGCTCAAGTCCCTCGCGGGGTCGCGCGATTCACGTTCCGAGCGAGACGACATTGCCCAAGGATTGATCTGCACCTGAATCGCCCCTCCGAGCCACTGCTTGAACCAAGTAAGCTTTTTATTGTCTTTTCGGCCTGCCTCCACAATTGCAAGGCCCGATCTGTGCCAATCGAGATGAAATTCTTTGCTTGGTTTCGGCTCCTGCTTGTCATTGAACAGGCCCAAACCACCTTCGTGGAACCGGTGCAACGGCTTGCGATTGAAGTCCAGGGATTCCTCTCTGATCCGGGGCCGAGACGGCTGGCCCACCTCATCCACCACAAGCGTATAGCGATAAACTCCTCCGTTGCCTGTAACCTCGAGTTCGAATCGTTGCTCGGGAACCTGCTGCCACTTCGTGACAGTTTCTCCCATCACATAGCCCTCGCAGGGCAGGCCCCGCACCGCGATATCTCGGAGCATCGCCGACACATCCAGAACAGTTGACTTACCAGTGCCGTTGCGCCCGATAATCAACTGCTTGCTGGATGGCTTGAACTCAAAGTTCACAAGACAGCGATAATTTGTCGCGTATAGCCGGGTCAGCATTCCGGCATTGTAGCATGACGGGGTTTGCCCGTCGCTTCCGGTTCGTATGGTAGAAATCAATTCTCCTTACAGGACGAGATGATTGCTCGGCACGCCGGAAAAGATAGGATTTCTCTGGATCATTAGCCGCAGTTCATCGCGCCACGGCATTATCGGCGTGTTTACCGGAATCATAGAGGACTTGGACCAGGCCGAGCGCGTCAAGCTCTCCGGCCATTGAAATGCCGGGCACAAGGCGGGTATGGATGAAATCATGCAGTACACAAAATTAGGCCGGACCGGAATGACCGTCTCGCGCATCTGCCTTGGATGCATGAGCTACGGCGACAAGAAATGGCGCGATTGGGTGCTCACGATGGACGAGGCGCGCGAGCATTTCGCCGCCGCGATCGAAGCCGGAATCAATTTTTTCGATACCGCGAACGTTTATTCAATCGGCGCGAGCGAGGAAGTCACCGGGCGATGGCTCGGCGAGATGGCCAAGCGCGACGAGATCGTGCTGGCGACCAAAGTTTGCGCTCCAATGGGCGGCGGACTTAACCGCGCCGGGTTGTCGCGCAAGCACATCCTGGAGGCGTGCGACGCGTCGCTGCGCCGGCTCAAGATGGATTTCATCGACCTCTATCAGATCCATCGATTCGACTTCACGACGCCCATCGAGGAGACCCTCGATGCGCTCGATTCGCTGGTGCGCGCGGGCAAGGTGCGATACATCGGCGCAAGCTCGATGGCGGCGTGGCAATTCGCCAAGATGCTGCACGCCCAAAAACGCAACGGATGGGCGCGGTTCGTCACGATGCAGAACCATTACAACCTCGTCTATCGCGAGGAGGAGCGCGAAATGACCCCGCTGTGCATCGACGCCGGCGTGGGCCTCATTCCGTGGAGTCCGCTGGCGCGCGGCTTTCTCGCGGGGAATCGCGACAAAGGCGGCAAAGGCCCGACCGCACGTTCCAAGTCCGACGATTTCGCGCAGGGGATGTATTTCAAGGAAAACGATTTCGAAGTCTTGGCGGAAGTCGAGAAAATCGCCAAAGCGCGCGGCATCGCACCCGCGCAAGTCGCATGCGCATGGATTGTTCAGGCGCCGGGAGTCAGCGCGCCAATCATCGGCGCAACGAAAATTGCGCAACTGAAGGAATCGATCGCCGCCGTCGAGGTGAAGCTAAGCGCGGACGAGATTGCCGCGATGGAGAAGCCGTACCGGCCCCATCCGATCCTCGGCCACGAGCAGCCCAATCCGTCGCGGATGGCGCACGCGCGGTAGCCACTACCCCTTGAGCGACGCGGGGAGCGCGGCGCCTTCGCGGTTGCGGAATTTCACCGCGACGCTGAGGCGCTCCAAATGCTGGTCCATCAGCTTCGCGCCGATTCGCACGCGATGCGCCGCGAAAAACTTTTTCACTTCGTCCTCGCGGTCGAGCAGCGCGACAACCGCCTCGCACATCCGGGGCAACGCGCTGTCGGGATACTTGTCCACCATCTTCTCCCAATTCGCGCGCATGAAATCCCACGCCTGATAGCGGCAGGCGGGATTCAGCAGCAGCGAATGCATCACGTACGGCGCATTCTGCGTGCGCACCTGTCCGTCCAGCGACATCTCCATCGTTTGCTTCAGCAGCGTCAAATCGCGGAAGCCGGTCAATGCGAACAGGTAACGCTGTTCCTCCTGCGGCGTGCGCGGCGCTTTGAATTTCTTTTTGAATTCCTCATAGCGGGCCGCGTCGCCGGAGTACGCGAGGATGTTTACCAGCGCGGGTATTAGGTCGCGGTCGGCGGACGCGGGATCGGCCTCGAAGCGTGCGTAATGCTCTCGCGCGCGCTTCTGAACTTCGGGATCGCCGCCAAGCGTGCCCAGCGCTCCGATCAGCGTTCCGCGCAATTGCCGCGTTAGTTCGCTGTCGCCCGCGCGCGGCTCCCATCCCAATCGCTCGTGGGCGGGACCGGCGAGCGCGCGGATGGCGGCGGCCAGAGCGGGACGATCGGAATCGGCCGCTATCATGTCGAGATAGCCGAACGGGCCGAGCAGCGCGCGCCACACATTGATGTCGGTCTCGCCGGTGAAGAGCCGCGTCATCTTAAGGAATTCCGGCAGGGGACCCAATCCGGCGACCGTCGCGGCCCACGTGTCGCTCACCAACCCGAAGCGTTCGACCGGCTCGAGCACGTCGGGATTTTTCGTCAGTGCCGCCAGTAGTTCGGGCGAGTAATGCGCGCGATAGAAGCCGTGGCCGCCTTCGTTGACCAGCGTCCATTCGAGCTTGCCGGGCAACTCGACCGCGGCGTCCTTCGCGTCGAGAAGCACCTTGTGGTTCGACACCCCCTTGTCCGTCTTTGCGCGAATCATCACGGGCACCTGCCACAATTGGTCGTTGGCTTCGGGCAGATAAAAGAATCGGCGCTGCTTCAGAACGAGCTGCTTGCCGCCGCCGGCCGATGCGGCATCGACAATCGGAAATCCCGGCTGGAAAATCCACGAGTCCATCGTCTTGCGCACCGGCAGATGTGACGCCGCTTCGAGCGCGTCCCACAGGTCGCCGGTTTCGGTGTTGCTGTATTGATGCTTCTTTAGATATGCGCGGATTCCGTCGCGGAAGACTTCCGGCGCTAGGTACTGCTCGAGCATCCGCAGCACCGACGCACCCTTCTCGTAGGTCAGCGTGTCGAACATCGCGCGGCAATCTTCGGGGCTGTTTACGGGATATTCGATCGAGCGCGTGCTGCGGAGCGCATCGATCGCCATCGCAGCCGAGCGCGACAGCCCGAAGCTTTCCCATCGTTTCCAGTTCGGCTTCCAGGCGTTGACCGCGAGCATTTCCATGAAGGTGGCAAACGCCTCGTTGAGCCAGATTCCGTTCCACCAGCGCATCGTGACCAGATCGCCGAACCACATGTGCGCGATTTCGTGCGCGACGACGTCGGCGACCCGTTCCAATTCGGCGCGCGAGGCGGTTTTCTCGTCGGCCAAAAGTGCGGTCTCGCGGAAGGTGATCGCGCCCAGGTTTTCCATCGCGCCCGATGCGAAATCGGGAATCGCAAGCAGGTCGAGCTTGTCGCCGGGATAGGGGATTCCGTAATAATCGGCGAAAAAGCGGACCGCAAAAACGCCGACCTGCTTCGCCCAGTTGGTCAAGTTGGCCTTGCCCGGGACGTACACGATTCTAAGCGGCGTGCCGGCGTCGGCTGGTTCGGCCGCCTCGAATTCGCCGACGATCACGGCGACCAGATAGGTGGACATCACGATCGTTTCTTTGAAGACGACCTCCTTCTTCCCGCCGCCGAGCGATCGTTCGCTCTCGATGCCGGCGTTGGAAATCGCCACGAGGCCTTCGTCGATCGCGAGGGTCACTTTGTAGATCGCCTTGAATTCCGGCTCGTCCCAGCATGGAAACGCGCGGCGCGCATCGGTCGATTCGAATTGTGTGGCGGCCACTGTGTGCGCCTGGCCGGCGGCATCCTTGTACTCGCTTCGATAGAAGCCGTGGAGCTTGTCGTTCAGGATTCCCACGAATGCGATCTTGAGCGTCCAATCGCCGGGCGCGAGCGCCTCCTTAAACTTGAGATGCGCGCGTTCGAGCTTCTCGTCGAGCGTGGCGGCGCCCGCGATCAATTTTCCGGCGCGCTCGGCCGCGACCGACTTGATTTCGAGTTCGAGCGCGTTCAGCACAACCTCGGAAGTAGCTTGATTGACGACGACCTGAATTTTCACTTCGCCGTCGAAGGTGAACACCTTCAAATCGGGCGCGAACCGGATCTCGTAGCGCTTGGGCGTGACGGTCTTGGGCAAGCGGTAGTTCTGAATCGATTCGCTTAACGGGGCGGCGTTTTGATCGCGCATCGGAGAATCCTTCTTTTACGATATGGCGAGCGTGGAAATCGCGCCGGACCATTCCGGCTCTTCGCAAGACTAATTCAATCCGCCGCGCGGCGCGAGCGAATTCAATCACTCTGGCGCAGCGGGCGATCCATCCACATCGCGTCCCAATAGCGGCCCAGCTTCCGCCCGACCTCGCGGTAAACGCCGACCTCCGTGAAACCGAACTTGCGATGGAGCGCGAGCGAGGCGTCGTTGGGAAGCGTGATGCCCGCGACGATGCGATGGATGTCTTCGTTCTTGATTGCATCGAACAGCGCGCGGTACAGCATCGAACCGATCCCACGGCCGGCGGTTCCATCGGCGCAATAGATCGTCGCCTCGACGCTCGTGTCGTAGGCGGCTTTATCGCGGAACCGGCCGGTTCCCGCAAATCCGATGACCACGCCCTCTTCTTCCGCGACGAACATTCGGTAACGCCCGCCGGCGTTGTGCCCGGCGAACCACTTCGTCATCTGTTCGGGCGTCTGCCGCTCCAGATCGAACGTGATCGGTGTGTCGATCACGTAATGGTTGTAGATCTCGGTGATGCGCGGCAAGTCGCCGAGCGCCGCGGACCGAATCGCAACCACCGCCATTGAATCTATGCGCCGAATTCCTTGCGCGTGGACGCGAACGCGCGTTCCGTCACGGCGAGCGTGTCCGCGATGTCCCGGTCGCTGATTGCCGCCGAGACGAACCAGTTGTGGAGCGGTGCAAAATAGACGCCGCTGCGGGCGCACTCGCCGCAGAAATGGCGAATTCGCCGATGACGCCCTTCGTCGGCCTTGAACGTCATGTACGGCATCGCGGGCGGCCCCGACCAGGTTACGGCGAAGCCCGCGCCGCGCGCCTGTTCGAGCATCCCCGTGCGCAGCTTTTCCCCGCTCGCGCGCATCCGTTCAATTCCGCCGCAAGCGGCCAGTTCTCTCAGGTTCGCGAGCGCCGCGGCCATCGGCACCGCGCTCGAAAAATACGAACCGGTGAAAAAAACCTGCTGCGCCGCTTCGCGGAGGCTATCGCGTCCGACGCACGCCGAGAGCGGATAGCCGTTCGCAATCGCCTTGCAGTACGCCGCAAGGTCGGGCTTTAGGCCGAACAATTCGCCGGACCCGCCCAGGTGCAATCGGAATCCCGCGCGCACGTCGTCAAGAATCAGCACGATCCCGTTTTCGTCGCACAGCTTGCGCATCCCGGGGAAAAACCCCTCGGCGGGCAATTCCGAATCGTGGCTGGCGTCGTGCTTGAACGGCGATACGATCACGCCCGCAATCTGGCCGCTATTCTCGTCGATCGCGTTGCGCAGGCTTACCAGATCGTTGAAGCGGAACTCGACCACGTTCGCACGGTCTTCCTTGGTCAACCCGCCGGGCAGCGGCGCGCACCAGGCGTGCGTACCGTGATAAGCGCCCGCACATTTCGCGATTTTAGGGCGGCCGGTCGCCGCGCGCGCGACCTCGGTCGCGTAGGTGCAGACGTCGGAGCCGTTCTTGCCGAACACGGTCCAATCGGCAAACGGCGTGATCGACACCAGATGCTCCGCCAGATCGACCCACGCTTCGGAGGGCGAATTGAAACAGTTGCCCTGCTCCATTTGCTTGCGCGCGGCCTCCTCGACCTTGGGATGGCGATGGCCGAGCACGATCGGGCCGTACGAGCACATATAGTCGATGTATTCGTTGCCATCGACGTCCCAGATGTGGGACCCCTCGCCGCGCGCGAAAAACGACGGGTAGGCGCCGCGGGTCAGCAGAATTGGATTCAGATGGCCGTAGATTCCGGCGGGAATGACTTTCTTGGCGCGCTCCAACAGCGCACCGCTGCGTTCGTGGGTGTATGGCTTCATGGCGTCTCCTCGGCCCGGCGAATGTTCGCGCGGCTGAGAGGTAGGATTGTACCTTGCGCGGATTCGGTCAAGGGCGCGCGGCGGTATTTCGATCGTTCGCGCCTAAAGCGCGCGCGCCATTTTGCGATGGGGTAGACCGGCTTCGTCGAATACCGGTCCTTCCGGCCGAAAGCCGCATTTTAGGTAGAATCCTTCGGCCTGCACCTGCGCATGGAGAATCGCGCGGCGATAGCCCTTCGTATGCGCCCGGCCGATGAGAAATTCCAGCACCGCGCGCCCGATGCCCACGCCGCGATACTCGCGCAGCACCGCCATCCGGCCGATCTTTACGCTGCCGCCCTGCCCTACCATCCTGCCCGCGCCAACGGGAACTCCGTTCACTGCCGCAAGCGCATGGACGGCGCGCGCGTCATCGGCGTCGAACTCCAGCTCCTCCGGGACGCCCTGCTCCTCGACAAAGACGCGGCGGCGAATCGCGAGCACCTCGCGCAATTGCGCCGGAGCCGCGGCCTGAGTCACCTCGCAGGCCAAATGCTTCACAGCGCCAAGGGTTCTACCTTGCGGCGATCCGGTCAAGCCCGCGCGGAAGAGCGCGAGCGGCCACCCCTTTAGTTGCGCCAAGCGGGGGTTGCGGCGGGACGATTCGAGGCGGGGAGCGCACCGACCCGCACCAATTCCTCGCGGAAGCGGGCGCGGGAGAGCGGCTTGGCGAGCACGGCGGCCGCGCCCAACTGGTAGCTGGCCGCGATGTCGCGATCGAACAGCGAACTCGTGATCACGAACAGCGGCACGTGCGAGAGCGTCTCATTGGAATGGGCGGCGTGGAGCACCGAAAAGCCGCCGTTGTCGGGCAACCGGAGATCGACCATAAAGAGGTCGGGCCGGTCGTATTCGGTGAAATGGCCGATCATCTGAAGCGCCTCCTGGGCGTTCTGCGCGAGCAGCATCTCAATGCCGTCGCCGAGCACTTGGCGCACAATGGTCAGCGCGATAAAGGCGTGATCGGGATTGTCTTCAACCAGAAAGATTCGAACTGCGGGACCGCCTTGAATCAATTCCTTGTCGTCGCTCATTTCGTTCCTCACTACACGAAACCCGAAGCTCGCAGCCGCCACCGAAGGGGGCGGGTGGGATTCCGATTTCGTCCGGCGAGTAACGCCCTGTTGGATAACATTCAAGGGCCGTGCCATCGGCGGGGCGGATTCGCCGGACTTGGGCATGATGGGTGATGCCGTGTCTAACCGGCGTTAGCGGGTGCATTGGGGGTTCTTCGCGCCGCCACGGTTATCTCGTGGGATTTCCCTTTGAAAACAATGGCTTAGATGCCTAGTTTAGGAACGTAATCTACGGACCGTTTCGCATTGGCGGAATTTTGTGGCATCGTTGCCACATCACGGTTGCAAATTGCGCCGTTCAGATACATCAAATGGAACGTAAATCTCGATCGAATCGAACCCATATAGATCGGGAGAAAGGAACACGCTGTTGAGGAAACTATCGAATGTGCTCGATTCGGAAATCATGCGTCATCCGCTCCTGTGCAAGATTCGCGCACTGGTGCGCGAGGACCTAGCCGCCACCTACTCGCGGGACATCCAGAAGTGGCTAATCGTCGCGCCGATTATCGGCGTGGTGACGGGAGTAACGGTCACCGGAATCTCGTTCGTAATCCTTGACGTCGTGTGGGCGGCGGCATTGCCTTTTTATTTTGCCCATCATTGGGCAATCGTGGCCGGTCTCGTCGTGGGCATGACGCTGACCGGCGTCATTATGAATTACGCCGCGCCCGACCCCGACGAGCATTCGACCGAGGAAATCATCCGGTCCTACCACGAGCATCACGGCGACATCGATATGCGCCCGTTCTGGTGGAAACTGCTCGCATCGATCACCACGGTGGGATCGGGCGGGAGCGCCGCGCTGGAAGGCCCGGGAATTTACGCGGGCGGCGCGATCGGCTCGTGGCTATGGACGAAGCTCGCCCGCCTCGGGGTGGGGCCGCTCGACCGGCGCATCATGCTGATCAGCGGCGCGGCGGCCGGGATGGCCGCGGTGTTTCGCGCGCCGCTAACCGGCCTCGTTTTTGCGATCGAGATGCCCTACAAGGACGACCTCGCGCACGAGGCGCTGTTGCCGTCGCTGATTTCATCGGTGGTGGCGTACGCGACGCTGGTCTCGATCATCGGCGCGGCGCCGTTGTTCAAGTTTACCGGCAGCGCCGGGTTTGAGGCCCGCGATTTGGCCTGGGCGGCGCTCCTTGGGTTCGGAATCGGGCTAATCGCGCTCGTGTTCGACATCACGTTTCGCCGCGTGCGCACCTTTTGCGTCGCGAGCCGGATCCCACATCCGCTGAAGCTCGCGATCGGCGGACTCGGCACCGCGTTGTGCGGCCTCGCGTTCGTGTCGTTCTTTTCGGTTCCGATCATTCCGATCGGCCCGAATTACGAGGCGGTGAGCTACGTGCTGGCGCATTCGATGCCCGCGCACGTGCTGCTCACGTTCGCGGCGCTCAAGCTAATCGCCACGATTTTCACGCTGGGAACCGGCGGCGTGAGCGCGATGTTCGTACCGCTGCTCCTCGCCGGCGCCGCACTCGGCAGCGCCTTCGCGGACGCTGTCGTGCGCACGCCCAGTTTCGGCCTGTATGCCGCCGTGGGGATGGCCGCGATGATTGCGGCGGGCTACAAGACGCCGCTCACCGCGGTGGTCTTCGTGGCGGAAGCCGCGGGCGGCCATGCGTTCATCATTCCGAGCCTAATCGGCGCCGCCGTCGCATACGCGGTCTCGGGCGAGGCGTCGGTCTCCGGCGACCAGCACATGCATGAGACTGCCCGGCTTACGGAATTATCCGGAATGACGGTGCGGGAGGTGATGCGGCGCGAAGCAATTACCGCGCCGGCGGCGGCGGCATTGCGCGATTTCGCCGCCATCGTATCGCGCCATCGGCACACGATTTATCCGGCCGTTGGCGACAGCGGCGTAGTGGGAACGATCTCGGCGTCCGATCTGAACCGCGTGCCGCCGGAAAATTGGGACCGCGAAACAGTTGGGGAACTCACCGATCGCGACGCGCCGCGCGTCAGCGAGGATTGCGATCTCGGCGAAGCGCTCCGGCTCCTGATGCGCCAGCGCGGCGCTCAGATGCTGCTGGTTATCGGCGGCAGCGGTGAGCTATCGGGAATCGTGACCAAGACCGACATCCTGCGCGGGGTGAACATCGCGCCCGCACCGGCGGGCCGGCGCAAACTTCAGTAATTTCCGAGCGCCGCGATGCGCTCGCGATGGAACTGCGGCGAACCGAAATACGATTCGTTGAAGCGCGCGCGCTTGAACCATAGGTGCAGGTCGTGATCCCAAGTGAAACCGATTCCGCCGTGCATCAGCACCGCGCGATCGGTGCCGCGGCTGTAAATGCCGCACAGCATCGACTTCGCCATTGAGGCCGCCCGGGACGCATCGGAGGCGCCGGAATCGATCGCATGGGCGGCGTACCAGAGCAGCGCGCGCGCCGGTTCCAATTCGGCCACGATTTCGGCGGCGGCGTGCTTCAGCGCCTGAAACGAGCCGATCGGCCTGCCGAATTGCTCGCGCACTTTGGAATATTCGACGGCCATTTCCAGCGCCCGTTCCATTCCGCCGAGCGAATCAGCCGCGATTGCCACCGCGCCAATGTCGATCGCTTTCTCGAACAGATCGCCGCCGCCGAGCGCAAGCACGGGCGCTCGATCGAACTCAACCACTGAAACCCGCCGCGTGAGATCGAGGTCCTGCAAGACGCGGCTCTTGACGCCCGCGGCCTTGGTCTCGGCAACGTACAAGCCGCTCTCCGGCGTACCCGTCTGCTTTGCCGCGACCACGATAAAATCGGCGATGTGCGCGTACGGCACAAACATCTTGATGCCGTCCAGGCGCCGTCCCGAATCGTCCTTCGACGCGATCGCGTGGAGATCGCGCGGATCGAAGCCGCCGGCCGCCTCGGCGATTGCAACCGTTCCGATCGCCTCGCCGGTGGCGATTGCAGGGAGCCATTTCGCTTTCATTTCATCGGAGCCGCCCAGCGCAATTGCGTTCGCGGCGATTGCCGACGAAAACAGGAACGGTCCCGGCATCGCCGCATAACCGCCCTCTTCCAACACCATCGCCAGATCGAGCATCCCGAGCCCCGCGCCGCCGAATTTCTCCGGCACCACGATCCCGTTCCAGCCGAGCTTGGCGATTTCCGCGTAAAGTTCGCGCGGATAACCCTCCCGGCCGGCCATCGCCGTGCGCACCGCCGCCGGCAGGCATTTGCCCGCCAGAAACGCGCGCGCGCTATCCTTCAATTGCCGCTGTTCGTCGCTGAGTCCGAAATCCATCTTAATCGATCCAATCCGGCGGCCGCGTTTCGCCTATCGCGGCTTGGGCATTTTCAGCCCAAGCTCCGCGATGGCGTTCCTTGGGAGGTGGGAGGCGCCGCCGCCGATAATCATCCCGAGCGAGAACCTCCATTGGTCAGGCTGATCCGCCCCGGCCAGCGCCGATTTCGCCCCGTGCGCGCGCCGTTGTTCAGCGCGGCATCCTTGCGCGCGATCTCCCGGTCCTGGCGCGCTTTGACTTCCGCAAAGAGTTTCACGGCGATCGCCTCGGGCAGCCGGCTAATCGGCCGGCCAGTGGCAAGCGCCTGCAAGTAAATCGAAGCGGTCTTCTCCAGCAGTTCGACAAAGGTGAAGGTTCCGCCCAGGTCCGGCCCCACGCAGAGCGCACCGTGATTGCGGATCATGTAGCAATGGCATCGGTTGGCGAGCGCGGCGGCCATCCGCTCGTGCAATTCGCGCGTGCCCGAGAGGGCATAGGGAATGACTTCGGCCGCGGCGCCGATCGCGAGCGTAACTTCGTCGAACAGGGGCGGGAGCGATTCGCCGATCAGGCCCAACGCGCTGGCGCAGATCTGATGGGTATGAATGACGGCGTTGACGTCGCGCCGAACCCGGTAGGCGGCGACGTGCATCGGCGCTTCGATCGACGGCTTGCGCGCTCCGGCGATCCGCTGAAGCTCGAAATCGACGACGCAGATGTCCTCCGGCTTCATCGCGCCGTACGCCATCGCGGTCGGCGTGATCGCGATCGCCTCCTCGCCCGGCACCAACATTGAGACGTTGCCCGCCGTCCCGGAAATCGTCCCGAAGTAGCCATGCGCGGAGAGCTTGCGGCTAATCGCCAGCACTTCGCGCCGATATCTGTCGTAGCGTCCCACGTGGAGAGAAAAATTCCGCCCTACAGCGCCATTATCCATGAAGCGGCCTTACCGATACAATCGCCGCGGGATAATATTCCGGTTAAATCTGAAAGGAGACCGGCCTTTGATTTTTCACATCCTCAAACGCGCCGAATGGGACCGGGCAATCGCTTGCGGTTCCTACACGCCGGAGAGCCTCGCGGTGGAGGGGTTCATTCATTGCTCCACCGCCGGACAAATCCTCGGCACGGCGAATAATTTTTTCCGCAGCCAACACGGGCTTGCGGTGTTGTGCATCGACGAGCGGCGGCTGGCGGCTCCGCTTCGCTTCGAAACGCCTGCCGGCGTTGGAGATCCGCGCGCGGAAATTCGCTTTCCGCACATTCATGGCCCGCTCAATTGCGCCGCGGCGATCGAAGTTGTGGATTTTCCCGGCGAGTCCGACGGAACATTTCGCCTTCCCGAGCGGTTGCTCGCGGTAATTAAATCGACCCTATAAAACGCGCGTTTCCGGCGGAGACGCGAGAAAACCGAAATGCCCGCGGCTTGCGCCGCGGGCATTCCCTCAAATTCCCTTGCAGGTCAGCATCACCGTCTGCGGCAAATTAGCCGCATTGCCGGTGATTGTGAGCGTTCCTCCGGTAATCGCACCGGCGGCCGCAGGGGTGCATGCCACCGTCACGATGCATTTTTGCTTGAATGAAAGAGTGGCGGGCAGCGCGCCACAGGTGCTCGAAACGATCGCGAAATCGGTTTCATCGGACAAAGTGAGCGCCTCGATCGTCACCGGGCCCTCGTGCGTGCGATCCTTGTTCATAATCTTGGCCTTCAGCCGCTTCTTGCTCGTCGTCGTGACGGGCACGTTGCCAAAATTAAAGTGAGGGGGCGTGACGGCCAGAGACGACGGCACCATGGTCGGAGTCGCGGTCGGCGTCACCGTCGAAGTCATCGTTGGCGTCTCCGCCGGAGTTGGATCGCCGGTCGGCGTGGCGGTCATCGTGGGAGTGACCGTCGGTGTGGGCAGCGGATTCGCCGGCAACGGGATGGCGGCGGCGTCATAGCGCGTAGCTTCCATCGGCGGTCCGGGCGAAAAGGTGTTGGCAGCGGAATCGTAAATTTCGGTCGAAGCCAACGGCACATAAGCGGTATCGTTGCCCGTCGCGGAGACGCCGCCGGCGATAAGGATGTCACCCGCGTCGGGTCCCGAACCGATCACGGTCGCCGTCTGCAACGCCCGCGCCGCGGTCATGTTGGGGCCGGGGACGATGCTGTTCGTCGCCGGATCGTAAATTTCCGTCGAAACCAGGGCCGCATAGTCCGCCGGGTCGGCCGGGTCTCCATCGTTGTCCAAATCGGCGCTAAGGAATCCACCCGCGATTAAAATTTTCCCGGCATTGGGCCCCGACGGAATGACCGTCGCGGTCTGGCAGGTGCGGCGCGTAAACAGGTTTGGTCCGAAAAAGAACAGGCCGGTCTCAGGGTCGAAAATTTCCGTGGAGGCGTTCAAATTATCGGAGGTCTGGCTATTGGCGCCGCCCGCGATAAAGATGTCGCCCGCCAGCGGCCCGGTGGTAATCGCGGTCGCGGTGTGGCCGGTGTAATCCGGGAAATTTTGCGGCGATTCCTGAAACACCACCGGCGGGCCGCGGAAGACGTTCATGTCGGAGCCGGGCGCAAAACTGTTCGTCGAAGGAATATAGATGTCAGTTGATGCCAGATCGTTCCCGTTGGCGTCGCAGCATCCGCCGGCGAGCAGAATTTGCCCCGCGTTGGCTCCCGAAGCGATCGTCGTGGCGGTATGGCCCGCGCGCGCGTTGGTCAAGGCCGGAGTGCTCGCGGCGGGAAAGAAGGTATTGCTGGCGGGATCGTAGAGGTCGGTTGACGCCAGCACGGTCCAACTGTTTCCCCCGCTCGTGTCAAGCGCGCCGCCCGCAATCAATATGTCCCCCGCGTTCGGTCCGGTGGCAATCAGCGTCGCGGTGTGGCCGACGCGCGGACTGTTCATCGAAGGCCCCAGGGTAAAGGCGCCGCTGCCCGGATCGTACAGCTCGGTTTCATTCGTGACGCTGGCCCCGGAAAATCCCGGCGGCGGAATCGCCGTGTCCATGCCGCCGGCGATCAGAATCTTTCCCGCGTTCGGTCCGTTGGTAATCAGGGTCGCGGTTGCCAGCGCCGGACCGAATGCCATCCACTGGTTGCCCTGAAAGGGCGGCGGCGGCGGCAAAAACCCAACCGCCACCGGATCGAACCAATCGGCGCTGCTCAGCGAATTGACGAAATTATTCTGGGGGCACAAATCCTTATGCAGCGGTATCGGTGCGGACGGGGTCGGCGTAGCGGAGGGGATGGGAGTCTGCGGCATGCCGAACGCGACGCCCAACGGTCCGTTAAGCCCGGTGGCGCCGCCCGAGATCGTCGCGGATGGAACGGCGTCGCCGTTGCTGCCGGCCGCATAAACCGTGATGCTCGAATTGTCGGCGTTCGCCACATAGATGTTCCCGCTCGAATCCAGCGCGATTGCCTGCGGATCGCTAAGGCCCGTGTCGGAGCCGGAGATGGTGGCGGAGGGCGGCACATTGCCGTTGCTGAGCGCGGGATAGACGGTCACGCTGGGATTGCCGGCCCCTCCGCAATCCGCGGCACAGTTCGCCACGTAAATGTTGTCGCCCGCATCGAGCGCGATCCCCACCGGCTGGCTCAGCGCGGTGTTCGAGCCGGCGACGATGTCGAGTGGGTATTCGTTGCCGGCCGTGGCCGAGACCGGCGGATAGATGGTGATGCTGCCGTTGCCGGAGGGCCCGCCGGAGGGATTGGTCACATAGGGATTCTGGGCGGAGTCTATCGCAATGCCTTCAGGCTGGTGCAACTGAGTATTGAGGCCGCTGATTATATAACTCGGCGTTATCGCACCGCTGCTGCCGGCGGGGTACACGGTCACGCTGTCGGCGCCGCCGTGACCCGCGCCGTCGTTCGTCACATAGATGTTCTCGCTGGCGTCGATTGCGGCGCCTTGCGGATAGTCAAGATCGGCGTTGAAGTCGCCCGCAATGACGCCGGTAATGGTGGCTCCAGCCGTCAGGTTGCCGCTGTCGCCGAACGGGTATGCGGTAAGACTGCCGCTCCCCGACGGCCCGCCCAGCTCGTTCGGCACGTAAATCACGCCCGTGGAGGCATCGAGAGCGATCCTTTCCGGGCCGGCCAACCCGGTGTTGGGGCCGCTGATTACCGCGACGGGGGACACGTTACCCTTCGCCCCAAGCTGGTAGGCGGTCAGGCTGTTACTCAGGAAATTGGCGGCCATGATTGCGACCGCGGCCGGAGTTGGCGCCGCACTCAAGGTTGGAAACGGGGTGGGACCTCCGCATCCGCCGGCGATCATAATTTGACCGAAGCTGGGCGAATTTGCCTGAGCGGGCCGCGAGGTTGCCGCCATTATCGCTGTGCCTGCCAGCGCAGCGCCCACCGCAAGAATCGTTGCACCGATTCGTACCTTTCCCCCGCCCAGCGTCAGTTTCATCGCCCAATCCCCTCGCTCGTGCGGCACGAACGTGCGTCAAGCCGCATTTGAAATCGTGTTAACACTTTGACCCAGAAGATGCCATCATGCAGCGCGAACTCCGTCGGTAGCCTTCCGTGGCGGCCCGGTCCCGCATCATTTCCCCGTACAAGTTAACGGCCCCACCGTTTGCGACGCGTTGGCGGCGTTGCTCGTAATTGTAAGCGTCCCGTTCGGCACCGGGCCCGGAGCGGCCGGGTCGCAGGCCACCTTCATGATGCACATTGCACCGTAGTTGAGGCTATAGGGCGGCTGCGGGCAATCGCTGTACACAATCGGATAATTGGAGCTGGGGCTGGTCGAAGCGCCGAGGATAAAGATCGGCAGGCGGCCGTCGGACTTGTCTTTGTTCTTCAACTTTACCGTCACTTGCTTGGTCGTCGTACCAACCGGCGCTTTGCCGAAATTATGGCTGGCGGGGGTAACGGTCAGCAGCTCCGGCACGGCCGTCGGGGTCGGGCTGGGAACTATCGTCGGGGTCGGCCCAGTGTGCGCGGTCGGAGTCGGCGACGGGGTCATTGTCGCCGTCACGGTGGCGGTCGGAGTCGGCGAACCGGTCGGACTAGGTGACAGCGTGGAGGTCGGAGTAGCGGTTACGGTCGGCGTGGCAGTCGAGGTGGGAGTGGGGATTGGCGAGGTGGTTGCGGTCGCGGTCGGAGTCGGAAGCGGCCCCGCCGGCAATGCGATCGCAATCGACGAGTACCGCGCGTAGTTCATCGGCGGGCCGACCATGAAGCTGTTGGTTGCGGAATCGTATATGTCCGTCTGAAGCTCTGCGTCCGGAGTTGCAAGCGGAGTCGGAGTTGGCGTCGGTGTCACGCTCGAGGGCGGAGCCGGAGTCAGAATTGGCACCGCTACCACCCCGCCCGCAACCAGAATGTCATTGACGTAAGCGCCCGACGGAATAGTTGCTCCAACCCCATCGAGGTGAGAAAAATTCGTGGCAGGTCCCGCGGTAACGGTGCCGTAGGGCGCTCCCGGCTGGGGGATGGGGTTGTACAAATCGGTGGAGGTCGGAGGGAAGTAGATCTGGGAAGGGTAGCTGATACCGCCGATGAGCAGTACATCCCCGGCATTCGGCCCGGAGGGAATAACTTCCGCAATATGATCGGCGCGGGACATGGTCAGGTCCGGGCCGAGCACAAAGTCATTGTAAGCCGTCTCATAAAGCTCCGTCTTCGCAGTGGGATTGCCGTCGTAGCTGTCACTGCCGCCCGCGATGAAAATGTCCCCCGCGTTCGCGCCCACAGTCAGAACGGTCGCGGTATGTTGGGTGCGAAAATCGGTCATGTCCGGCCCCGCGGTAACCGTACCGTAGGGCGCTCCCGGCAATTCCGGCGTGGGATTGTAAATGTCAGTGCTGTTAAGAGCTCCGTTATAATCGTCGCGGACGCCGCCGGCGAGCAAAATATTTCCCGCGTTCGGCCCTGGAGGACTGGAGGGAATTTCCGTCGCGGTAAAGAAGGCCCGGTCCGATTCGGTGAAAGGCGGATGCGCGGGCAGAATCGGCGTCTCGCCGGAAGGCGCAAAGGTGCCGGTCACCGGATCGTAAACCTCCGTCGAATTCAGCACGAGCCAGGAACCGGTCGGGGGAAACGCGGTGGACATAAGGTTATTAAGTCCGCCGGCAATAAAGATCTCTCCCGCGTAGGGGCCGGTTGTAATGGTCGTCTGGGTATGTTCCCAGCGGGGAACATTCATGAAGGGACCCAGCGTAAAGGTATTGGTTGCGGGATCGTAAATATCGGTTGCATTGGTTTCGTTCGGATAGCAGTTTGGGTAGGTCTGGCCCGCCGGACAGAAGGATTGATCAAAGGCGTCAAAAATAGGCTCGTAGGTGTCCAAGCCGCCGGAAATCAGAATCTTTCCCGCGTTCGGGCCGCCAATAATCAAGCTCGCCGCGGCTCCCGCCGGCGCAAAATCCATCGATTCCGAGTCTAACACCGGCTGCGGTGGCGCAAAGCCGGGGCCGGCCGGATCGAATAGCTCGTCGGTGAACATCGAATCCATGAAATCACCGGCATAATATGCCGGGTTTGGGGGAAATACCGTGACGTCAATTTCATTGTAAGGACACAACGGGAACATCGGTTGACCTGGTCCCGCCGGTTGATCGTCCAATGGGCCGCAGCCGCCGGCGATTAGAATTTGCCCGTAAGTCGATGACGCCGCGCCGCTCTTTCCAACCTCAATCATGAACACGGTTGCCACCAGCGCCGCCACCCCGATAATCGCGAGTGCGCCGATCCGTATTTTACCCCCAGACAGTCTCATTAGTTCCCTCCCGTGGCCGCACCGGCGCCATTCAGCCTCACGTCACCCTAATTCGCCCCACCGGTTCGTCCGCAGGGCCGTGATTCCTTGCCAATCCACCATCAAGTAACCCCGATCAAAGCGCGACGATCGGCCCCGTTTCGAGCAGCTTGACCTGGACCCCCTCCACAGTGCCCGGCGCGGCCGCCTGCGCCTGCGGAGTGTACTGTTTGAGATAGACCTCGATATCCGCCGTTCCAGGCGCGTCGCCAATCCCGATGCCGGTCCCAATCGCGCCCGGAATCTTCATCAAGTCCGCACTGTGGCGATCGCGGATCGCCGCCGCCGAGGAGACCGCCGCCGCCGGAATACCGAGCGGCGATGCCGATGCTGGGTCCGCCGTATCGGGCGTGCAGGCGCCGCCGGGAAAGCCCAGATTCGGGGTTTTTCTCCCGTTCAGGTCGGCAAGCACGCTGGCAATTGGGCTGACGATCGCGACGCCAGTGGCGGTGTCCCCGGCAAACAGCAACGCGACCGGCTGCGGGCAGGAAGCCTGAGTCACGACCAAGGAACCGGAATCGCCCGGCGCACCGAAGGCCGTACTCGATCCTGACGGGCTGACCATTATCTGATTCACGAAATTTGCCAGCTTCGTGCCCGCCGGCTGGGGCGATTCGCTGTAATCGATCTGTACGTTGACCCCGGTGGAGGTAACGGTGCCAGCTGTTAAACAACTCGTCCGGCCCATCTTCTCCACCGCCATCCCCAAAACCGGCGCCACTCCAGTGCCGCCGGCCGGCACACCGATATTCAGGATCGGCCCGCCGGGCATGACCGTGCCGGGAATCACTTCGGCGATCGCGGCGTCAACGGTGTTCTCGCCGGAGGGGGAAAAATTAAGTTTGACGAAGTTCGAAAGCTTCGCGACGGCATTTGCGTGATCGTGGCGGCATCCGCCATCCAGCAAGCCGGGCTGAATAATCTTGGAGGGCACCGGGTCTTTGTTCTCCCCGGCAATTACGTGATTATTGCTCAGGATGTAGTCGTTGGAATTCGAGTCCTCGACCAGTGAACCGAGCGTGCCGGCATAGCAGATCGGAATGTGCTTTCGCTTGATCTGGACGTAGTCGAATTTGATGTTACTGCCTGTAATTCCCAGCGGAATCGGCCGAGAAAACCTGGCCGTCGAGTCGCATAGCTGCGCCCGCGCCGGCGCCGAAAACGCCACCGCGATCATGGCCGCAATTATCGCCACCGCTGCGCGCTTCAATTGCGAGCACTTCACAAAATTTCCCCGGCTCCGGCAAAGCCGCCGAGTCCCGCGCGTAATGATAAAGAATCGTCCTATACCGCCCACGTCGCCCTCCACCTCCCCGGCATTAGGGTTCCTAACAGCCATATCATTCCGAAGGCCTTGCTACAAGCAGTATCCTTGCAACGCCACCGGGTAGAAAAATTGCGCCGCTCCCGGTCCGCTCAGACCGCATCAAGCATCCCCCACAACGCGTCAAGCGCTTGGCCCGCCGCCGCTACCGCCGCGTCCGCCTCGGCCGCGCCGCGCGAATACCGCTCAATAAGGCCCGCATCGGCGCGAGCGTGCCATACATCGGCGCGCTCATGCACCGAAAAAAACTTCAATCCCCGCTCGCCGCCGATTCCATAAAAGCGCCGCAACCCGTCGATTTTGGCCGCCGCGACGGCGGGAATTTGCGATTCATACGCATACAGCGCCGCCAATCCGCGCTGAATCCCGCCGCTTGCGGCCAGTTCGGTGAACATGCCAACCAGATTTTGCGCCGCCGGGCACGGTTCCGCCTCCAACACCCGTTCGCGCGCGATGCCGAGCGATTCGGCAAACCGCAGCCACAGTTCGGGATGGTTTTCCCCGCCGCGCTCCTCTTCGATGAGATTTTCCAAAATCGCCTGCCGCGCCTCGATATCGGCGCATCGCGAGTGAATCGCGCTCAAGTAGCGCGGAAAGGCCGCCACGTGCGGATAGTACCGGATCGCGTAGCTTTGCAGCCGTTCGAGCGGGAGCGTGCCCGCCGTCCACGCCTGGTAAAACGGATGCTTGAGCAGACTGCGCTCCGCCACCATCGAATCGATTGCCGCGATTACTCCGTGCGCCATGAATTTCCTCCCCGCCCGGCCGGCAAGTCCTCCGCAGTCCCTGCCCGCCCGCCGGACTATGATGCGCAACCCGCGCGCGAGAATCAACGGGCCTGCCGGGGCTGTAATGCCGTCCCGCTTGGGGCTAATCTTTGGTCCGGAAACAACTTCCGCCGCGCGGCCCGCCGGGGCGGCGCGGGAGGAGCCACTTTCGCTGGCAGCAGTAATCCTATGGACGCACGCGATCGCGGGCGCGGCGTGGCTCGGCGCATCCGCCTGCTTTGCGATCGCGGCGATGGCGCTCGCGCCGGGCAGCGCCGAGCAGTTGCGCTTCACCGCGCGCGGCGCGCCGCGAATCAACCAACTCGCGCTCGCGGCGGCGATCGTCCTTGCGCTAACCGGGATCGCCAACGTATTCAACGCGGTTCGCGCGCGCCACGGCCACGTGTCATCGCAATTCGCAATCGTGCTCGCGATCAAGGTCACGCTCTTCCTTCTGATGCTGGCCGCGCTCGGCCTGGCGCTCCGGACCGGCGCCGCCGCCCGCCGCGAAGCCGAGCGCGGCAGGACCGGCGCCGCCGCCGGCGCAATGAGGACGATGACCGGCGCGCACCTCGCCACGCTCGCGATGGGCGCGGTCGCGATGCTGCTCGGTTTGTGGTTGGTGGGAAGCTGATCGATGGTCCCCGCGCCGCCCAAAATCTCCGTTGGCGCATTCACTGTCGCTCTGCTCAGCGACGGCGCTTGGCGCAACGACGGCGGATGCATGTTCGGCGTGGTGCCGCGCGAACTGTGGAAGCGCGAGCATCGTCCCGATCGCAAGAATCGCATCCTGCTCGGCCTCACCTGCCCGCTAATCATAAGAAGCCGCGACGCGATCCTGATCGACAGCGGAATCGGCAACCGGCTCGACGCTTCCGAGCGGAAGATTTTCGATCGCGGCGGCGGCTGGCTCATCGATCAACTTCGCGCGCTCGGGATGGAACCGGGCGATGTCACCCATCTCGTTGTCTCGCATCTCCATTTCGATCACGCGGGCGGGCTTTCGCGGCGACGCCGATCGGACGCGCTCGAGCCGGCCTTCCCGCACGCCCGCGTGATCGTGCAGCAGCGCGAACTGGAGGCCGCCGGCGACCCGCGCAACGAGCGCCTGCGCGCGGCCTATCGCCACGTCGAGGCCGTCATCGCACCGGTGCGCGCCAACGTCGAAGCGATCGACGGCGACGCGGAGATCGTTCCCGGCGTGCGTGCGATCGCGACCGGCGGCCACACGCACGGCCATCAAGCGGCGATCGTCGCGGATGACGGCGAGTCGTTCATCCATCTGGCTGACCTCGTGCCGACGCGATCGCATCTGCGCCCCGCATGGAACCAGGCCTACGACCTCGACGCAATCCGCACGATGGAACAGAAGGCGCATTACCTCGATCTCGCCGCGCGCGGGCGATGGTGGGTGTCGTTCGCGCACGACGAGACGATCCTCGCGGCGCGAGTCGTATCGGACGCTCGCGGCCGCTTCACAATCGCCGAGTCGATCCCGCCGCGGGCGCGGGGCTGAGCAATTTCAGCCCTGAACCAGCGCCGCGTCCCGGCAGCACGGCGCCCTACCGATTCCGCAGCAGCACCACCGAGCCGTCGAAATCGAAGCTGAAGTCCATTTCGGTGAGGCCCGCCTGGGTCATCGTGGCCCGCAAGCGCCGCCGGTCGGGCGTCTGAAACAGCAAGAACCCGCTGCCGCCGGCGCCCACCAATTTGCCGCCGGTGGCGCCGCCGCGCGTGCGCGCAAGTTCGTATAATTCATCGATCTTGGGCGAACTCATCCCGGCGGAGCGCACCCGCTTGCGCATCCAATGCGTATGCATCAGTTCGCCGAAGCGGTGGATATCGCCGGCCTCGAGCACCGCTTTGATTTCCATGCCCACTTGTTTCACGAAATGGAGATTGTCGAGCATCGCCGGATCGCGCTGTTCGGATCGAATCTTCTGATCCTTCAACAACTCCGAAGCCGCCCGCGTCGAGCCGACAAAGAACAGCATCAGCGAGTCGCGCAATTCCCGCAGCGCATTTTCTCCGATGCGCAACTGCGAAACCGCGACGGTGTCATCGGGCTTGTATTCCTGGCAGGTGATGCCGCCGAAGGCGGCGCTGTAATGGTCCTGCGGGCCGATCGGCTGTTCCAATCGCCCAAGCTCGATTTCCGCCGCCTCGCGCGCCAGCTCCGCCGCCATCACCCGTTCGCGCTTGTAGGCATGGAGCGCGTGGAGCAGGCCGACCAGGAAACTGCCCGACGAGCCCAGCCCGGTGCCGGCGGGGACGTCGGCGACGCTCACAATTTCGAGCCGGCCGGGCATATCGTGCATCCGCAGCGCCTCGCGGATCAGCGGATGGCGCACCTGCTCGATCGATTCCACCAGTTCCGCCTCGGAGTAGCGGAGGAAGTAGCCGGGGAAGAAGGCCTCGTTGATCGTGATGTAAACATACTTGGTAATCGCCGCGGAAATCACGAATCCGCCGAACTCGCGGTAGTACGACGGCAGGTCGGTGCCGCCGCCGCCGACCGAGATGCGCAGGGGAGTTCTGGTGATAATCAATTCCGCTCAACTCCCGCGATTACTTTATACCATGTCCGCGGATGAATGCGTCCGTTTCGGCCAGTCCGCCCGGAGAGCCGATTTCATAGAAGCGTTCCCGGATTTCGCATCCGGCGAGCATCCCGCGCCGCGACAAATCGCGATACACGTCCGCCAAATCGAACGGGTCCGGCGCCGGCCATTCGCGCACGGCCTTCGTCTCGATCGCGCCGAGGCCGTAGTCGATATGACGCATCGCCGACGTGCGATCGGTTTTGTCGTAGGTCACAAGTTTGCCGCCCGTGAATTCCACGTTGCTCGTGTCCCAGCGTCCCTCGTTGCGGCACACGGTCATCAGCGCCGGCCTGCCCGCCGCGATAAACGCGCCGTGGACCGCGCGGAAATCGGTGTCGAGATAGCTGTCGCCGTACATTACCATGCAGCGATCGCCCAACAGCGGGAGCGCGTGGCGGAGCGCGCCGCCCGTGCCGCGCGGACTTTCACCGTCGAACGAAAATCGCACCCGGCATCCGAATCGCGCGCCATTGCCAACGAACGTCTCAATTTGCCCGCCCAAGTGGCCCGCGCATATTACCACGTCGCGGATTCCTTCGCGCGCGGCGATCCGCAATTGATGCGCAATAAACGGCTCGCCCGCGACTTCCACCATCGACTTGGGAATTTTCCCGGTCAGCGGGCGAAGCCGCGTTGCGAGTCCTCCCGCCAAGATCGCAAGCGGCGGCATTTCGTCATGCGCGGCTGGTGCGGTCATCCTCGATCAGCGCGAGCAGCGCCGCGCGCATCGCCTCGCGCGCGGTGTGCTTGCAGGCCCATCCGAGCTTGCGAATCCGATCGGTGTTGAGGCGGACGATCGGCACGTCGCCCTTCCATCCGCGATCGCCGCCGGAATACTCGAAGCGCGGATGAACTTTCAGGCCAAGGCATTCCACAGCCAATTTCGCGATTTCGGTCACGGTGATGTAGTCCCCGGTCGCGACATTGAACGCCTCGAAGCGTTTCGCGCAATTGCGATTCGCGTGGAGGACCGCCGCCACCACGTCGGTGCAATGAATGTACGATTTGCTCTGGCGGCCGTCGCCCAAAATCGAGAGCTGGGACGGATCGGCCTTTAGCCGCCGGACGAAATCGAGGCCCACGCCATGCGTCTGGCGCGGGCCGATGACGTTGCCGAAGCGAAACGCGCAGCCGGTCATGTCGAACATATGACAGTACGAACTAATCAGCGCCTCGCCCGCGAGCTTGCTCGCGCCGTAGGTGGAAACCGGAACGAGCGGGCCGTAATCCTCGTGCGCTTCGATTTCCCCCAGGTCGCCGTAAACGCCGCTGCCGGAGGCGTACATAATGCGCGGGACGCCCGCGCGGCGCATCGCCTCCACGACGTTATTCGTGAGCATCGTCCCCTGGTAAAAATCGACCTCCGGCTCGCGGGCCGCGCGCGCGATATCGGGATTCGACGCGAGATGAATCGCCACATCGTGGCCCTTGAGCGCGCCGGTCAGGCGATCGATTTCGCCGGCATCGCCGCGCACGACCCGAAGCCGCGAGTCGCCGCGATGATGCTCGAAATGCCATTCGCGGCCCGACGAGAAATTGTCGTAGAGCGTGACCGCTTCGATTTTTGGATCGGCCAGCAGCGCATCGGTGAAATGGCTGCCGAGGAAGCCCGCGCCGCCAACGATCGCATAGCGGGCGGCGGCGCCGTTTGAAGCAGGGGCCATAATCGCGCCCACTATATCATCCTCCGGCGCGCGATGGGGCGCGTTTCACGGTGGACCGATTCAGCCGGCCCGCTCTCTGCCGTACCGGTGCGGTGCAAAAAGAAAGCCCCGCCGCCTAAAGCGGAGTTTCGTTCCACTTCCCTGAGCTTCCGCACCAGCGGAAGCGGAAAGTTCTCATCGAGCAGGATTTTCATCCGGGCGGCCCACGGCTGGAGGCAGATGCGCCGCCATGTGAGCGGCGTAGCGCAGCGCCGCGGAGACCTGCTCGCGGGAGAGCTGGTACTGCGACTCGAGATCCTCGGCAGAGGCCCCGGAAGCCAGCCCGCCAAGGACCGTTGCGACATCGATGCGCGTTCCCGCGATGCAGGGCTTTCCGAAACGAATTTTCGGATCCATCGAAATGCCGGGAAACACTTCCATGCTTGAAGCCTCCAAACCCGAAACTAGCACAGATTCGCGGCTATGTCGTTCCCATTGGCGGCCAACTGTCATAAACATTGGAGATGTCCGGGGCATAAACATTTAAAGATGTCCGCCTTGGGTGATAGGGCCGGGGGATGGAGAACATCGAACGGCGGATATGGCGGGAGGCGCGGGCGATGACGCTTCGAGGTAGCCAAACCTCTTCCGGCTCACCGCTTTCACCTATTCCAACAAATCGGGCAGGAGGCCGCGGCGAAAGGCGCTGGAAAATTCATAGATGGCATCCGGCATAACCACCGACATCAAAAACGGATCGGCAAAGGAAACGCTCCAGACCTTTGTGGCGGCAGCGGCGTACCACGGAAAACAAAAAACCACCCGGCGTTCTTCCAAGAAGATGAGGGCGGTCAGGGCCTTCGCTATCGGGCACTGAGCCGTAGCGTCTTTCAGGGAGCCGCGAGGAAACGACTCCAAGGGCGCCTCGCCGAGCTCACGTATTATGGCGTTGACAAACTTCAACGCGATGCGGGCAAGCGCCTGGGGTTCCATGACTCCGTAATCGATCGCGATTCAGGAGTCATTGGCCTGCTGGCGTACAGCAGCGTTTCCGGCGGACTCCACCGCCTTCAATCAAGATGTAGCTTAGAAAAATCGGGCCGGAAACTCCTGCAGCGGCTCATCGACGCGCAAAAGCGGTTTTCCCGGCAAATTGCGCCTTCTCTCCCAGTTCTTCCGAGATGGCAAGCAGCCGGTTGTATTTTGCGATGCGCTCGCCGCGGCATAGCGAACCGGTCTTGATCTGCCCGACGCCGGTTGCGACGGTGAAATCGGCAATCGTGGTATCTTCCGTTTCGCCCGAACGATGAGAGACCACGCAGGTATATTGAGCCGCGCGGGAGGTCCGGACCGCTTCCAGGGTTTCCGTCAGGGTTCCAATTTGATTGAGCTTAATCAGAACGGAATTCGCGATGTGCCGCTCGATTCCCCGCCGGATGATGCCGGGGTTGGTCACGAAGATGTCGTCGCCAACAATTTGCACGCGATGTCCCAGCTCGCGCGTCTGAAGCTCCCAGCCGGCCCAGTCGTCCTCGGCCAAGCCGTCTTCGAGCGAGATAATCGGATAGCGGCCGATCCAATCGGAGTAAAGCCGGGTCATCGCTTCGGCGTCGCGCGCCTTTCCGTCCGAGCGCGCGAATACGTATTTTCCATTTTCGTAAAACTCGCTGGCCGCGGGATCGAGTGCGATCCAAGCGTGCTCGCCGGGACGATAACCAGCTTTCACGATTCCTTCCAGGATCAATTCAATCGGCTCCTCGTTGCTGCGCAAACTCGGGGCGAAGCCGCCCTCGTCGCCGACGGTCGTCGAATAGCCGCGCGACTTGAGCACTGCGGCGAGCGCGTGAAACACCTCGGCGCCCATGCGCAGCGCCTCGGCAAAGTCCGGCGCACCCGCCGGCACGATCATGTACTCCTGAAAATCGACGCCCGACTCCGCGTGCCTGCCGCCGTTGAGAATGTTCATCATCGGGACGGGCAACAGGTTGGAGTCCGGCGCCAAGTATCGATAGAGCGGAAGCTTGCGCGATGCCGCCGCGGCGTGCGCCGCGGCAAGCGAGACGCCGAGGATTGCGTTAGCGCCGAGCCGTGACTTGTTTTCGGTTCCGTCCAAGTCAATCAATGCCCGATCGAGGCCGGCTTGTGCGGCCGCGTCGAGTCCCCGGATTTTCGGCCCGATGAGGTCGCGGACGTTGGCAACTGCTTTGAGCACCCCTTTGCCGCCGTAACGGCGGGGATCGCCGTCGCGAAGTTCGTATGCTTCGCGCGACCCGGTGGACGCTCCCGACGGAATTGCGGCGCGCCCGAACGAACCGTCCTTGAGGTGGACTTTCACCTCAATCGTTGGGTTCCCGCGGGAGTCGAGAATTTCGCGTGCGCCGACTTCGGCGATTGCGGTGTCTTCCATGGCTCGTAACCTCGCGCATCCCGGATAAATCAGAGCCTTCTATGCGGGGGCGCTTTGACTGCCGGGTTCGTTCGATCCCTCAATGTAACCGCAAACGGCGATGGAGTTCCACTGTTCGCTTCCTCGGCGCGCTGGAGCCGGATTTGAGATTGCGAGCGGCGGATGGATTGACTGGCTCCGCCCGCCTGCTATAGTTTGCGGCCAAAGTCGGTGATGGGGTTCACCGCATCAACCGCCCGTTCTTGAACCGGGCTAATGACCCCTACCGAGGCGCGAGCCGGTAGGGGTTAATTTCTCAGAAATTCCTACGCGGCCGTTTTAACTTCCCGGAGTTCAGCGAAGCAGCAGCGCCGGGCGGGAAGTAGCCCTTGATGGGCGGGAGCATTGAACGATGGCGCGTTCGGTAGCGTTCAACCTGACGCAGATACTGTTCGTGGTGGCGTTCGCGCCGCTCGTATCCGGAGTGTTGGCGCGGCTGAAGGAGGCCGTTCAATCCCGGCGCGGCCCCAGCGTCTTCCAGCCGTATCGCGATCTCCGAAAGCTGTTCAACAAAGACGAGGTCGTCTCCGAAAACGCTTCCTGGATATTCCGGGCCACGCCTTACATTGTATTCGTGGTGCCGATTTTTGTCGCTACTTTAATCCCGGTGCTGACGGACTATCCGCTCTTCTTCGCGTTCATGGGCGATATGCTTGGCGCCGGATTCGTGCTGGCACTGGGCGGATTCTTCGCCACGCTGGCGGCGGTGGATACCGCCAATCCCTACGGTCCGATGGGCGCCAGCCGGACTCGGATGGTCGGGTTCCTTGCCGAGCCGGTATTCATGATCGTGTTTTTCACGGTCTCGTTCCTGGCCGGCTCGACGATAC
>JBOHWK010000107.1:0-29145 GCA_050736715.1 Binataceae bacterium (SeqCode) | reverse complement strand
GGGCCGCTTCGCGGCCTTCCCAGATCGCCCAGACGACCAGCGATTGGCCGCGGCGGGCGTCGCCTGCGGCGAATACGCCCGGCACGCTCGATTGGTAATTCTCGCAGAGCACGTTGCTGCGATTATCGAGCTTCAAGCCCAATTCGGAGACGATTCCGTCCGGCTCCGGGCCGAGAAAGCCGAGCGCCAACAGAACCAGATCGCATTCGAGCTCGAACTCGCTGCCGGGAACCTCATGCATCGCCGTTTTGCCATTGTCGCGCTTCCAATCGAGGCGGATGCCGTGCAGCTTTTTCACCGCGCCGTTTTGGCCGGAGAATTTCCTGGTATTGATGCTCCAGTCGCGCTGCACGCCCTCTTCCTGGGAGCAGGAGGTGCGCAGAATCATCGGCCACTCCGGCCACGGCATCTCCGGGGTGCGCTTCTCCGGCGGCATCGGCAGCAATTCAAACTGATGCACGACGATCGCGCCTTGCCGGTTCGACGTGCCGAGGCAGTCCGACCCGGTGTCGCCGCCGCCCAGAATCACCACCCGCTTTCCGTGCGCCGTGATTTCGCCTTTGGGATCGAGCCGGTCGCCGAAGTTGCGCTTATTCTGCTGCGGCAGGAAGTCCATCGCGAAATGGATTCCTTTGAGGTCGCGGCCCGGAATCGGCAGATCGCGCGGTTTAGTCGCCCCCATCGTCAGTACGATCGCATCGTGTTTTTTCCTTAGCTCATCCGCATGGAGGTCGATACCCACGCGGCAATTCGTGACGATCTCGACGCCCTCGGCCTTTATCTGATCGGCGCGCCGCATGACCAACCACTTTTCGAGCTTGAAGTCGGGGATGCCGTAAGTGAGCAATCCGCCGACCCGGTCGTCGCGTTCGTAAAGCGTGACGGCGTGGCCCGCGCGCGCAAGTTGCTGCGCGCACGCCATCCCCGCCGGACCCGAACCGACGACCGCCACGCGCTTGCCGGTCTTGCGCGCGGCGGGCATCGGCACGAGCCAGCCTTCGGTCCAAGCCCGATCGGCGATGTTCTTTTCGAGAAGCTTGATCGTGACCGGATCGTCGTTGATGTTGAGCACGCAGGCTTCCTCGCACGGAGCGGGACAGATGCGGCCGGTGAATTCCGGGAAGTTGTTGGTGGAATGAAGGCTTTCGCTCGCCTCGCGCCACCGGTCGCGATAAACGTGATCGTTCCAGTCGGGGATGAGGTTTCCGAGCGGGCATCCCTTGTGGCAGAAGGGGACTCCGCAGTCCATGCAGCGGGCGCCCTGCGCGCGGAGCTTGTCGTCGGAAAGCTTGAGGTCGAATTCGCGCCAGTCCTTCAGGCGCGCGGCGACCGGACGCCGCGCGGGCGTCTCGCGCTCGATCTCCATGAAGCCGGTTATCTTGCCCATCGGGAGCTAACCTCCGGCCCCCATTCCATGAATGGGAAGGGAGGAATACAGCAACCGCCCCTTGCCATCTTCAGGTTCCCCGCTCCGTTTATGGGGAGGGGTCAGGGGAGGGGTTAATCTAAATATCCTGTCCATCGTCACACCGTCGCCAGCCGCGCCAGGTCGTTGCCGGCGCCCAAATGCTGCCGTTCGAGCACTTTGCGATACTCAGTCGGCAGCACTTTGACGAATTTCGAGGTGTAAGTATCCCAGTTGCCGAGGATGCGCTTGGCGACCGCACTCTCTGTATATTGACGGTGCCGCGCGATGAGCGCGTGGAGCCGCTTCAACTCGTCCGCATCGCCGATCGGGCCAAGCTCGACCATTCCGCGGTTGCACTTCAATGCGAACGTTCCGTCTTCGTCGAGCACGTAGGCGACTCCGCCGCTCATTCCCGCGGCGAAATTACGGCCGGTCTTGCCCAGCACGGCGACGAGGCCGCGCGTCATGTATTCGCATCCGTGATCGCCCACGCCTTCGACGACGGTGTGCGCGCCGCTGTTGCGCACCGCGAAGCGCTCGCCCGCGACTCCCCGGAAGAACGCCTCGCCGCCGGTCGCGCCGTAGAGGGCGACATTGCCGATGAGGATGTTTTCCTCGGCCTTAAACGTCGCCGCTTTCGGCGGCCGCACGGCCATGAAGCCGCCCGACAATCCCTTGCCGCAGTAGTCGTTCGCGTTGCCTTCCAGATAGAGCGCGATTCCGGGCGCCAGCCACGCGCCGAAGCTCTGCCCCGCCGAACCCGTGAGATGAATCTGAATCGTGTAGGGCGGCAATCCTTCCGCGCCGTGCCGGCGCGAGATTTCCGCCGAGAGCATCGTGCCCACGGTGCGATTCACGTTGCGAATCGGCAGGCGAATCTCAACCGGCCTGCGATTTTCGATCGCGTCGCGCGCCAACTCGATGATTCGATTGTCGAGCGCCTGGCCGAGCCCGTGGTCCTGCGTCTGGACGCAATGGAGCGGTTCGCCATCGGGCGCGTCGGGGCGCTTCAGAATCCTGCTCAGATCGAGGTGGCGCGCCTTCCAATGTTCGATCGCTTCGTTCGGATCGAGGCATTCGACGCGCCCAACCATCTCGGCCACCGTGCGGAATCCGAGTTGCGCCAGGTATTCGCGCAGTTCGTCCGCGATGAACATCATGAAGTTGACGACGTGTTCCGGCTTGCCCTCGAACTTCTCGCGCAGCTTCGGGTCCTGCGTCGCGATTCCGACCGGGCAGGTGTTGAGGTGGCACACGCGCATCATGATGCAGCCGGAGGCCACCAGCGCCGCGCTCGCGAAGCCGAATTCCTCCGCGCCCAACAGCGCCGCGATCGCGACGTCGCGGCCGGTCTTTAGCTGGCCGTCGGTTTCGACGTGGATGCGCCCGCGCAGCCCGTTCATCACCAGCACCTGCTGCGTCTCGGCCAGGCCCAGCTCCCACGGGATGCCGGCGTGCTTGATCGATTGCACGGGAGAGGCGCCCGTGCCGCCGTCGTAGCCGCTGATCAGCACCACGTCGGCCTTGGCCTTGGCGACGCCCGCCGCAATCGTGCCGACGCCGACTTCGGCGACCAGCTTGACGCTGATTCGCGCGCGGTTGTTCGAGTTCTTCAAGTCGTAAATCAACTGCGCCAAATCCTCGATCGAGTAGATGTCGTGATGGGGCGGCGGCGAAATCAATCCGACTCCGGGCGTTGCGTAGCGAATCTTCGCAATGAAATCGTCCACCTTGTGGCCGGGAAGCTGGCCGCCTTCGCCCGGCTTGGCGCCCTGCGCCATCTTGATCTGCAATTCGTCGGCGTTGATCAGGTAATTGCTGGTGACGCCGAACCGCGCCGAGGCGACCTGCTTGATTGCGCTGCGGCGCCAATCGCCGTTGGGATCGCGCGCGAAGCGCGCGGGGTCCTCGCCGCCCTCGCCGGTGTTGCTCTTGCCGCCGATCCGGTTCATCGCGATCGCCAGCGTCTCGTGCGCCTCCTTGCTGATCGACCCAAACGACATCGCGCCGGTCTTGAAGCGTTTCACGATTTCGGCGGCCGGCTCGACTTCCTCGATCGGTACGGGCGGCCGATCCGATTTGAACTTGAGCAGCGATCGCAGCGTGGCGAGATTGCGGCTGTGGTCATCGACGAGCCGCGTGTACTCCTTGAATGTCTTGTAATTGCCGGAGCGCACCGAATGCTGGAGCTTGGCGATCGAGTTAGGGTTGTACATGTGGAACTCGCCGCGCCGGCGCCATTGATACTGGCCGCCCGGATCGAGTTCGCCGTCGAGGTTCGGCTGCACGTTGAAGGCGTAACGATGCCGCGCGGCAGTCTCCGCCGCGATCGCGTCCAGCCCCACCCCGCCGACGCGCGAGGGCGTCCAGGTGAAGTACCGGTCGATCAACTCCTGCGACAATCCAATCGCTTCGAAAATCTGCGCGCCGCGATAGCTTTGCAGCGTCGAAATTCCCATCTTCGACGCCACCTTGATCATGCTCTTGCCGAGCGCCTTGATGAAATTGTGAACGGCGGTGTCCTCGTCGATGTCCCTGAGGCTGCCGCCGCGGATCATCCCGGCGAGCGTGGCGAAGGCGAGATACGGATTCACCGCGCCCGCGCCGTAGCCCGCCAGGAGGCAGAAGTGCATCGCCTCGCGCGGCTCGCCCGACTCGACCACGAGGCCCGCGCGCGTGCGCGTGCCTTCGCGAATGAGATGGTGATGCACGGCGCCGGTGGCAAGGAGCGCCGGAATGGCGGCGTATTCGGCGGTGACGCCGCGATCCGAGAGCACGATTATCGTGCGCCCCGATTCGATCGCGGCCGCCGCCGCGCGGCACAAGGTGTCGAGGGCGCCGCGCAATCCCGCCTCGCCCTCCGCGACGCGATAGAGCGTCGAAAGCGTAATCGTTCGCAGGCCGTCAGCGTCAAGCCGCTTGATCTTTTCGAGATCGGCGTTGGTGAGAATCGGCTGCGCGAGCCGAAGCTGCCGGCAATGGCGCGGCGACTCCTGAAACAGATTTTCCTCCGCGCCGATCGTAGTTTCCGCCGAGGTCACCAGCTCCTCGCGAATCGGATCGATCGGCGGATTCGTGACCTGCGCGAACAGTTGCTTGAAATAATTGTATAGCGGCTGCGGCCGGCTGGAGAGCACCGCAAGCGGCGTGTCCGTGCCCATCGAGCCGACCGGCTCCTGTCCGTTGGCGGCCATCGGCGCGAGGATCGCTTTCAAGTCTTCCAGCGTGTAGCCGAACGATTGCTGTTGCTTGAGCAGATCGCCGTCCTCGAAGCCATCGGCGGGCGGCGCGCTCGGCGGATCCGGCAGCGATTCCAGCGTGACTAGGTTCTGGCCGAGCCATTCGCGATACGGCCGGTGCGACGCGATCGATTCCTTGATCTCCTCGTCGTTCACGATTCGCCCGAGCGAAGTATCGACGAGGAACATCCGGCCCGGCTGCAAGCGTCCGTTGTGCAGGATGTTTTCCGGCGCGATGTCGAGCACACCGGTCTCCGACGCCATCACGACGAAGCCGTCCTTCGTCACTGTGTAGCGCGAGGGGCGCAGGCCGTTGCGATCGAGCACGGCGCCGATTCGCACGCCGTCGGTAAAGGCGATCGACGCGGGGCCGTCCCACGGCTCCATCAGGCACGAATGGAACTGGTAGAACGCCCGCTTGGAATCGCTCATCTGTTGGTCCTGCTGCCACGCCTCCGGAATCGTCATCATCACCGCGTGCGGCAGCGATCGTCCGGTGCGGACGAGCAGTTCCAGGCAATTGTCGAACATCGCGGAATCGCTCCCCGCCGGCTCGATAATCGGCAGGAGCTTGCGGAGGTCCGCGCCAAACAGCGGCGAGGAGAACATTTTCTCCCGCGCGTGCATCCAGTTGAGGTTCCCGCGCAGCGTGTTGATTTCGCCGTTGTGCGAGACAAAGCGGTACGGATGCGCCCGGTCCCAACTCGGAAACGTATTGGTCGAGAACCGCTGATGGACCATCGCAAGCGCCGAGCGCATCGCGGGATCGCGCAAATCGGGAAAGAACCGCGGAATCTGCGTCGAGATTAGCTGGCCCTTGTACACCACCGTCGAGGCCGACAGCGAACAGAAGTAGAACAGCTCCGGATCGGCAAGGCCGAGCTTCAGCGCCTCGGTCTGCGCGCGCTTGCGAATCAGGTAGAGCTTGCGTTCGAGCGCTTCGAGGTCGTTGATGCTTTCGCCGGTGCCCTTGCCGCCGGCAATGAATACCTGCCGAATCGCGGGCATCCCCCGCCGCGCGATATCGCCGCATTCCGATTCGACGACCGGCACGTCGCGCCAGCCCAGCATCCGCTGGCCTTCTTCCTTGACGATTCGCTCGAACGCGGCCTCGCAGCGCTTGCGCTTTTCCGCATCGAGCGGCAGAAACGCCTGGCCTACGCCGTACTTGCCGGGCGCGGGAAGCTCGAAGTCGAGCGCGGCGGCCTCGCGCGCGAAAAATTCGTGCGGAATCTGGATCAGGATGCCGGCGCCGTCGCCCGTGCGCGGATCGCATCCGGTGGCCCCGCGATGGGTCAGATTATCCAGCACCGTCAGGGCGTCCTGCACGATTCGATGCGACCGCTCGCCGGCGATGTTTACGACGAAGCCGACCCCGCACGCATCGTGCTCGTACGCGGGATCGTAGAGGCCGCGCGCCTTCGGGATGCTACAGTGGCCGTGGCTCATGGCGCGCGCCTCGCTTCCAAAGGCGGCGGCTTGGCGGGCGCGTGGGCGGCATGGCGATGGCGCCGGCCGTTCTGCTCCGGCGATTCGCCGTTCGGATGCACGGCGATCGCCCGCCGATCGGTATGCGTCGATAGCACCACCATCGTCTCGGTTCGCGCCACACCCTCGATCGAACGAATCGCGTTGATGAGCCGTTCGAGCGACGCGGTGTTTTCGGTTTTGATCTTCAGCATGAAGGTGTGCTGCCCCGTCACGTGATGGCATTCCAACACGTCGTCGAGGAGCGCGACGGCCGCCTCGAACAGCGCGATCGTTTTCGGATGGGCGATCGACACGCCGATTAACGCGGTAACGTCCTTGCCCAGCCGGTTCGCATCGACCATGGCGTGATAGCCGGTGATGACGCCGCTGTCTTCGAGCTTTTTCACGCGCTCATTAACCGAGGGCGCGGACAAGCCCACCTGCTCGCCCAGTTTGACGAGCGGAATTCTGCCGTGTTCCTGAAGGATAATCAGGATTTGGAGGTCAATGGCATCCAGTTCGAGGGCATCTTCACCGAATTTCATAAGGCGAACCTCGCTCAGTGACGCTAAAGATAATGGTTCGGGTGGCTTGTGTCAAGGGAAACGCAGGCCAAACTCGGATAGAATGGTATTTTATAATGCTAAATATAGTGTGAGCCTGCAAACCTTCGGTTTGAGGAGCTTACGATATGAGCGCGTTTATTCTGACTACGGATACTCGCGCCGATACGTCGCCGATTGGCCCGGGCCTTCCGCGACCGATACCGCCATCGCGGTGACGCCCGCCATTGCGTCCTGCGCTTCGAGCGCGCGCGCGAGTTCGTCCGCGATGTAATGCGCCAGCTCCTCGGCGGAACTGTGGACGATCGGCGCCATGAAGACATCGCTCGCCGGAAAGACGAACTCGTCGGCGCCGGATCGGATTCGCACGCGGCCATCGGCGGGGCCTTCGATTTCGAGGCAATCGCTCTTCGCCGGCACGATCGTGCGCGCGTCGAGGCGATCGACGATCTCTTTGGTCAGCCGCTTGATCGATCCGAAATCGATCACGTAGCCGGTCGGCGCGAGCGCGCCTTCGATCTCGATCGCAACCTGATAGTTATGTCCGTGCAACGGCTCGCGGAATCCGGGATAGGCGATGAAATGCGCGGCGGAGAATTTCAGGTTCTCCTTCGCGACGCGAATCGAATACCTCCGGCTCACAGGAGAAACTTACCGGAGCGCCGCTTGCGGGAGAAGCCCGCTCAAGGCCGGGCCGCCTTGGGAATCCGCGCCGCGATCTCCTTATAAACCCCGGCAGCGGTTGCGAGCGCGGCTGCCGCCTCATTTTGTGCGGGACGGTTTAGCTCGCCGGGGTAACGAAATTTCCATGCGTACTCCGTGAGCGGCACGGCCCGATCGACGATCGCCTTCAAAGTTGGATCGATTGCCAGGCACGCCTCTCCGATTTCCTCCAACTCGTGAGTCTTGCGAAACGGTAGGTCGTGCCAGGCAAGGAATCCCTTTAATGCTTTTTCCGCCGCTTGTTGGCAGTGGAAAACCGCCGTACCGGACAGTCCCGGACTCTTTGAGCAACTGCCTTGCCGCCCGCAGGTCTTCCGCCGCCTTGCTGAGCCACGCTTTCGTGTCCGCAACACGGAGCGGGTCATGCGGCATACAGCAGCTTGCCCTCGCGGATGACGATCCCCGGCAGCGAGGCTTTCAGATGGCGGCGGCCTTCAAAGTAGGAGTGCGTGCAGACCAGCATATCGGCCGCGATCCCCGTACCTCTGATCGCCTCATATGCGAGTCGGCCGCGCCGCCGCTCCGGTGGCGCGTCATCGCTCACGACCACGAGCAAATCGTAGTCGCTGTCCGGGCCAAAGTCGCCGCGCGCCTTCGAGCCGAACAAATAGATGCGCTCCGGCCGGTATGCATCGGCAAGCCGCCGCACAATCTCCTGCAACGCCTCGTCGGTGCCGGGCGCATTGCCATGAATATCCGCAATTGCCATTGGACGCGGCTCAACTCAACTGGAGCATACCACCGGCTTCGACCGGCGCCATCGACCGATTGTATTATGCCGCACCGGCTTTAGCCGATGCGAACCCGGCGCGCGCCCTACGCCGATGCGGCCTCGGCGAGCCGCGGCATCCCCAACTTCGGCCGGGCGCGCATCGCGACCCGGTCCGCGATGATCCGATAGACGTCGGGATTCACCGCCATCCCGCAATGGCTGCTCATTACCTCGACGTTATCGACCAGCGGCGAGCCGGTCGGATCGACGCAACTCTCCCAATGGGCGATTCCGTCGGTGCGCGAATAGACCGCCGTGGTCGGCACCGGCGCCATCCGCTCCTCGATCTTGATTCCGCACGCGCACGATTCGGTCAGGCAGCCCGGTTCCTTCCCGCGCAGAATTGCCATCGAATGCGCCACCGCGGCGACCGCGACGTGGCTCGTATGCCGCGGCATTTTGATCGGCGAGCCGAGCGTGATCACGCGCTCAATTTCCTCGGGATGGCGATGGCTGAGTTCGCGCGCATACAGGCCGCCCAGGCTGTGGCCGATCAGGACCACGCGGGCGCGATGCTTGCGATGCATCTTCAGCAACTGTTTGCTCGCGCGCTCGATCGTGGTGCGCGGGCAATCGGAATTCACCCAGATGCCGGAGTAGTCGGCGTGATGGCCGAGCCGGCCGAGAAACGCCGCCATCGGCGCGAGCGTCATGTCGCCGGCCATGAAGCCCGGAATCAACAGGACCGGCTTGCCTTCGCCGGGGGCGGCATGGGGGAACGGATGGTTGAGCGCGTTCAGCCAGAAGACGGAAGCCTCCAGCGGAACCCGCAATTCTCCCAGCACGTTCAGGACGGAGGGCCGTTTATGTTCGTTTTCTTCAAGGAAAGGATTAGATGCGCTTGCCAGCCCCATAATGCTCCTTAATTTGCCGATTTGCGCGATCCGGCTAAATATTGGGCAGGATGTCCCCCATCCGCCACGTAATGCCATCTATCGTGGTCCCTAAGAATCCCTAATAAAAAATATAAGCCTTTTGTAACTAAAAGTTCAAGCACCCGAAATGCCGATTTCGCACCTCCACAAGAATCGAGCGATGTGCCGATTAAAGACAAGAATGGGCGCGCAAAGGAATCCTCCGCGCCGCCCCGGCGGAATCCGCGGCTTGCGCCGATTTCACCGATTGAAGGACATGATCGCGGCGCCGGCCCTTCGGCCTGTCATGTGCTTGTCCTCTCCGCGCTCTCTCTAAGTGTCATATATGGACCCCGCGCGTGGCCGCCGCGTGAGGAATCCCGGATGCCACTTTGTCTTCTACGGGTGCAGTGCGTCGCGGAACGTCAATCCCGCTGATATAAAAGATAGCCATGTTGGCCAACGGGAAGACGCGCATCCACGAGACCGGATTCTGCGCGGAGGTCTCCAAATGGGCCGATCAATTTTTCGCGACGTTCGATTCTCCCTTTTCGAGCAGCGGAATCGAGGGGTACGGTACCGGCCCGCAAGCACGCAAGCGAAAGGATTTTAGCCTCTCTGATCGCAGTTCCGGCTGTCTCGCAATCTGCGGCGAAGTTCGATTGCCGGGCACCGCCAAGGGGCACTCGGCCTATGACGCGGACCTCATTGAAAATGCCTTTCGAAAGGCGGAGAACGCATCCGTCCAGTATTTCTTCACGTGGGATGTAAACCGTTTCGTTCTTTGGGATCGCGGAAAGTGGAATGTGCCGTTGTTGGAGCGGCGGGTGCGGGAATGGCGGCTTGGACCGCCGTTTCTGCGCGACGCCGATGAAGTTGGCCGTCTGGAGAACCTGGAACGCATCCGGACGAAATTTCTCCCGCAACTACTTATCGATCTTGGGCGGATTTACCGCGGTCAGCTCGAAGACTGGCCGATGCCGCCGGACGATGTGTTCATCCGCTCGCTCGAAAGCCATCTCGACTGGCCAATCACTAGTACGCGCACCTATCTTTGGAAACGGAGCGAATCTTCCAGCGAATTCGATAAACGTTTGCAGCAATGGATGCTCGATCAGGACTGGTCAATCGTCCGCAAGGATCCGGAGCGCTGGTCGGAAGCCTTGGATCGCGCGGCCCAATCTCTTGTTCATATCCTGGCGAACCGCCTCATCTTCTATCAGGCGCTCCGCGCGCGTTTTTCGTCGCTTCCACGTTTTCAGCTCAAGGGCGCGAAAACGGCCGCGGAGGCGTACGCCGCCCTTGAGCGATTATTCCAGAAGGCCGTCGATGCCAGCGGAGATTATGAACCGCTCTTTTATCCTCACGAGCAGGATTGGGCCGGCCGTCTCGTTTTCGAGGGGCGCGGCGCGCTCGATGCGTGGAACGCGGCGCTGAAAGGAATTGAGGGATACGACTTTAAGTCAATCTCTTCCGATGTCGTCGGGAGGGTTTTTCAGCGGCTGGTAAGTCCCGAAGAGCGCCATAGGTGGGGGCAGCATTTCACCGGCGACGACGTGGTCGATCTGATTAATTCCTTTTGCGTTCGCAAAAGCAGCGATACGGTTCTTGACCCCGCGTGCGGCAGCGGGAGCTTCCTGGTACGCGCCTATTACCGGAAACGATGGCTCGACTCCCGCAAGCCTCACCTCGAGGTCTTGGGCGAATTGTTCGGCTGCGATATCGCCCTCTATCCGGCTCATCTTGCCACGCTTAATCTGGCGGCGCGGGAGATAAACGACGAGGCCAATTATCCCCGGATCGCGCGGCGCGATTTCTTCGATCTCGAACCGGGAGAGGCTTTCTGCGAAATTCCGCCCCATCACACAAAGATGGTATTGGACGGCTGCGACGCTGTTGTCGGCAATCCGCCATACGTCCGTCAAGAGAGAATCGAGTCAAAGGAAAAAGTTGCGCGTGTCGTAATGCGGCGCTGGCCCGGGCTTAGGCTCTCCGGCCGGAGCGACCTTTACTGCTATTTCTGGCCTGCGGCTGCAAAGCTTCTTTCCGAGGGAACGTACTTCGGATTTTTGACGTCATCGTCGTGGCTGGATGTCGAATACGGTTTCCAACTTCAAAAATGGATGCTGGATAACTTCAAACTGGTTGCCGTGATGGAGAGCGACGCGGAGCCTTGGTTCGAGGATGCCCGTGTAAAGACTTGCGTTACGATTCTTCAACGCTGCTCAAATGCCGCCGACCGAATGGCGACGCCGGTTAGATTTGTAAAATTCAAACAGCCCCTTGCAAAACTTATTGGCGCTTCGCCGGACCGGTTCGCCGTCCGCTTCCGCGCGGTGGATGCGCTCCGCGACACGGTCGAACAGGCCACGGCCGACAAAGAAGAGGATGACTTTAGCATCATCGTAAAGAGGCAGAGCGATCTTCTGGCCGAAGGCCTTCGCGCGGGAAAGGTTCACTCTGGCGCTCCCGGGAACGGCGAGTGGGGGGAGGATGGGGCGGACTATGCTGGGAAGTGGGGCAGATACCTGCGCGCCCCAGCCGTATATTTCGAGATCATGCGGAATTTTGGGCCACGATTTGTGCCGCTTGGCGAGATTGCGGAGGTCCGTCGCGGGATAACCAGCGGCTGCGATGACTTCTTCATGCCGCGCGATATTACATCCGAATCGTTGCAACGATTCGAAGCCGCGCGCGACTTCAAACGCAAATTCGGGGTGGATCGCGATCTCGCCGCATCCGGCAAGATCAAAATTGTTCGCGCGGGAGACGGCAGCGAGCACCCAATCGAAGGGGAATATTTGAAGCCCGAAGTTCATAGCCTGATGGCTGTCGAGCGCCCGATCGTCACCGCTAAGGACGTTGATCGTTTCGTCTTGCACGTTGGAAAGAAGGAAGCCGAACTCCGCGGGACCTGGGTCGCGCGCTACCTCAAATATGGGAAAGGTGCCACATTCGATTCGACGAAATCGGAGCCGGTTACCGTGCCGGAGCGCACCAGTTGTGCGGCGCGAAAACCTTGGTACGATCTGACGAAGTTGGTGCGGCCGGGCGACGCGTTCTGGCCGATGGCGCAGCAGTATCGGCACGTGATCGCGGAAAACCCCGCCCGCCTCATCTGCAATCACAATCTTTTCGATCTTTCCGCGAGGAACGGCGATCCAACCGGTCGCCGTGTTATTGTTGCCGTGCTCAACTCGACGCTATCGGCGCTATGGAAGACATTTTATGGCCGCTTCGCCGGCACCGAGGGCAACCTCAAGACCGAGGTGGTGGACGTGAAGTTGATGGAAGTGCCGGATTTTCGGAACGCATCGCCTCAGGTCGCGGGAAAAATCTTGACCGCGTTCGACAAATTGCAAACCCGGCTGGCAGGCCGGCTTGTCGAGGAGCAACTTATGGACTGCCATTCGCCAGAACGCGCGCGGAAGATCGCGGATGGCCCTCCTCAGCTTCCGGACGAGTTGCGGCAGCCCGATCGCCGCGATCTCGACGACGCAATATTTGAGTTGCTCGGCGTTGGCGATCCGGGCGAGCGCCGCAAATGGGTTGATCGGCTCTATGCGGCCACAGCGGAGCATTTCCGGCGCATCCGCGTGGTCGAAATCCAGAAGATGGAGCAACGCAAGAAGAGCAAGACACGCAGGTTCACCGTCTCGGAACTCGCCGCGGACGCCTGGGACGCCGTTTATTACAAGGATGAACAACCGCTCGCCCGGTTGGTCGCATTGTGGCCGGAGCCGCGCGTGGAGGTAAGAGTGCCGCTCGAAGGTGAGCCTCGCCTCGTAAGCCGCGAATCGATGTTTGACCGCGAGGTAGTGTTCTTCGGTACAACCAGAGACGCCGCCCGCGTGGTCTGCTCCTCCCGGTCCCAGGCGGAACTGGTGAAACGACTTGCGGAGATCGGTTTGCGCGGAGAGTTGGAAGTGCCCCGACAAGCCGACCGATGCGCAGAGGCGCTGGCTGAAATCAACCAGAAACTTGCGGACGCGCAGGAGGAATTCGAAGCGGTGGCCTCCAGCCGCGCTCCCGATGAGAAACGCCGTCTGGAAATAGTCAATCTTTTGAGGCGATGGTACATCCATGGCAAGCCGCGCTCACGGGTGGGAGAAGCGTACCAAGACCGGGATTCCTCGCGCGGCGGCCACGCGCGGGCATGACACGGACAGAGGAATGCGGACGCAGTGGTTCAGGGCTGAACCGGGGCAGCCTGATGAGCGGGCGCATCCGACGGCATGCGGCATGATAAATGGACCGATATTGAAAAGATGGCATCGCGCGTGAAACGGATTGCCCCGGCGCTTCCGGCCCGCGCGATGCGCGCGGCTAAGTAACCATTGCCTCGCGGATTTCGGCGCCCGCTACGCCGCAACTCGCATCGGCCGTTCGCAGCGGGCCGATGCGGGCGATTCCGGCCAATCCGATCGCGAGCGACGCCAGATTGATCGCGACGACGACCCAGAACGTCCACCATGCGATCGTCGCCGTCAGCGGCAAGCTCCCGTTCGCGATTAGCGCGGCTATCAATGCCCCAAGCGGCGATCCGATCGCGCCGGAAAGATGGAACACGACGCGAGACCCTCGCGGACATGCAAGATAGCTCCCATACGCCATCTTGAAGCGCGGCTCCACGCCCTTGAGATAGGCGTACTCGTAACCGACGCCGAGCATTCGTCCCGCCGCGACTTTCACGATCGGCTGCAGAGCGGTGACCGCGAGTGCGAGACCGCACAACGCGAGGAGATTCGAAGCCACAATGCGCCCGGCGATAACCAAAGCGATGCCCGCCGCAAGCGCGACTATTTCGAGCGCCATCGCCGCCGCCACCGGCATCGTCACGCGTCCGCCGCGCAGGTGAAGCTTGCTGCTGACGCGGCTGATGTCAGCCGATAGCGATTCGCGCACCGGAATTGGCGCGGCGCGGACGGCGGCTACGGTCCGGCTCCACGGGCCAGGCCGGTATCGGCCCGCGTCGAGGTCGGCCTCGATTTTCGCGATCTGCGCGAGCAATTCCTCGCGCTGCGTGTCAGTGGCGTTCATTCCAATGCTGCGAAATCATTTCCGCGCGGCGCGCGCCTTGGCCGCGCGCTTGGCGCGTTCCGGATCGCCCGACCACAGCCACGCATTCTCAGTCCGGCTGATTCCCACCAGCACGCCGAGGAACGCGCTGGGATGGATGAACAATCCGCCCAACCCCGCCTCGTCGGGCCGGTTTGGCTGGTAGCGCGCGCCGAGTGCGTCGAGGCGATCGGCAATCGCCTGAACGTCGTCGCTCTCGGCAAAGAACATATAGAGCGAGTCGCCGCGTTTGCGATGAAACCGGCCCATCGCGAGGTTCGGATCGTTGATCTGCGCAATCTCGACGCGATCCAGCCGCTCCGGCGGATTCAACAGCGTTAGCGTCCCCGTGTAACCGTATTCCTTGCTCGCGATCGGGCTGAACTTCGCCGCGTCGAGCGCGAAAATTTTCGCGTAGCGATCCGCCGCCGCCTTCCAATCGCCGACGAGATTGGTGACTTCGTAGGCCCACTTGATCGCGCCGATCGGCGCGCGCTCGTGATGGCGGCTGATTACCGTCCGCATCCCGAACGTCGCCGCGGGATCGAGAAACAACTGCCCGTTCGCCTTTTCGAATTTCACGCCGACTTTTTCGAATTGGCGCTCCGCTTCCTCCGTCTCTCCAACGGAGAAGCCCACGCCAAATAATCCGCCGCCCCATTTGGCGAAGAAATCCTTGACCGCTCCCGCGCCATCGGGTTGGAGCAATTCGATAAGGCTCGTCCCCGCCTGCATCGTCGAGCGCTTCGCTCCGAGCGGCGGGACCTCGTCGCGCCGGAGCAATTCGCCGCCGATCGCCTTTCCCACCACGCTTTCGGCCGCGGATAAATCCGCAACCGCAATTTGCACCCGATCCAGACGTTTAAGCATCGCGACTCCTCCTTCAATTTGCGGCAATTATTGGACCGGCGGCTCGTCGTCCGGCGGCGCGATCACCGGCGATCCGTGATGCATCGCCATCAGCCATTTAGATCCGGCGCGCTCGAAGACGTTGGTGGCGAGCACTTGCGAGCGCGAGTTCCCGTCGTAGCCGCGCTGGATGATATTTTCCTCGACCAGCACGATCGCGAGATTGCCGCTGATCGTCGCTTCCATCTCGCCCAACTCGAATTTCATTTCGAACACGTTGTCGAAGATGCGCTCCCAACTGGCCATGATCGGCCCCCATCCCACCAGCTTGCGCCATCCGGGATGGATGCAGACGATGCGCGGATCGCTCATCCAGACCGCTTCCATTTTTTCCACGTCGAGGCTCTCGAACGCGTCGTAGAAGGCGCGATTTGCGGCAAGTACGGCGTCGCGATCGGACATGGCGTCGGTCCCCCGATGGCTCCCAGCCTATTTTTTTGGCGCGCTCCGCGCCAGCCGCGCAATCGAGAATTGAAGTTGTCGCGGAATCGGGCTAAAACGCGCTCAGGGGCGTGCGCAATGCACCGGTGCGAAAGATGAATGCTTCATCCCACGATCGCTGTCCGTGGCTTGCGTCGCCGCGCGCGCTTTTCTTGCTGGCCGTGGCGATTGCCGCCGGATGCGGCGTGAACGGCGCCGCATGGCGGCCGCTGCCCGTGCCGGCCGATCGCGGCGTCGTCTATATGTACCGGCCCTATGAATTCATCGGGTCCGGCGCGGCGCCGCTCGTCACTTGCGGCCCGGAAAGCATCGAGCTGGAGGCGGGCGGCTACTACGCCTTCCTAACCGGCGGCGGACCGATCGTCTGTTCGGCGGCGAACGCGCGGGAGCTTCGATTCGATGCGCGCCCGGGCGAATCGTACTATGTCCGGGAGAAAGTCGAATCCGGCGGCGTGCAATTCTCGCTAATGAAGGGAGGCGCGGGCCGCGATGAGATCGCATCGACTCGCCTTCAAGCGCCGCTTCCCGCCGCCGGGCAATAAGGATTAGGCTTGGCAACCGCGATGAACCGAATCGTAACTCTTTTGCCGAGCGCCACGGAAATCGTCTGCGCGCTCGGCTTGGAATCTCAACTCGTGGGCCGCTCGCACGAATGCGATTATCCGGCCTCGGTTGCGCGCCTGCCCGCGTTGACCGAGCCGAAGTTCGATCCCGCCGGCTCAAGCGCGGAAGTTGACCGGCGCGTGAAACGGATTGTCGCCGAGGCGCTCTCGGTTTATCGCGTCGATGTGAACCGGCTGCGCGAAATCCGCCCGGACGCAATCGTCACGCAGTCGCAATGCGCGGTA
This sequence comes from Binataceae bacterium (SeqCode), assembly GCA_050736715.1. Taxonomy (GTDB): domain Bacteria; phylum Desulfobacterota; class Binatia; order Binatales; family Binataceae; genus Binatus. The sequence continues at coordinate 12,860 of JBOHWK010000107.1, read as the reverse complement.
TGCGCCGTGAGCGAGAGCGACGTCGAAGCGGCAGTCGCCGATTGGATCGGCGCGCGCCCGAAAATCATTTCGCTCTCCCCGAATACTCTCGACGACATCCTGGGCGATCTTCAGCGCGTGGGCGACCCACTCGGCGTTGCGGAGCGGGGCGTTGCGCTCGCCGAAGGCATCCGAAATCGCATGTCAGCGATCGCCGATCGCGCGCGCACGGCGAAGAGCCGCCCCCCCGTCGCGATTATCGAATGGATCGATCCGCTGATGGCGGCGGGAAACTGGATGCCCACGCTGGTCGAGATGGCCGGCGGCGCGAATCTGTTCGGCACGGCGGGAGCGCATTCACCGTGGATGAAATTCTCCGAGCTGGCCGCCGCGGACCCGGACATTGTCATTGTCGCGCCCTGCGGCTTCGCGATCGATCGCTCGATTCGCGAGATGCCGGCGCTCGTCCAAAATCCCGGCTGGGCGAAGCTCAAGGCGGTGCGCGGCGGGCGTGTCTTCGTCGTCGATGGGAACCAGTATTTCAACCGCCCCGGCCCGCGAATCGCCGAATCGCTGGAAATTCTCGCCGAGATAATTCATCCCGAAATGTTCCGCTTCGGACACGAAGGCGCGGGCTGGCGCCGCGCGTAGCGAAAGGGCGGTTGATTCTTCGCGAGATACGCGAGTGCCCGCGCCGATTCGCGAGCTTGCCGGTCTCAGCCGGGCTTTCGTTTTGCGCGGGGTTTGACGCGCCGCGCCGCGGGCCGCCTCGGGGCGCGTTTGAGCGGGCGCAATTTCCGCCCGCGATTCGCTTCGGCGGGCGCGGCCTCTACCAGCGGCGCCAGGCTGAAGTGCGAAACTTCCGGCGGACAGTTGATTCGGATGCGGACGAACATCGTTCCGAGTCCGCGATTGGTGTAGATGAAAAAGTCCTCGTAGCGGTTCAACCCGGAGTAGAAGCGCTTGCCGATTCGCAGGATCGATTTCCACGGCGAGCCGTAGAAGGGAATTCGCACCACGCCGCCGTGGGTGTGCCCGGAGAGCATCACGCCGGGCCGCAGATGGCGCGCGTAAAGGGCGGTGTCGGGATTGTGCGCGAGCACGATCGTGCATTCGTCCGGCGCGACGCCCGCGAACGCGCGCGCCGGTTCGGCGCGGCGCGACCACAGATCGTCGATTCCCACGATAGTCAGGCTTTCACCGCGCAGCGCGAGCCGGCCGCTCGAATTCGCGAGCACGCGGGCGCCGGACCGCTTGAGCGCCTCGGTGATTCGCTCGGCGGATGACCAATGGTCGTGATTGCCCAGGATTGCGAACAACTCGGCACCGGGCCGCAACTTCGAGATCGCACTGCGGAACGCGCCGATATAGCGGTTCATCGTGTCGGCGCCGGAAAAATAATCGCCGGTCAGAAAAATCAGGTCGGGCCGTTCCGCGTTAATTGTTTCGACCGCCAATTCGAGCCGTTCGAGATCCTCGTCGCGATCGACGTGGAAATCGCTAATCTGACACGCGGTCACGCCGCGCAGCGCTTCAGGCAGGCCGCGCACCGGCAATTCCACCCGAGTGACATGGATCGTGTCGAGCGTCCGCCGCCACATCCGATGCAGCGGCCGCAACGCGAGCGGTATCGGGGCAGCCGGCGCTTCCGCCACGGGCGGCGGTGGCGCAGGAAATTCTTCTGCTAATTCGGCAGTGGCCATTCGGTTGATGACTTATTGTACGACAACCGCGCCAGCGGACGAAAGCGGCGCCCGCACGCGCCAATTCAGCCGCGGGTGGCGGGGCCGGCCGGAAAAATCATCGGCGTGCCGGTCGCGGGATTGCGCCCCACGAACACCTCGGTCTCGTAAACGCGCCGGAGAATCTCCTCCGTGAAGACCTCCGCCGGAGCGCCGCATGCCACCGTGGCGCCGTCCTTCAGCACCATGACGCGATCGGCGTACATTGCGGCCGCGTTTAGATCGTGCAGCGTCGCGATCGCCGCCATCTTTCGCTCCGCGCGCAAGGCACGGAAGCGGGTGAAAATCTCCGCGACATGCTTCAGATCGAGAAACGCCGAAGGTTCGTCCAAAAGCGCCACCGCCGGCTCCTGCGCCAGCGCGCGCGCGATGAAGACTTGCTTGCGCTCGCCACCGGACAGTTCATGAATGTGGCGGGCGGCGAGGTGCGTGAGGCCAAAGCGAGCCAGCGCGTTCATCGCGATTTCCAGATCGCGCGGCCCCTCGAACCGGAACGCGCCCAAGTGCGGCGCGCGGCCCATCAGGACGATTTCCAGCACCGTAAAGCTGAAGGCCGCCGTATTCTCCTGCGCGACCGAGGCGATCCGGCGCGCCCGCTCGCGGCGATCGTACGATTCCAGCGGACGGCCGAACAATTCGATCCGTCCTTCCGCCGGTGCGATCGACCCGGAGAGTGCCTTCAAGAGCGTCGATTTGCCCGCGCCGTTGGGACCGACGATCGTGAGCATTTCCCCCGCCGCGACTTCGAGCGACACGCCGTGCAATACCGGCACGCCCGGATATCCCGCGGATACGCGAATTGCGCGCAGCGCGGGTGCATCGCCGCCGTTGTTCATAGCGCAAGCGGGCGGCGGCCGCCGCTCCGGAGCATATAAATGAAGAACGGCCCGCCGCATAACGCGGTAATCGCGCCGACGGGAATTTCGGTGGGCGCAATCGCCGCGCGCGCCACCAGGTCCGCAATGACCATGAACGCCGCGCCGCCGATCAGCGACGCGGGAAGCAGCAGGCGATGGTCCGCGCCGAATGCCGTCCGCAAAATATGCGGAACGATTAGGCCCACGAACGAGATGATGCCGCTGACCGAGACCGCCGCGCCGATCATCACCGAAGTCGCGACAAAGACCATGCGGCGCAAGCCGTCCACATCGACGCCCAACTCGGCTGCCGATTCGTCGCCCAAGCTCAGGAGATTGAGGTCGCGCGCGCGCATCATCAGGACCGCGAAACCCGCCAGTCCCAGCCCACCCACCACCACGACTTCGCCATAGGTCGGCGCTTCGAGGCTCCCCATCAGCCAAAACAGGATGCTGCGGAGGTAGTAGTAGTCGGCGATGCTGTTGACGAGCATTATCGCCGCGCCCCAAATCGCGTTGAAAATCACGCCGACCAGCAGCAGTGTCAGCGGTTCGAGCTGGCCATCCACTTGGGCGAGCCGATAGACCGCGATCGTTGAGATTAAGGCGGCGACGAATGCGCAAATCGGCGCGGCGGCTTCGCCATAACCCTTTCCGGCAAGGACGATCAGCGCGATTATCGCGCCGAGCGCGCCGCCGCCGGAAATTCCGAGGATTCCTCCCTCGGCGAGCGGGTTCCGCACCAGTGCCTGAAGTGCGGCGCCGACCGCCGCCAGCACCGCGCCGACGGCGATTCCCATCAGGACGCGCGGCAGCCGCGCCGCAAAGAGGATCGCATGGTCGGGACTGTGCGGATCGGCGAGCGCGCGCGCTAGGCTGATATGGACGCTGCCGAACGACACTCCCGCCGCGGCGGAAATCGCGAGCAGCGCCGACAGGGCGGCCAGCACCGACAGCATCCGGCGGGGAGTCAGATGAGCAGGCAGGGAATTATCCGCTCCACCGGTCACGGGCGCGGCTCCGCCTTCGGTTGAAACGCTTTCGGATGAATCATTCGCGCGATCGTCTCCAGCGACTTTCCCACCCGCGGCCCGGCACGAAGGAGCAGGTCCTGCGAATAGCCCTCCACGCGATCGTTCCGCACGGCGGGAATCGACGCATACTGCTCCCAAAACCGGTCCGGCGAGGCCGGATCGGTGCCCATCGATCCGTCCAGAATCACCGCCGGGTGCATCGCAATGATATATTCCAGGCTGATCTGCGGCCATTGCTCGCCGGAGGCCGCGGCGATATTGTTCGCGCGCGCAATTTTGAGCAGTTCGTTCAGAAAGGTTCCCGCTCCCACCGCGACGATCGGCTGATGCCCCACGAGCATCAGGACGCGCACGGGTGCGGTGTCCTTGAGCCGTGCGCGGATGGCGGCGATTTGCGCGCGAATTTTTGCAACCAGCGCCTTTGCCTGCTCCGCGCGACCGATCTGCGCGCCGACGGTGGCGATGCTGTCCTCGATTTGCGCGAGCGATTCGTCATTGACCAGCAGTACCGGGTAGCCCATCGCGCGCAGCGCGTGAATTTGGCGCAGGTCGGACGAGAGACCGAGTCCGATTATCAGCGTTGGGCGCAGCGCAATTATCTCCTCGAGATTCGGGACCAGAAACGAGCCGACCCGCGGCAATCGGGTCGCCGCGGGCGGATAGTCGCAATACTGCGATACGCCCACCACCTCCGGCCCCGCGCCCAGCGTGAATAAAGTTTCGGTCACGGAAGGTGCGAGCGACACGATTCGCATCGGCGCGGATGCCTCCGCGCGCGCCGCGAACGCAAGCGCGAGCATCGCGGTGCATGCAGCGGCGGCAACCAGGGCGCGATAGCGGTTCACATTCCGAAATTAGCTGATTCGAGCCGCCTCGGTAAGCGGAGCGGCCGCCGCTCAGATCGCCAGGCTATACCCGCCGCCTTTTTCCATCGCGGCCCGATAGGCGGGCCGCTGATGCAATCGCTTGATCCACGCGTCGAGGTTCGGGTACGCGGCGCGCTTGCCGAAGGCGCCCGCTACCTCGGCGATGAAGCTCATCTGAATGTCCGCGCCGGTGAGATTGCCTCCAACCAGAAACTCGCGGCCCTTAAGCGACTGGTCAATGTAGCCGAGGTGATTCTCTAGCTCAGCGTCGATTCTCGGTTGGAGCGGCTTGCCCCCGTCGCCAAGCATCATCGTGTACAGCAGCAGCATCAGCGGCAGCGCCGCCGAACCTTCGGCATAGTGCAGCCAGTGGACGTACTCGTCGTAAGCGGGAGAATTTACGGCCGGCTGCAAGCGCCCGCCGCTGTGGCGGCAAATAATGTAATCGATAATCGCGCCCGATTCGGCGATCGCCCGCCCGTCGTCGGTAATCACGGGTGATTTGCCGAGCGGATGAACCTGCCTGAGTTCCGCCGGCGCAAGGCGCGTCGCGGGGTCGCGCGCGTAACGCTTGATCTCATAAGGAACGCCAAGCTCTTCGAGCAGCCACAGGACGCGCTGCGAGCGCGAGTCGTTTAGATGATGAACGGTAATCATTGCAAATGCCTCCGCGCGATTCGGAATATCCGCTTTTACCACGGAACCACCGCCGATGGCACGCGACGCGGTTGCATCGGCGCGTCGCGCTTCGTTAACTTTGGACGCCGGCCGTCGCGGGAGGGAAATTCCATTGTTGAAGATCGCCGTCTGCATCAAACAGATTCCGCTAATCGAAGAAGCCAACTTCGACCCGGTGACGAAAACCATCAAGCGCGACGGCCCCAACGTGATCAGCGCGTTCGATTCGCGCGCGGTGTCGCTGGCGGCCGCACTCAAAGGGCAGCATGGCGCGGAGACCGTCGTCGTCACGATGGGCCCGCCGCAGGCGCGCGAGGCGCTGATCGACGCGCTTGCGATCGGGATGGACCGCGCGGTCCATCTGGAAGACCGCGCCTTTGCCGGTTCCGACACGCTGGCGACCGCGCGGGCGCTTTCGACGTGGCTTGGGCGCGAGCACTTCGATCTGATCCTGCTCGGCAAGTATTCGCTCGATGCCGAGACGGGCCAAGTGGGGCCGGAAATCGCGGAACTGCTCGGAATCGCGCAAATCACCGGCGTGCGAAAGCTGGAAATCGAGGGCCGCATGATTCGCGCCGAGCGCGAAAGCGACGAAGGTTACGACGAGATCGAAGCTGCGATGCCGGCGGTGCTGACCTGCGCCGAGCGCGTCGCCATTCCGATCAAACTCAAGCCGGGCGAGCGCGAGGCGGCGCGATCGAAGCCGATCGAAATTATCCGTGCGGCGGACCTAAGCGCGAATGCGAACGCGTTCGGCTTTGCCGGATCGCCGACCAGCGTGCGCGAGGTCCGCGCCGTCGAGGCGCCCAAAACGCATTGCAAGTTTATCGACGCCGCCGACCCGGACCGCGCCGCCGCCGAGATTGTCGCGGAATTGGAGAAGCGCGGCGCGCTCAGCCCGCGAGCGCCTCGGCGGCGCAAAATCCCGGGCGCGCGGCGAAAATCAGCCGGCGGGCGCGACGTATGGGTCGCGTGCGAAACCGATCTGGAAGGGAAAATCACGCGCAGCACGCTCGAATTGCTCTCGCGCGGCGACGAGCTTGCCACGCGCCTTGGCGGTGCGCTAATTGCGATCGGCTTGGGCGGAAAGATCGCGCGGCAGGCGGGGCTGCTCGCGAGCTTCGGCGCCGACCAGGTAATCGCAATCGAGCATCCCGCGTTGGATTCCTACACGCCGGAAGCCGCCGCGGAAGCGTTTGCAAAATCGATCGAAGCGCGCGGCGCACCGTGGGGATTGCTCCTTGGCGCGACCGAGCGCGGACGCGATTGGGGGCCGCGGCTCGCGGCGCGGCTGAATCTGGGCCTGACGGGCGACGCAATCGATATCGCCTTGGACGCCGACAACAAGATGGTGGCGCTCAAGCCGGCCTTCGGCGGCAACATCGTCGCGCCGATTTACTCGAAGACCTTCCCGCAAATGGCGACCGTCCGGCCCGGCGTGCTGGAGTTGGGCGAGCCGGCGGAAAAAAAGGAAGCGGCGGTGGAGGTCGCGCATCCCGATATCGCGCCGCCGAAGAGCCGGCTTATCGCGGCGCATTCGACAGTTGACCCCACGATCGCGCCACTCGGCGGCGCGGAAGTCGTGGTTGGAATCGGGATGGGCGTTGGCGGGCCGGAGGGCGTCGCACAAGCGGCGGATTTCGCGCGCGCGATCGGCGCGGCGATCTGCGCGACGCGACGGGTGACCGATCAGGGGTGGGTTCCACGGCAATTGCAGGTGGGACTGACCGGCAAGGCGATCGATCCGCGCCTCTATGTCGCAATCGGCGTGCGCGGCGCGCCCAACCACGTATGCGGAATCAAGCGCGCGCGGACGGTGCTCGCGATTAACAACGACGCCGAGGCGATGATTTGGGAGCGCGCCGACCTTGGCATCGCCGCCGACTGGCGCGCGATTCTGCCCGCGTTCAAGGAGGCCTTTACTCGCCGCCTCGGCTGATTCCGGCGCGGCCCGTTACCAGCCTTGTTTGCTGTTCATGTGACGCTATGATGCATCACATGAAGCACGCGAATGTGCGCGATCTGCGTTACGGGTTTCCGTAGATCGAACGGCTTTTCCAGCAGGGCGAGGAGATCGAAATCGCCAAGCGCAAGCGGGTAATCGCGAGATTGACTCCCGTGCGCCCGGCGGGTGCGGTCCGGCCCGATTTTCTCGCCCGCCTGCGCGCCATATACGGCGGACGGCGATTCAAGGCGAGCGGCGCGCAACTTATCGCGGGGGAGCGCGATCGGCATTGAGCGCATACGTGGACACCAGCTTTCTTGCCTCCCTGTATGTGCCGGATGCCAACTCGCCGCGGCGGCCAAGCACATGGAACACATTCCAATCCCGGTGCTCATTACGCCGTTCGTGGAACTGGAATTGTTGAACGCGATGCAATTACAGGTGTTTCGCAAGGAAGCGCGCCGCGCCGAAATCCGCGCCGCTTATGCCGCATTCAGGAAGGACGTAGAGGCGGGAGTGTTCGCGATCGAACCATTGCCGGACCGGATGTTCACCGAGGCCCGGCGGCTTTCATCTAGATGGACAGCGAGGCTCGGCGTCCGCAGCCTCGATATCGTTCACGTCGCGTCCGCGATCGTTCTTCGCGCGAGCCGATTTCATACTTTCGACGAGCGGCAGCGAAAGCTCGCAAAGGCCGCGGGTCTTGAAGTGGCGGCGTAACCGCCGGTCGCCGCTCCTTTATATCTGCGCGTTACGGCTGAAGCTCGAACAGCGCCGAGAACAGGTCGTCGATCGGGAGGCGGCGGAATTTGGTGAAGCCCGCCGCGGTTGCCAGTTCGCGCGCCTTGGCTTCGCCCATGCAGGCGCCGATTCCCGCGCCGCCGTGGGCCAGCGAAACCGTCATGCAATAGAGGGTGCTGACCGAATACATCATGCGGCCCATCGGATTCAGGTTCTCTTCGAGCTTCGACGACACGTTCATTTCGACCATCAGGCACGCGCCGCCCGGCTTGAGCGCGCCGCGTATCGAGCGCAGAAGCCCCGCCGGATCGACGGAATCGTGGACCACGTCGCACGCGGTAATCAGATCGAATCGCGCGGCGGGCAGCTTCGTGCAATCGGCTACCTCGAATGCGACCCGATTCGCAACGCCGGCGGCCTTCGCGTTGGCACGCGCGCGTTCGACCGAGCCGAGATGGGAGTCGTAGCCGGCGGCCTTGGCCTTGGGAAACGCCCGCGCGATCGCGATCGCGGCGCGCCCGCTGCCGCATCCCACGTCGAGCGCCGAGCCGCCCGCATTTAATTTTTCCACCACGCCGGTCATCGCGGGCAGCCATTGCTGGACCAGATGATGGCGGTACATCGGGGCGGTGACCCGCTCGATTCCCTCCCACGTTTCGGGCGGATACTCGGTCTGCGCGACGCCGCCCCCCTTGCGGAACGATTCCATCACGCGCGGGATGACCGACAGGTTGGGCACGAGCATTTCGATGAATCCGCCGCTAAAGAAGGGCGACTCCTCCCGCGCCAGCACCATCGCATGCTCCGGTGGCATCGTGAAGGTTTTCGCCGCCGGGTCGTAGGTGACATAGCCGGCCGCCGCCACCGCGGAGAGCCATTCGCGGAGGTAGCGTTCGTTGAGGCCGGTCAACTCCGCGAACCTCGTGCTGGTCACCGCTCCCGCATCGGCGAGAGCGCGGAAGAGGCCCATCCGGTCGCCGATATAGCTCATCGCGCAGAGCATCGCCGCGCTGACGTCCATTCCCACCTGCATCGAAAACAGCTTGACGCGGTCCCAGTCGAGTTGCGGTTTTTCGTTCGCCATTGGAATTTCCTCCAAAAAAAAACAGTATCGAACAATTCGCTAGAGCTTTGCCAGCCGCGGGCTTATCGGTAGGCTTCGCGGCGATGGGCGATTCGGACGGCCAGCACGAGCAATACATTGTCGTGGATTTCGTAGAGGAGGCGGTAATCGCCAACCCGGATGCGCCAGTAGTTGTCGCCGCCCTTGAGCTTTTTCACGCCCGGCGGGCGCGGGTTATTCGCGAGCGCGTCGATGTGTGGACTCAATCGCGTTTGAATCTCCCGCGAGAGGTTCTTAAATTGATGTTCGGCCACCGGCGTGAAATCGATCGTGTAGGCCATACCTGGGTCAGCCCAGGCCCAACTCTTTCTTGATTTTCCTCCAGGGGATCGTTCCCTTGAGATCGGCTTCGCGGCGCGCCGCCCGCACCGCCTTTAGATCCTCGCGATCCTCGATCGTTTCGAGCAGTTCGATGTCTTCGATTGGAACGATCGCCGCGAGGGGGCGGCGGCGGCGGGTGAGAACGACGCGATCCTTGCCATAGGCGACGCGGTTGATGAGATCGGAAAAATGATTGCGCGCGGCGGCGGTGGAAATCGCGCCGCTGGGAGGTTGTTTTTTGGCTTTCATCCGCACGACATCTCCTGTAAACCGCTCAATTGTACATTTTCGCCACAACGTACGCCACCGCGCGGATCTCGGATTGCGTGGCTACTCCTCCGGCTTGGACTCGGCATCCTCGAAGATCGCCCGCTGTGCCGATTCGCCCGCGTTATCGGGCATCGCCGGGAACAATCCCGGCCGCACGGCGAAGGGGCGGAACTTCTCGAACAGTTGGGCAAGCTTGGACTGGTAGTATTCGACGTTCTCGTCGGGCGCTTTCGGATCGTATTCGGAGGCCATCTTCGCCGCCGCATTGACTTTGACGCGCGCGCCCGAACCGGTGACGTAATAGGAAATCTGGTCGCCCGCCTGATAGGCTCGCTCGGACTTGAGCGCGAGTTCATAGGCCGCCGACAAATTGCGCCGCTTGCCGCCGATTTTCCCGCGATAGACCTCGAGCGAATCCTGCAGCGTCTCGGTCTTCATCAGATCGGCGATTCCGATTTCGTGACGGGCGATGCGATCGCGGTAGTTCTCGTATAATTCTTCGATTTCGGCGCGCCGGTCCTCCATCAGCAGGCGAAACATCTCCGCCATGAAGCGGCGCTGGAAGCGCTCCAATCCGCGCGAGCGCAATCCCGACCCGCGAATCGTCATCGCGCCCGATTCGTCGAGCAGGACGTAGTTTTTCATTTTGTAGGAGAACATCGCGGCGTACCGGCCGTCGATCTCAAGGCGGATTCCGCGCGGCATCGCGGCGGTAACCTTTTCGAGCAGTTTTTCACCGCCGCGCTCGTCAGTGGATCCCGGCGGCGGTACGAAGTAGATGCCGTCGGTATCGACCTCGATTACCTGTGCGCCGCCGCCTTCGAGTTTCGCGACCGCGGCCTGAATCAGATCGCGGCCGCGCTTGGTCACGGCGCCCGCCTGATCGAAATCGTTGAAATGGCCCATCGCGAAGCCCAGGTATCCGTAGAATGAGTTGATCACGACTTTGAAGGTCTGCTGAAGCGCCTCGGCATAGCGGCGTTCGGGGCCGGTGAGTTGGTGCGCGAGCGCCTTGGCCTCGACGCGGAACGCGCGCAGATCGCCGAGCAGCTTGAGAAATACTCCGAGCGGATCGGAGACCGGCGCGTGGCCGAATTCGAGCATCAACGACGGATAGAGCGAGGTGACGTCGCAATGGAGGACGCCGCGCGCCACGCCGCACCGGCGAATCTCCGTGTACCCGCCTGCGACGGGAGCGGCGGGCCGCGGCTCGGGAATCGAATGGCCGGCGTGGAGATACGCGCGCATCATGAGCGCGTCGATCTTGGTTGCGTTCCCGCGCAGGACCGCGTTCTGGTACGAAAACGGGAAAATCCGCGCCTGCACGAAGTAGCTGGGTGAGAGCACCTCGGCGAGCGCGCGTGTCTCGCGCACGTCGTCGAGCGCGTACTCGAACAGCCGTTCCGGATCGCGCGCGAAGTATTCGCTCGTTTTCGACGCGTCGATATAGACCCGGCCGGGCCGCGCCAGCCCGAAATGCATCGCGAGTTGCTTCAACCCCAGGCTTTCCAGTTGGCGGCTGGCGATGTCGTAATGCTGCGCGAGTATCCAAGTGTCGATGATGCTGCGGCCGGGAATGTCGTAGCGGCGGTAGGCGATCGATCGTTCCGCAATCTGCAATCGCGACGCCCGCGCCCGCATCTCGCCGCCGCCCCGTCCGAGCCGGAGTTTGACCTTATGGCGGCGCGCGCGCGTCTCCAAATATTCGAGATCGAAGCGAAACAAGTTGTGGCCCTCGACCACGTCGGGATCGCGCTCGGCGACGATTCGCACCAACTCCTCAAGCATCGTGCGTTCGTCCATCGCATTGCCCTTGAGGAGCAGCTCGAAGCCGGTGGAATCGGAGAGTGAAATCGCAATCACGCGATCGCCCTCGCGCGCCGCCGAGGGAAACTCGAAACCGGGCGTGATGTAGGTCTCGATATCGAGTTGCAGGCGGCGGAGATCGCCGAATTCGAGTCCCATGAAGAAGGTGGACCCGGACAGCATCAGATGCTGCTCGATCGGGTCGCTGACCGCGAGATAGGGCGCGCCGGGCGCGCTCGGATTCTTGCCGGTGACCTCGCGGAGATGGCGCCGGATCGCATCGAGCGTGTCCATCGAATCGAACGTCACTAGCCATCGATAGCGGAAATCGCCGCCGAGCCGGCGAATCTCATGGGCGGGCCTGAACCCCTTGAGGAGGTCCGGTTCGTCAATCAGGACGAAGAGCCGCAGCGGATGGCGCTCGGAGACGAGCTTTCCCGCCGTGCGTTGGTAAACTTCGATTTCGGTCTTCGACGCGATTTCGATCCCGACGATACCCGCGTCGGCCGGATCGCCGAACAGGAGCCGGTTGCCTTGGAAGCGCGCCGATATTTCCCGCCAATCCGTCATCGCACTCCGAGATAAGCCAGCCCCAAAAGAAAGATCGCATAAGCCGCTCCGCCGATCGCCAGCACCGGCGCGCGGAGTTCCCCGTGGCGGAGATTAATGCAGAGAATCGCGGCGGAAACCAGCGTGATCGTTCCGCCGAGCAATTCCGGCGGCGTGAGCCGCCACGGCGTAAACGCGATTCCCAGCGCCACCGGGACGCACGACTGAAAGACCATCGCGCCGGTGATGTTCGCGAGCGCGAGATTGTCCTTGCCCCGGCGAATCCAGACCACCGAGTTGTATTTTTCCGGCAATTCGGTCGCGAGCGGACTCAGGATTAGCGAGAGCACGGCGGGATCGACGCCGAGGCGGGCGGAGAATAGGACGACTTGATTGACGAACGCGCCGGCGCCGACGAGAATCGCGCCCGCGCCGGCAATTACTTGAAGCGCGACCGTCCATCCACGCGGCCGCATCGGATTGCCGCCTAGGAGCCTTTCCGCATAAAGACCATGCTCGACCTCGGCGTCAGCGCTCCGCTTGAGCCGCATCATTGCCGCGACGTACCCGCAATAGGCGATTAGCAGGGCGGTTGCGCTGGCGCGCCGCGCGATCGGCCCGAGCGGGATCGTTCCCGCCGCCATCACGATTAGAAAGACCGGCAGAAAAAAGTAGAGATCGCGGCGCGCATCGTTCCGCACGACGTGAAGCGCCACCCGCCTGCGGCGGGCGCGATAGGCCCATCCGGCGATGCCCATCACCAGAAGCGCGACTGTCGAGAGCATCAGCGGTGCGCCGACAATCGCGCCGACGCCAACCGCGGCACGAGCATCGCGCGATTCGCGGCCGGCCAGCAGCGCGACCGCCGGGATCAAGGTCTCCGGCAAGGCGGTGCCCACGGCGGCGAGGACGCTGCCGACGGCGGCCTCGGCGATTCCGAGGCGGTAAC